>JBMYXO010000005.1:16651-56900 GCA_049608465.1 Solirubrobacterales bacterium | reverse complement strand
CGCGTTCCACGCAGGTTTTGGATTGTCGCCGCCTTCGCGGCGACGCGTTCCACGCAGGTTTGCCTCGGCACTACGCGGCGAAGCCACGAAGTGCCGAGTTTGCTTTGACGGCTTGGGTCGGATTGTCGCCGCCGTCGAAACTGACTGAGAAGTCACTTATTGCCGGTTGAAAACCCTGTCTGGATGCGGGTTTGCGCTCCTGTCGGCCTGCGTGGCTCGTTCAACCTTTGGTACCGAAAAGCCGATGACATGGGGTGATGGCAGACTCTTGGCTCATCAAGGACGGGATGGACCGTGAGCGCATGCTCGACATGGACAGACGGATCCAGCCCCTGCGTTTGGTCGCACTCGGCGTTCTTGGCGTTGCGCTGATCGTTTCCGGGCCCTGGGTAGGTTGGTGGCCATTGATTGCGCTCGTTGTCGCTGGCGTCTTCTTCAAAGTCGCCGGAGCACGCACCGAGGTCTCTGCACGACCCGAGTACTACCTGTTTGCCGGTTGGGCCGGAGCGGAGCTGATGATCGCGTCCAGCGTCGCGCTCACTGGCGGTCCAGAGTCGCCCGCATTCGGCTGGTTCGCGATCCCGATCATCACGCTCGCCGCGCGGTTCTCGGTGCGCGGCGTGGTGGCCGGAGTCGTGATGACGGTGCTGATGATGTTGCTGGTCGCATTTGGTGTTAACGCCGCTGCGGTGGTTGACAATCCCACATACGTGCTTTCGTCGATCGCGACGGTGCTTGCGATCGCAATCCTCTCGACCGCGTTGATGCATTCCGATCTTGAACACCGCACGGAGGCCGTGATCGACCAGCTCACGGGATTGCTGAACCGATCCGCGTTGCGCAATCGCACGATCGAACTCGCAGAGCGTTCGCACTACGTGGCAGAACCGGTCGGTGTGATCGTCGCTGACATCGACCATTTCAAGGAAGTCAACGACACTCACGGACACGCAGTCGGCGACGCCGTGCTCAAAGACATCGCCTATGTACTGCGCAAGGAGCTTCGTGCCTTTGACCTTGCCTACCGGATCGGTGGCGAGGAGTTTCTCGTGCTGCTGCCCGGTGCCGATCTGTCGGAGGCGACCGAATTCGCGCTCGAGCTGCACAAAGTGCTCGGACGCGGGCTGCGTGGAGGCCAGGCCGTAACGATGAGCCTTGGAGTCAGCGCGTCGAGCTTTGGCGAGATCTTTGATTACGACAGCGTGTTCGCTCAAGCAGACGCCGCGCTTTATCGCGCAAAGAACGGCGGGCGCAATCAGGTCTGTGTGGCCGACGAGATAGACGCAGCCGCTGGGCCCGATGGTGGTTTCACCCGTCACGTTCGCATGTCGGCCTGATCGGCGTCAGCGCAGCGGCATCCGATCGCTGATTGAATCCGTAGTCATAGGCATGGCCAACTACGAAGCAACCGTCCAGTCCGACCTACCCGCAGATCGCGCATTCGCGCTGATGGCGGATTTCGCCAATGCTCAGCATTGGGACCCTGCGACGCTCAAATCCAAGCAGCTCAATGACGGCGCTGTGGGCGAGGGTGCTCGCTTCGAGCTACAGATGAAAATTTTCGGACGCGAGAACGCCATCGAGTACGAGATCGTCGAGTTCGACGCTCCGCGCCGGGTTGTGCTGCGCGGTGAGAACTCTGGATCGGTCTCGATCGACACGATCACAGTCGAGCCGACAGCGTCCGGTTCCGCGATCACCTATCGCGCTGATGTGACGATGAAAGGTGGTTTCAAGGCGATCGGTCCGTTCTTCGCGCCGGTGTTCAAGAAGATGGGCAACGAGGCTCGCGACGCGATGCACGAGTGGCTCGGCGAACAGGCGCGATTGGGCGAGCAGGCCCGCAGCGGTGCCTGAATCGCGTACCGTCGCGATCGCCGGTGCCACCGGTTACGTGGGCGGCCGCCTGCTCGATCGCCTACTCGAGGACGGCGCCTACCAAATCCACGCGATTGCACGTACGCCACAGAAGTTGGCGAGCGTCGAGGCTGCGTCCAACGATCGACTGAGGGCCTTCCAGGGCGACGTTCAGAAGAGCGAGTCGCTCGACGACTCGCTCGCCGGAGTTGAAGTCGCCTATTACCTCGTCCACTCGCTTGGAGTTGGCGGCGACTTTGGCGACACCGACATTCGCGGCGCGGAAAACTTTGCCGCCGCATGTGAGCGCGCCGGCGTGCAGAGAATCATCTACCTCAGCGGATTGGGATCGCAAGATGACGAACTGTCGGAACACCTCAAGAGTCGGCACGAAACCGGCGACGCTCTGCGCACCACCAGCGTGCCGGTCACAGAGCTGCGGGCGGCGATCATCGTCGGGTCGGGGAGCGCCAGCTTTGAAATCATCCGCGACCTCTCGCGCAAACTTCCATTGATGATCACGCCGCGCTGGGTGAGTAGCCGCTGTGAGCCGATCGGCATTCGCGACGTCGTTTCATATTTGATCGGCGTGCTCGACGAGCCGCGCACGGTGGGTGAGACGCTTGAGATCGGTGGCGGAGACGTATTGACCTACGCCGAGATGATGCGACGATGTGCCGTGGAGCAGGGCAGACGTGTTCGGATTCTGACCGTACCGGTGCTCACTCCGCGACTCAGCTCCTACTGGCTACATCTTGTGACCAGCGTGGATATGAGCATTGCCAGACCACTGATTGACGGGCTGCGCAACGACGTGATTTGTCGAGATGTCCGGATTCGCGATTGGATTCCGCTGGAACTTGCCGACTATCGCACGAGCGTTCGACGCGCATTGGCGCGCGAGAAATCACGCACGAAACGCGAGTCCCGCTGGACCGACGCCTCGATCCCGGCTCGGGTTCGGGAGGTCGGCGGACGCCTGCGTCTGATGCCAAGTAAAGAGCGATTCTCCGAGACTCGAACGTTTGAGACCGAGCTCTCGGATGAAGAAGTTTTCTCGCGCATCTCAAGGATTGGCGGAGAGTTCGGCTACGGCAATATCGCTGGGTTCCTCTGGAAGGTTCGTGGCGTGATCGACCGCGTTGGAGGCGGTCCGGGGCTTCGACGCGGTCGACCATTCGGCGATGAACTTCGGCAGGGCGATGCGGTCGACTTCTGGCGCGTGGTCGAATGCGAGCGGCCGCGTCGGCTCGCGCTTGTAGCAGAGATGCGGGTGCCCGGCGAGGCCAAGCTCAGCTGGACCGTCGAACCCGGCGCCAGCGGAGCCCGTCTGGTGCAGACCGCAACGCTCACCAACGACAGTTTGATGAGTGGGGTCTACTGGTACTTGATTGCTCCGGCGCATGACTTCGTGTTCGACCGGCTGGGGAGCCATCTGCTTTCGGATTGAGGTCCAACGGCTAGCTTGTGTGACATGCACCACGCGAACCCGAACGAAAACAGAGTTTTACTGATCACCGGTGCGTCGACCGGAATCGGCGCCGAAACCGCAAGACAGGCAGTTGCAGAGGGCTGGCGCGTCGTATTGGCCGCGCGTTCGCTCGAAAAGCTCGAGGCGTTGGCCGGTGAGCTCAAACCGGAACATGCGGTGGCGGTCAAATGCGATGTGACTGAGTTTGAGCAGTTGGAGGCGGCGGTCGCGACGGCCAAAGAGCACTTCGGCCGACTTGACGCAGTGTTCGCAAACGCGGGGTTTGGTGGCGCGCGCGGATTCACACGCGAATCGGTCGATCACTGGCGCGACATGGTGTTGACGAACGTGCTTGGTCCGGCGCTGACGGTGCGCGCGGCGATGCCGGACGTGATCGAGAACAAGGGACATTTCGTGCTGACCGGAAGCATTGCCGGAACGCGAGCCCTGCCCGGCTCGTTGTATTCCTCGACCAAGTTCGCGGTACACGGGATGGCCGAGTCATTGCGCCAGGAACTCAACGGTACGGGCGTGCGTACGACGCTGATCGCGCCGGGAATGGTCGACACGCCGTTCTTCGACAAGGGTGCCGGTCCAGGCGCATTGGCTGACGAGGACATCGCCCGAGCGGTGGTCTACGCGCTCAGTCAGCCCGATCACGTGGACGTGAACATGCTGCTCGTACGCCCAACCGCTCAGGATCTTTGACCGCTGTTGACCGATCCGTCGTTCGCGAGGCGGAGGGCGAGGACCTCGCCACGCTGACGCAGACGATGGTGCACGCGTTCGCGGACGATCCGTTCGCGCGATGGGTTGCACCGCGAGAGTCAGACAGAATGCGCGTCCTGCGTGGCTACTTCGACGTGAGTCTGACCCACAAGCAATCGTATGGATTCGTTCACTGCACGGGTGATCACCTCGGCGCGGCGATTTGGGTGCCGCCCGACGAGTCGGAACTGACCGTTCGCGAAGCGTGGGCGATCATCAGACCGAACGTCGTCTCGCGCCTGGTGTTTCGCGCTCCGCTGCTAGCCCGAGGACTCATGCAGATCGATCGCTTGCATCCCGAACAGCCGCACTTCTATCTTGCGGCGATCGGGGTGGAGCCGTCGGCTCAGGGGAGAGGGCTGGGATCGCAGTTGCTCGCGCCGGTCCTGGAACTCTGTGACGCGGATCGCATCGGCGCGTACCTTGAGTCGAGTAATCCGGCGAACGTCGATATGTACGCACGGCACGGATTTCGCGTTGTCAAAGAGTTGAAACTCCCGCGTGGGCCGGTGATCCACACGATGTGGCGCGACCCCGGCACCGGCTGAACGGCGGTCAGCGCGGTGCCAGTAGCACCGGCTGAACGATCGAGTATGTGGTGAACGTGCGGTTGCGGTTTTTACCGCGACCGCCGGTTCGAACGCGCACGATCAGTCTGATCAGCGCGACATTTCCATCCGTCGTCGCCGGAGTGGTGACTGCACCGCTGAAGGTTCCGTTGCGTTTCACGCGCACGTTTCCGATCTTGCGGTAACGGCCGCAAGCGTCGCTTCGGTTCACATGAACAGTGCGACCTCGAATGATCGGCTGGGTGACACGTCCACGAACTCGCAATTTTGAACCGTCGTAGCGGACGTTGCTGGTGCGCAGTCGACGCGTCAGCTTGACCCAGGCGCTCTTCTGGCCTCCGATCGCAGCTCGATAGCGAGCCCTGTTGGAGCCTGCGCGCGGGCTACGCGGACGATTGACAACCGCAGTGAACGTGCCGTTTGCAGCCACACGTGGTCGGGCTACCACGCGGCGACCAGTCGGCAAGTAGTAGATCGAGACTCGTTGGTTCGCGAAGCGCAGACGGGCGACGCCCGAGATCAACGACTTTCTTCCCTTCAGCCGAACGTTTGTGATCATCAGGTCGCGTGCGCAAGTCGGCAGCGGATCTGCCGGACCACTCGGAACTACGCCCGCGGGAAGCCGTGTGACCTTCACGGTGTCGGTTCCGACGTTCCCGGCTGCGTCGACGCAGGTCACGGTGATCGTGTTCAGACCGTCGACGAGGGGGATGTTCGCCCCGTTTACAGGAGTGCAGATCGGCGCCGGGTCACCGTAGTCTGCGACTTCGTACGTCAGTGAGCTGAAGGTCACGCTGCTGGCGACTGAAGTGTTGTCCTGCGGGGTGAGGATGTTGACGACAGGCTTTGTCGTGTCGAGGTTGACCGTGACCGAGGCGGTTCCGATGTTTCCCGCCGAGTCCTCGCAGGTCACGACGATCGTGTTCGCCCCTTCGGTCAACGCGACCGTCGATCCGCTGAGTGGCGAGCAGACCGGGTTTGGGTCGAGGTCGTCCAGTACTGTGAATGTGAGCGTCACATTCGGGGTGGAGACGGCGCTGCCGTTCATCGGTGACAGGATCGTGACCACGGGGGCGCTGGTGTCGTAGTCGGTCCAGTTGTATGTCAGCGCCTCGTTGTCGAACGTCGCCGTTGCACTGCGTCCAGTCAGTCCAGAAGACGTGAAATCCGAAGACGCGATCGAGTTTGTTGTCGGCGCGGAGCCGGGCGCGACGGATCCGCCGCTACCCGAGAAAGCGAATGCCGTGCCGTCGAACAGGAAGCCGGCGATTGCGTCCCCGTCGCTGTTCGTGTTGATAGCGGCGTTCACCGCGGTGGTCGCAGCTGGTCCAAGCACGGTGTCGTCGGGTGCGATCGACAAAACGGCCCACGGATCAGCGTCCACGTCGGTCGCTGGCTGGGTGACGGTGTCGCATCCGGTTTGACCTGGACCGTCGTTGCAGCCCCACCAGGTGTTCGTCGCGTCTGCGGTTATCGCCTCGCCTGCGGCCGCGGAAAGCCCTGTGGTGGAGTTGCCGACGATTTGATTGCGCGTCAGGTTGACGTTTGTAGGAATGTTGAGCGCCGTCGCCCCGGTGATCGCCGACTTCAACATCCGCACGCCGATCGAATTGCCGCGGATGTTGTTGCCCGTCACCACGGGTCCGTCCATGCGGCCGGTCAGCGTGATGCCGTTGGCGGCGCCATTGCCGGTCAAAACGTTGTCGGTCACGGAGACGCTTGGTAGCAGCGTCTCCGGAGGGGCACCACCGTCGGTGCCGTTCACGTCCGTCGCGCTGTTGACGACTTCGACGATTGATCGGCCGGCCGCTGTGCCCGGGGATTCGGTGCTTGTCAACTGGTTGATGGTGTTGCCGTCGATCTGCACGCCGGCAGTGAACGGGCGACCGGGGTAAAAGCCGAAGAATCCGGCTTGGATCGAAATGCCTCGTTGCGCGTCGATCGTGTTCCCGCTGAAGCGGTGGAGTCCGGTAGTCGGCCAACCGGCACCAAGGAAGTAGTTTGAGTCGATGATCGCCGTGTAGAGGCTCGACGCGGTGTTCGTGAACGTCGAGTCGGTGACAGTTACGGCTCCTACATTTCGCTGAATCAGCAGGTGATAGCCCTCGACGGACGTACTCGTGACGTTGTCGATCGTCAGGCTCCCGGCGTTCGACGCCGTCTCAAGGAACATCGCCGTGGTGCCGGCGCCGGGGCCTGTGAACTCCACGTTCTCGACAGTCAGATTGATTCCCGTCGCCGGCGGCGCGGTGGAGGCAAGAAAAAAGGCATAGCGAAATGTGCTCGAAGAGACCTGGCGTCCCGGATTGATGATCGAGAGATCTCGGACCACCTGTGTGCGGTCCGTGCCGGTGAAGCGAAACGTGCCGGCAGCGGTGTAGGTGGAAGAGCTCTGGCCATCCACGAACGTCTGTCCGGCGCCTGCCCCCGCGATCGTCAAGTTCTTGCCAGCCACCACGATTCCGCTGTTGGCCGGGGTCGGGAAAGTGCCGACACCGATAACGACTGTGTCGTTGTCCAGTGCGTTGGTGACGGCCTGCGCAATCGTCAGGCAGGGATCGCCGATCGGCCCACACACGCCGCTGTCCGCGCCGGTTGTCTCGACGTGAACGTCCGCAGCTTTGGCGGTTGCCGTGGCTGCCATCACGGCGACGAGCGCTGCAAGCAGCACAAAAAGTGTGTTGCGGATCGATCGATAGCGCCGTGGCGGCGCTTCGCGTTCAAAAGACTGCACTTTTCTTCTCCTCGTGTTCCGCAGTGCCTGTTCTGAGCACGCGCGGAAGTCTGCCTTGCATACGTTGGTTCTGGCTTGTCCTCGGGGAAACGACGGTTCGAAGCTCCTAATGCCCACCGACGTGGTTACCCGTTGCTACTCCAAAGTAGCGTTTAACTCGGCTACCGACCACGGGCGATAGTTGGTAGGCGGGAATTCGGCAACTAACCTCGCAGTCCACGCATGGCCGATTCAAGCGACAACCCAACGCGCGAGATCGATCCGGACGAGGTCCAGCACCAGCGCTACGACCCGTCGAAGATCGAGCCCCGATGGCAGGAGATTTGGCGCGAGGAGAAGACGTGGCACATCAGCAACAAGCCCGATGGGCGGCCATCCTCGTATGTCCTGGAAATGCTGCCGTATCCGAGCGGCGAGCCACATATGGGGCACCTGAAGGTTTATTCCGTCGGCGATGCATTGGCTCACTATCGCCGCCGAAACGGCATGCGGGTGCTGCACCCGATGGGATACGACAGTTTTGGTCTCCCCGCTGAGAACTTCGCGATCAAGACGGGCCGTCCGCCACTCGAATCGACCGAAGAGGCGATCGCCGAATTTCGTCGACAGTTCGAAACGTGGGGTGTTTCGATCGACTGGGATCGGGAGTTCGGCACGCATCAGCCAACGTATTACCGCTGGACGCAATGGATTTTTCTAAAGCTGTTCGAAGCCGGCCTCGCGTACCAGAAGGAAGCCGCCGTCAACTGGTGCCCAAATGACCAGACTGTGCTTGCCAACGAACAGGTCGTCGACGGCCACTGCGATCGCTGCGGCGCGGCGGTTGAGGTCAAACAACTGAAGCAGTGGTTTTTCAAGATCACGGCATATGCGGAGCGTCTGCTTGAGGATTTCAATCAGCTCGAGCATTGGCCCGACAACGTGATCACGATGCAGCGCAACTGGATCGGACGATCCAAGGGTGCCGAAGTGATTTTCAGCTGCGAATCGATCGGCGTGGACTATCCCGTGTTCACGACGCGACCCGACACACTGTTCGGAGCAACGTTCTTCGTGATGGCGCCCGAGCACCCCGATGTACTTCGGTTGGCCGAGGGAACGGGCCAGGAGGCGGCCGTACGCGACTACGTCAACGCGTCGGGGCAGAAAACCAAAGAAGAGCGCGGGGCGGACGACAAAGAAAAATCCGGCGTGTATCTCGGCCGTACGATCACCAACCCGGTCAACGGTGATGAGATTCCGATGTACGTCGCCGACTACGTACTGATGGAATACGGAACCGGGGCGATCATGGCCGTCCCCGCACACGACCAGCGCGACTACGAATTTGCGACCAAGTACGGCATCGAGATTCGTCAAGTCATAGCCCCGGCGAACGACGAAATCGAAGTCCCTGACGACGCGGCATACGTCTCGTCGACCGGAAGCGATGTGTTGCTCAACAGCGGCGAGTTCGACGGCATGAGCTCCGTCGAAGCGAAAGAGCGAATTACTGAGTGGCTCGGCGAGACGAGTCGTGGAAAGACGACGATCAACTACAAACTTCGCGATTGGCTCGTCAGCCGGCAGCGCTACTGGGGTTGCCCGATCCCGATCGTGCACTGCGAAAAGTGCGGCGCGGTACCCGTGCCCGAGGCCGCTCTACCGGTGGAGTTGCCTGAGGTCGACGACTATCTGCCCAAGGGCAAGTCGCCGCTCGCCGCCGCGACCGACTGGCTGACCGTAACCTGCCCGAGCTGCCATGGCCCTGCGGAACGCGAGACCGACACGATGGACACCTTCGTCGATTCGTCCTGGTATTTCATGCGCTACACCGACGCCAAGAACGACCGCGAGCCCTGGCACCGAGCCGTGCTCAACGAGTGGATGCCGGTCGACAACTACATCGGTGGCGTCGAGCACGCAATTCTGCACCTGATGTACGCGCGGTTCTTCACCAAGGCGCTCCACGACCTCGGGCTTGTCGGCGCGGTCGAACCGTTCAAGAACCTCTTCACCCAGGGAATGATCACTCGCGACGGTTCAAAAATGAGCAAGAGCAGGGGCAACGTGATCAGCCCGTCGCGCTACGTCGAGAAGTATGGCGCCGACACCGCCCGTTGCTACATCCTCTTCATCGGACCGCCAGACCAAGATGCCGACTGGGCAGATGAAGGGGTGGAGGGCGTGCACCGATTTCTTGCGCGTCTCTGGCGTCTGGGGTTGGAGGTGTCGAATGCCACGGGCGAATCCTCCGGTGTCACCGAACCGGCGATCACCGATCCAAGCGACGCGGCATTGGCCGTGCTGCGCAAGGCCAACTGGGCGATCGCCAAGGTGACTCAAGACATGGAAGAGGGCCGCTTCGCCTTCAACACAGCGATCGCGGCGGTGATGGAGCTGGTGAACGAGCTCTACAAGCAGAAGGACATGTTGATTTCCGAGGGCGGCCCGAGTGCTGCCGCGCTGCGATTCGCGACTGCAACTGCTGCGTCGCTACTCTTCCCATTCGCACCGCACGTGAGCGCCGAGGTTTACGAAGCGCTCGATCCCGCTCGCGTATGGGAAGTGCCCTGGCCGATCGCCGATGAGCGCTATTTGCGCTCTGACGAGATCACGTTGGTCGTTCAGGTGAACGGAAAGGTGCGCGACAAGATCTCGGCTGACGCTAACGCTTCGCAAGAGGATCTGCTTGCACTGGCCAAGTCATCCTCAAAAGTGCAGGGCCATATCGAGGGCAAGGAGCTTGTGAAGGAAATCGTGGTTCCTGGCAAGCTCGTGAACTTGGTGGCCAAATAGCGCGAGCGCCAGAATTGCTGTGGTTGCTGAGCGATAGCATCCTCGGATGAATCGAATCAAGTTCGCAGCCAGCACACTCGCCGCCGCCGTCACGATGTTGTTCGCGGCCTCGGCCTCCCACGCTGGCACACTGCTGGCTCCGAACTACGGTGACAATCAGGTCGCTTCGTACTCGGTCGCCAACGGAACCGGTACGGCCGTGCCGGGATCGCCCTTCGGTTTCGTTGGGCCGCCGAATGCTTCGGGCTTGATTGCGTTTGCCGGCACCCCTGACGGGACGCGTGGTGCTGCGGCCTTTTTGTTCGAGGGTGGTTATCAGGGCGTGACGATCGCGCCCGGTGGTGAGATCGCGGCGGCACAAACAACGCTTTCTGGCGCAGAAGGAACTTCGATCGCGATTTCGCCGATCAGTTCGCGTGCGTACATCGCAACGCGCGACCTGGGTTTCGGATTGCGGATCTACGACTTTTCGGCGTCAGGCGCAATGAACGAGATCGCTGGTTCGCCGGCGGCGGCCGGCGAGGAGTACTACGAAGTCGCGATCACGCCCGATGGTAAATATCTGTTCGCGGTTTCTGCGGCAGGAGTGACGCGGTATGTGATCAACGCCGATGGTTCCGTGAGTTCGCTTGGGCTCACCGGGCCGGCCGGTGTCTATCGGTTGCAGGTCAGCCCGGACGGTCGATTTATGTTCGGCCTCAACGCAGACTCGAGTGCGATGCAGTCGTACGCTATTGGAGCTGACGGTTCGCTCGCGCCAATCGAAGCGGAGGGTTTGGCTGGCAACACCGACTCTGCGTTCACGGTTTCGCCTGATGGCAAGTTCCTCTTCGTGCCAAATCCGAGTGCCGATGTGGTTCAGGTTTTGACGGTTGCCAACGACGGATCGATGACGGTCACCAGTGCTTCGGGGGGGATCAGTGAACCGCAAACTGCCGTCACATCCGTGGACGGCCGATTCTTGTATGTCGGTGACGACGACTTCGCTGGGCTGGGATTGAAGGTCGCAACAATCGGTCCCGATGGCACTCTCGGCGCGTGGACTCCGCTGTTTCCGTGGACTATGTCCACAGCCGCGCGAATCAGCTTTCGTACCGCGCAGGCACCAATCGCGGTTCTTTCAGAGGCCAGGCGCGTCGCGCCCGGCAAAGGTGCCCGTTTCGATGCTTCAAGGACGACTATTCCGCTCGGGTCACTCGGTCGCTTCGAGTGGAATTTCGGCGATGGCACGATCGTCGCCGACGGTGGGGCGACGCCAACTCATAAATACGCCAAGGCCGGCGTCTACGACGTCACGGTCCGCGCCCATGACTCGGACGGATGCTCTACGCAGTTGATTCACACCGGCCAGACGACGCTCTGCAACGGTGGCCCGCAGGCGGTGTCTTCGATCAAGTTCGACACCTTGCCGCTGGTTTCACGCCTCCGGGTGAAGCCGTCCAAGTTCAAGCGTCGCAGCCGCAAGGCTCGCATCACATTCAGGCTTTCCGAGCGCGCCAACGCGCGCGTCATCGTGCAGCGCCGCACAGCCGGGCGTCGGGTCGGAAAATCCTGCCGCAAAGCGACCCGCAGGAATCGACGCCGCGCCAAATGCGTGCGGTGGGTTCGTACTGGTCGGATCGTGAAGCGTCGAGCAAGAGCCGGATCGAACACGTACCGATTCCGCGGCAAGATCGGGCGCAAAACGCTTAACAGAGGCAGCTATCGAATGGCTGTGTACGCCGTCGATTCGGCCAAGGGCCGATCGAGCACCGTCTATCGCCGATTCCGCGTTCGCTGACGCTCAGCGCGGGGATTGGGACCGCGGCATCGGCCCGGTGCCCATTTTGCGCTGCGCCATCTGATCGAACGCAGTCGCAACGGTGTCCACGGTGAGGGCTCGATCCATCGCCTTCGCGTTGGCTGCGGTCCAGCGCATCAGCATCCATTCGCGCGGGCCGGGGTTGGGTAGCCCTGCCATTCGCCGCAGCGAGCGCGGCACGAGGGTGACCGACGCGTGTCCGGCCCACTTGAGGTTGATCGCAAATGGCCACTCCTTCGCGGGTACAAGGCGAAGATTCGGCTTGGCAACAAATTGGATCGTCTCTGCGGCGGCCTTGCTGCTGCACAATGACGGAAGCATCGACTCGAAGTACTCGCGGTATTCCTGTCGCGAGCTGGGCACCATTGCGCGTGGCACACCGATCAGTTCTGCGGCGGCGACGTACTCAGCGAGGTATCGATCCTGGTCGGCCTCGGTGAGTCCGCCAACAAACGTGCGGTAGGCAGCGAGAAACGAATGCGCTTCGACAGCGTGCACCCACAGCAACGTTTCCGGATCGTTCGCATGGAACTCCTTGCCGGTGACTGGATCGATGCCGTGCACGCGGTCGTGAATCTTGCGCACTCGCCATGCGGCCTGCTGGGCCGACTGTGTGTCGGAGAACACCACGTGGTGGACGTACTGCGCGGTGCGACGAAATCGCTTCAGTGGATCGGTCATGAAATCGGAGAACTGCGCGATACCGGCCATCGCCAGCGGGTTGAGCGATTGGATCATCAACGCGCGAAAACCACCGACGACGATTGCCGGATGGGAGTGGATCTTCCAAGCAACGCTCTCCGGACCGAACAGTCCCCAATCGGCGCGCTCAAGACCAGCGTCGAGTGTCTCCAGTCGGTTACGACTGAATCGGCTGAACGGATTTTTTGAATCCGGTTCGCTACCCGTGCGCTGAGCCGCACGATCGGTTGACGGGCTTGCTTCCAATGGACTAGTTGGTCGGTGACCGAGCTATGACGAGGTTGGGGCGATGAGTCGCCTTGCCGCACAGCAAGAAATTGCAGTCTAAGGACAGTTCGTCAGTTATGCAACAAACCGGTCGAAAGTTTGCAGATTGCGGTATCTGTTTCTACTGAGCGGTAAATGCCCAGTAACCATGCGGGTTCGCGGGGTACCAGCTTTAGAAGTGCGGAGCCCCAGTGTCGTCGACGGCGTCGTCGCCGGTTTCTTCTTCCGAGCGGCCGTCCGGGTCGCCGGTAGCCGCGAGCACCTCGGCTTCAACCGACGCCAGTTCGAGGATCTCATCGTCGACGCGGCGGGCGATCGCGAGGCCGTCGTCTTCGCCGCTGCGCAGCGCGTCGACTTTGCGGATGCTGTCGTCGAGCAGTCGCTGGCGCTTGTCCATCAGTTCGCTCCAGTGGCGGTCGGTGCCGCGAATCTGGTTGTCCACCTTGCCCATCTGGGCGGTGAACATGTCCCACTGCTTGCGGAACCGACCGATCGCGTCCTGGATCTCTTTCGTTCGCGCCTCCAGCCGGAAGTTTTCGAGCGCCTGACGCATCACCGCGAGCACGGCAAACAACGTCAACGGTGAGCAGATGACCACGTGATTCTGCAACGCGTAGTCGACGATCGTCGGGTCCTTTTCGTGGATGAACCCGTAGACCTGCTCGTTGGGTATGAAGACGAGCGTGTAGTCGAGCGTGCCTTCGGACGGGTTGATGTAGTCCCGTGTGGTGACTTCCTTGATCCGCTGCTTGGCGTCGCGCAGGAATTCTTTGGCCGCGACATCGCGCTCGCCATCGTTCGGGGCATCGAGATAACGCTTGAACGCAGCCATCGGCATCTTCACGTCCATGTGCAGAGTGCGGTCGTCGGGCAACAGGAACGTGAAGTCCGGTCGACTGCCCTCGCCAGTGGTCTGCTGCTTTCGGTAGTTGACGCCTTCGATGAAGCCGGCGATTCGTAGCACGTCCTCGGCTATTCGCTCACCCCACTGGCCGCGGGACTGGCTGCCAGAAAGCGCCTCGTTGAGCTTCGCGGTGTCTTGGCGAAGAGCCTCGGTCACGTGGCGCGACTCCTTCACTGCCTCGGCTACCTGCCCGATGCTCTCGACCCGCTCCTTGTCGGTGTTGGTGACGAACTCACGGACGTTCTTGAGCTCGGTGCGAATGCTCTCGAGGCCCTTGTCGATCTCGGTCTGACGCTGTTTTAGCGACTGCGCACCGAGCTCGGTCTCTTGTTTGAGATGCGCCTTGGCCATCTCCAAAAATGACTGAGTCTGCTCCTGACTGAGTTGCGTCTGCGTCTTCAGCAGGCGATTCTCGAGTTCCTGTTCTTGAGCAGCGCTTGTGCGAGCGAATTCTTCGAGCATGGTTTTGTTGCGCGCGGCTTCCTGCCGTGGTTGGAGGACCACGACGTAAACCGCCAGTGCGATTACCACGAGCACGAGAAATGTGAGCAGGACGAGTTCCATCAGGACTAGTCATCTTGCCATGCGGAATGGATGGAACGTATGTTCGCATGCGCGCCGTTACGTCGGGCTGCGACGGAGATGTCACGAGACCGACCCACAATCGTTGCGTTTCGGTCTTGATCCGTAACGCTTGCGCGCGTAGGTTGCGGTGGGTGAGCGACGTCGGCAAACCACAGCTGATCGTCTACGCGGCCGCGGTGCTGGCCGTGGCGCTGATCGGCGCACGCTATCTACAGTCGGTCTCTGCCGAGGCGACCAGCTCTGGCGTGGCTGATCGCGGTTCGGCGGCGTCACCGGTGCCGTCGAGTGCCACGGGCGCAAGTTTCGGCGGGGGCGCGTTGACACGATCGCAGTCAGTCGTGGTGCATGTTGCCGGCGCGGTGCGCAGGCCAGGCGTAGTCCGCCTGCGCGACGGCGAACGCGTCGCCGACGCGATTCGCGCCGCCGGTGGCTGGCGCGTCGGTGCCGATCGCGGTGGGGTCAATCTCGCCGCTCGCGTCGCGGACGGTCAGCAAATCGTCGTGCCTACGCGCTCGGCGATCATCGACGGCGCAAGCGGGTCGACCGGACCGATAAGTCTGTCCTCGGCAACTGCCGAGCAGCTCGATCAACTTGACGGCATCGGCCCCGGGCTGGCGCAGAAAATCATCGACTTCCGAACTCAGATCGGCGGATTTCGCTCGATCGATCAACTTGGCGACGTGCCGGGGATTGGCGACAAGCGCTTGGAGTCACTGCGCGCCCAGCTTCAGCCGTGATTCGCACCGCCGCTGTTGTCGGGCGGCATCCGCGCCACGTAATCGCGGCGTCGCTGGCGATCGGATTGGCGCTCGGCCACGTATCTGCGTATTGGCAACTTCTGGCCTCGCTGCTGATCGCGATATTGCTGCTGAGCACTGGGGTTCGTGGCCATGTGGCGGTTGCAGCATGCGGGATGCTGATCGCGGGAGGCGCGTTGGGTGATTTTCGGCTTTCCGCGATCGACGCGGATCCACTGGCGGGCGCGCCGAGCTCCCGTCCGTTGACGCTACGCGGCGATCTCGTTCGACATGTGAGCCAGAACGATTTCGGATCAACGCTGAGACTGCGCGTTGATCTTCCCGGGGGTGACCGTCAGTTGGTGGAGGTGCGATCGAGCGAGCCGGCTCCGGTTGGGCTTTCGATCGGTTCTCGAATCGAAGTGGTAGGCCATCTGCGGGCCGTCGCCGATGCCCTAGCCCGCGATGGTCCAGGAGCAAGTTATGCCCGGTTCCTGCTGCGCGAGGGCATACGCAGACGCATCGACGCTCGGACGATCGTGCTCACCGGCGAACACCGCGGCGGCGCATACGGATTTGTCGATTCGATTCGCGCGCGATCCGAGCGGGCGCTCGCCTTCGGACTTGCCGCGGAGCCGGCGGCGTTGCTGCGAGGAATGGTGCTCGGCGGCGACAGCGGCATCCCGGAGCCGGTGGTCGAGGATTTTCGCGCCTCGGGTCTTGCGCATGTGTTGGCAGTTTCCGGCCAGAACGTGCTGTTGATCGTGATCCTCGTACGGGCGATTTTGATCGCGGTCGGTGTTGGTTGGCTGGGTCGGGTGGTCGTGCCCGCGATCTTGGTCTGCGTCTACGTTCCGCTCTGCGGGGCTCAAGCTTCGGTCGTACGCGCTGGTGTGATGGGACTTGCCGGGCTGGCGGCGATCGCGGCCTCGCGACCTTCCTCGCGTATCTACTCGCTACTGCTCGCGTCGATCGCGGTGCTCGTCTGGAATCCGCGTGCGACGGCCGATATCGGTGCTCAGCTGAGCTTCTGTGCGGTGCTGGGAATCATGGCCTTCACAGGGCCGGTCGTGCGCTGGCTTGACCGGGTGGCGCCGGTCATCCCGCCATGGGCCGCAGAGGCGCTCGCCGCCACTCTGGGGGCGACGCTGGCGACCGCACCGCTGATGGCGTACCACTTCGAACGGTTTTCGCTGGTGTCGCTCGCCGTCAACGTGCTCGCGACGCCACTGATCGGCATGATCGTCTGGCTCGGTTCGCTGACTGCTGCAATCGGTCAGGTGGCCACGCCGGTCGGTGGTCTGCTGAACGCTCCGAATGCCTTCGTGCTCGGAACGTTGATCGAGCTCGCGGAGGTCTCGGCGAGCGTCCCGGGGGCGGAGGTTGTTGCCGATTCGTTCGGCTCGACCGGATTGATCGCAGCGTTTTGCGCGATCGGGTCGCTGGCCGCGTTCGCAAACGGTTGGCTCAGGCCGCCGCCGGCATTTTCGACGTTCGTCCGTGCGGTTTCGCCACCAGTGAAGATCGGCGGCGCGCTCGCGATCGGCGTCGCGTGCGTCGTCGCGATTGCCTCCCCGTGGCGAGCGAACCCACCGCTCGTTCGACCGTCGATCACGCTGCTCGACGTCGGGCAGGGTGACGCAATGTTGATTCGCGGGCGGTCGGGTTGCGACGTTTTGATAGACGGCGGGCCGGATCGGCGTCGGCTCAAACAGTTGCTCGAGCGGCACCGCGTGAAGCGTCTGAACCTCGCCGTCATCACGCATTCCCACGATGACCACTACAACGGATTCGCTTCGCTCGATGAGCGCCGCGCGGTGAAGATCGACCTGCTGCTCGACGGCGGTGGGCAACTCAGCTCACCAGTACACAGATCGATCGTCGCAGCGATCGCCGCCAGCGGTACCGACGTGACGCCGGCACGCGCAGGGCTGCGCTGGCGCTGTGGCGACATCGGCGTCGATGTGCTTGCACCACCCGATCCACCGGCGTCGGGTGATCCGAATGAATCGTCGGTCGTCACAAGCATCGAGGTCGACGGAATTCGACTACTTGCCACCGGCGATGCAGAGAGCCCGCAGCTTGCATCGCTGGCGCTCGGCTCATACGACGTTCTGAAAGTGCCACACCACGGCAGCGCCGACCCGGGTTTGCCGGGGTTGCTGGCGCGCACACGTCCGCGAATTGCGCTGATCGCGGTAGGCCGGAACAATCGGCACGGGCACCCCGCTCCACCCACTGTCGACGCGCTTTCCGCCGCCGGTACGAAGGTCTACCGAACCGATCAAGCCGGAAGCGTCACGGTGAGATTCGGCGGCGATCGAGAGTTGCTCGTGGACGCCGCCGGTCCCGGTCGGTAACGTGACGGCGACTCCGATGGCAGCACTCAAACGCGCATATCTCTTCACCGGCGACGATGAGGTGAAGATCGACCAAACGCGTAAGCGGTTGGTTGCACGCGCCGAACAGGACGGGGCCTCGATCGAATCGCTCTCGGGCGACGCCTGCACGCCTCAGAATTTTGCCGGCGCCCTCACTTCGCCGAGCCTGCTTCCGGGCACGCGGATCGTGCTGGCGGACGGGGTTGAGCGTTGGCGAGCGGCCGATGTTGGCCCCGCGGCCGACGCGATCGCGACGCTCGCGGACGACTCACTCGATGCGGTCGCGGTGCTGATCTGCCGCAAGAAGCCGCTGAAGGCGATAGCCGAGGCAATCGCGTCGATCGACGGCGAACAGCGCGAGTTCAAGCCGCCGTCGGACGCGCAACTGCCGAAATGGATCGTCCAACAATCGGAGCAACTCGGCGTGACGATCGAGCAGCAGACCGCGGCGCTGCTCGTTGAGCTCGTCGGCAAACCGCAGAAACGAGTTTCGTCGACGCAGAACTGGAGTCCCAAGCGTCGGTTACTCAGCGAGCTCGAGAAACTCGCGACCTCGGCCGGGCCCGGAGGCACGATCACGCCCGAACAGGTCGGAGACGAGGTTCGCGGTGTCGCAACCACAGAAGTCTTCGATCTCACCGATGCCGCCCTAGAAGGCAATGCAGAGTTGGCGGTGCGTAAGGCCGAACAGTTGCTTGCGGGCGGCGAGTCGCCGCCCGGGATCGTCGCGATGCTTGCACGCTCGTTCGGCCAGGCGCAGTCGGTGGCGGCGTTGGTCGAATCGGGCCGCGGCGGAGAGGTGAGTGACCAGCTTGGAATTCAGCCGTGGCTCGCAGGCAAACTGACCAAGCAGGCTCAGTTGCGTGGCGGGTCGGAACTGCGCGACGCGCTTGTCGAACTGGCACGTCTGGACGACGCCGTCAAGGGCGGAACATCGCTTGACGCAGAGACAGAGCTGCTGCGTTCAGTCGTCGCTATTACGCGATAGAGAACGAAGCGTCAGGCGGACAGCTTGTTGCGCGTGCGAGCGGCACGGGCCTTTTTGCGAGCGCCGGTGTTCTTGTGCAGCGCGCCACGCTTGATGGCCTTGTCGATCTTCGAGGTGAGCGCTTTGTGCTCGGTCTCGGCCGTGGCTGCGTCGCCGTTTTCGACGGCGGATTCGAGGCGACGGAAGTAGGTCTTGATCGCCGACGTGTAGCGGCGGTTCTCGTCGCGCTCGCGCTCTGAGCGCAGGATGCGCTTTTGCTGTGACTTGATGTTTGCCATTGGGTCTGTGTTTTCCGGCCCTGTGTTTGTCGCACGTCGGCCATGTAAATAGGCTTGCGCGGCGAATGCACTCATTTAGAGGGGCCGGGCAAGTCCTTCCAAAGAGGCAAGAGTGTAGAGGACGCCGCATCGACCACGACAAAGACAAGCAAGCCAAATCGCAACCAACTCCGATTCCGGCCGATCGGGTCGAGGCGGAGATCGCCGAACACCAATACCCGCTGGCCGACGCCGCGATGCGCGAAACGTTGGCCGATGGCGACGAGGAGTTTGCGCCAGACCCGTTGCCGGCGAAAACGTCGACGGCCCGCAACACCGCGATCTTCGGCGCTCTCACCGGGCTTTCGCGACTGGCCGGCCTCGCGCGTGAAGTGCTTGCGGCTGCCTACTACGGCACCTCGGGCGCGGCCTCGGCTTTCACGCTCGCCTTCTTGATTCCCAACACCGTCCGTTCGCTGTTTGCGGACTCGGCTCTGAGCGGCGCCTTCATCCCGGTTTTCTCGGAACTGCTCGACAAGAACAGGAAGGCCGAGGCGTTCAAGTTGGCGTCGACGCTTTTCATGGTGATGTTCGCGGTGCTCGGCGCGTTGACGGTGGCGTTCATCTTGTTGGCCGGCGTGATCGTGCCGCTGGTCACGCCGACCGAGATCGTCGACGCCGGACTGCAGGGTCTGACCACCGGCCTCAGCCAACTGTTGTTCCCGATCGTGCTGATCCTCGGCTTGAACGGACTAGTCGTCGGAATCCTCCAGGCCTACGACCGCTTCACGATTCCGGCACTTTCGGCGCTCGTCTGGAACATCGTGATCATGGTCGCGATGGTCTCGCTGCAACCGTTTTTCAGTGGCGAGGACGAGATCTATGCGTACGCGATCGGCATCTTGATCGGGACGGTTGTGCAGTTCCTGATGGCGCTGCCGGTGCTGCGAAAGGTCGGCTTCAAGTTCGCGCGTGAGATCAACTGGCGTGACAAGCGCGTTCTGCAGGTATTCACGCTGATGCTCCCGGTGACGCTTGGTCTCGGACTGATCAACTTCAACCTCTTCGCCAATGCCTACATCGGCGGTCTGATCAGCGACCAAGTGCCGCGCGCGATCGACAACGCGTTTCGCATATACATGCTTCCGCAGGGAATCTTCAGCGTGGCGATCTCGACGGTGCTGTTCCCGCAGCTCTCGCGGCTGGCGGGGCGGATGGACATGCTTGGCGTTCAGGAACTCTGCGCGCGCGGAATGCGCGTGATCGCGCTGATGTTGCTTCCGGCGACGGCGGCGCTGCTCGCATTGTCCGAGCCGATCACTCAGTTGATCTTCGAGCGCGGCGAGTTCGGTCCGGAATCAACGGCGCTGGTGTCGACCGGACTGTTCTGGTTTGCGTTTGCGCTGCCGTTCTCCGGAATCAACCTGCTGTTGACGCGGACGTTCTTTTCGTTGAAACGACCGTGGATCGTGACCGGCTTGGCGTTGAGCAACCTGTTCGTCAACGCGATCGTCGCCTATTCGCTCAAGGGCTACGGGATTGGCGGAATAGTCGCGGGCACCGTCACCGCCGACGTGACAATGGCCGGGGCGCAGTTCTGGTTCTTGCGACGCGTTCTGGGCGGGCAGCTGGTGCTGACCGACATGACGCGACCGATCGCGAAGATGCTCGTGGGCGCAGCCGGTTTCGCGGCGGCCGCATACGCAGTCTGGTTCGTTTTGCGCGAATGGCTAGGCGAGGCGACCCTCGCCCAGATCCTGGAGGTCGGCGCTGCGCTTGCCGCCGGAGCGCTCGTGTACGCGGTGATCGTGCTGGCGCTGAAGGTCGGTGAGGCGCAGACGATGCGGCGGCTGGTCATGAGCCGCTTGCGGCCCGCGGCGTAGCTCGCAGCACCTGCGCAGGGAATCGCAACGCCAGCGGCCGACAGCGCCTCGCCGCACCGCAAAGCCAGATTCCGGCCCCGCCCTCGCCCTCCGGGCGAGGGCATCGAGATTTCGCCGCGTTCCTCTGCGGTTGGGTCGAAAAGCGTGCGTCAGGCTTTGTGATCGCGCTCGTGGAACCGGGCGTTCGCTGAATCGCGAAGCGGTGCGGCGTCTGGCAAGGCCGTGCGGCTGTCTTCTTCGTCCTCGCCGAGGGTCGTCATTTCCATAAAAAAGGCGATCAGAACGACAAAGCTCAACACAGACAGTCGCACCCAAGGGTTCCACGCGTTGAACGGTTCCCCGACGAGCGTGCTGATCAACCTCACCCCGAACATCACGGCGAAAATAGCGCCGACCATTGCAGCAACTTGGCCCCATCTGCCGAATCTGCCCTTGGGCGTCGCCAACTTGATCGTTAAATCGTCTGACCTCGGATCCTCGTCGGCGCAGGTTGCGGAGTCGACCTCGTCATCCTCGACGACGGTGAATCCCCAGGCAATCGAAAAGACCCCAATCGGCACGCAGGCGAGTAGAAGACCCCACAACGGCGCGCCGACGAGTCGATCGAGGACAAGGAAGACGATCGAAAACGTCAAGATCGCAAAAGTCGCCAAAGCAGAGGCTGCCTGACCCCATCTGCCAAATCTTCCGTTCGGTTCGTCAAGCATCGGCATGTCTCCAAGATACCCAGGGCGCCCCGCCATAATCAACGCGCAAATGGAGATCCCCGCCGACCGCATTCGCAACTTCTCGATCATCGCCCATATCGACCATGGGAAGTCGACGCTGGCCGATCGCATTCTGGAGGTCACGCAGACCGTTTCGCAGAAGGACATGAAGGCCCAACTGCTCGACAGCATGGACCTTGAGCGCGAACGCGGAATCACGATCAAGGCGCAAGCCGTGCGCGTGCTCTACAACGCCGACGACGGCGAGACCTATCTCTTTCACCTGATCGACACGCCCGGTCACGTCGACTTCACCTACGAAGTCTCGCGAAGCCTCGCCGCTTGCGAAGGCGCCCTGCTCGTAGTCGATGCGGCGCAGGGGGTCGAGGCGCAGACGCTCGCGAATACCTATCTCGCGATCGACGGCGGCCTGGAACTGATTCCCGCGATGAACAAGATCGACCTGCCGAGCGCCGAGCCGGACCGCGTCGCCGGCGAGATCGAGGAGTTGCTCGGCGAACCGGCAGACGGCGTCTTGAGGATGAGCGCCAAGACGGGCGAGGGCGTGCACGAAATGCTCGAAGCGATCGTCAAGAAGATTCCGCCGCCCGAAGCTGACCGCACCAAGCCGCCGCGCGCGTTGATCTTCGACAGTGAGTTCGACCAGTACCGCGGCGTCGTCGCCTACGTGCGAGTCGTCGACGGAGAGTTCAACAAGGGCGATTCAATCAAGACTTTCCAGACGCCGACCAAGGCGCAGATCGAAGACATCGGTTTCTTCGGCCCGAAGATGACGCCCGTCAAAAACCTCAAGGCCGGCGAAGTCGGCTACATCATCACCGGCATCAAAGATGTCGCCAAACTGCGCGTCGGTGACACGATCACGACCGAGAGCAACCACGCGAGCGAGCCGCTGCCTGGCTATCGCGAGGTTCAGCCGATGGTCTTCTGCGGGCTCTTCCCGGTCAGCACAGACGACTTCGAGGATCTGCGCGACGCGCTCGAAAAACTCAAACTCAACGATGCGGCGCTGATCTACGAGCCCGAGACATCGCGCGCGCTCGGCTTCGGCTTCCGCGTCGGTTTCCTCGGCCTACTGCACATGGACATCGTGCGCGAGCGTCTGGAGCGCGAATACGACCTCGACCTGCTCGCCACACCGCCAAACGTGCGGTACGAAGTGACGCTGACCAACGGCGAAGAGGTCAAGGTAAATTCGCCGGTCGAGATGCCCGAACGCGTGCTGATCGAAGAGATTCGCGAGCCGTATATCCGCGCAACGATTCTCACCCCGCGCGAATTCGTCGGTTCGGTGATGGAGCTCTGCCAGGAGCGGCGCGGCAATCACGTCGACATGCAGTACATCTCCGAGCTGCGTATGCAGATCACGTACGACCTGCCGCTGGCCGAGATCGTGCTGGACTTCTTCGACCAACTGAAATCGCGCAGCAAGGGCTACGCATCGTTTGACTACGACATCACGGGCATGCAGGCCTCAGACCTCGTGCGCCTGGACATCCTGCTCAGCGGCGAGCCCGTCGACGCGTTATCGATGGTCGTGCACAAGGACAAGGCCTACCCGGCCGGCAGTCTTGTGACCAAACGCCTGAAAGACCGCATTCCGCGTCAACAGTTCGACGTGCCGATCCAGGCTGCGATCGGCGCCAACATCGTCGCTCGCGAAACCGTCAAGGCCGTGCGCAAAGACGTCACCGCCAAGTGTTACGGCGGCGACATCTCGCGTAAGCGCAAGCTGCTCGAAAATCAGAAAAAGGGCAAGAAGCGCATGAAGCAGGTCGGCAGGGTGGAGGTGCCCCAAGAGGCATTCCTCGCGGTACTGCAGTTGGACGGAGACGATTCGAAGTAGGACGTGCGACTCCCCGTTAGACTCCGCTCCGCACGACCGTTCGGATCAAACCCCAGAGGAGTCTCAACAGTGGCAATCAAGACTGACGCGGTGGGCAAGACCTATCCGCCCGTCGAATATGTCATCGGTACCGAGAAGATCCGCGAGTTCGCGGACGCGACCTATGACAAGAACCCGCTTTCCAACGACGAGGACGCCGCAATGGCCGCCGGCTACGCCGGGCTCGTCGCACCCCCGATGTTCGCGGTTGTTTTCAGCGCCAAGGGCGTTGCCCCCGCAATTGTTGACGGCGACGTTGGCCTCAACTTCGCGATGATGGTTCATGGTGGTCAGGACTTCACCTTCCACAAGCCGGTTGTCGCGGGCGACCGCATCACCACCACCGCTTCGGTGAAGTCGATCGAAGAGAATGGCGGCAAGGGCTTTTACGTGTTCACCACCGAGTCGGTCAATCAGGACGGCGAGCCCGTCGTCACGGCCGACTGGACTTTGATCGTGAGGGGTGTCTGATGGGATTCAACGCAGGCGACAAAATCGAAGAAGTCCGCATCACGCCGGACAAGTACCTGCCCAACCGCTACGCGGGTGCTTCGCTCGACTTCAACCCGATCCACGTGGACAAAGAACTCGCGACGGCAGTTGGTCTGCCCGGCACGATTCTTCACGGACTCTGGTCGATGTCGCAGGTGGCACGTGCCGCCACCGAGGCTGCCGGCAATGACCCGACAAAGGTGAAGTCCCTCTCGGCGCAGTTTCGCGGGATGGGCCAGCCAGAAGTTGAGGTGGTCGTGACTGGCGAGGTGACCGAGGTCGGCGACGGAACGGCGACGATCGCGCTCGAGGCAGCTCAGGGCGACAGCCGCATCATCCGCAACTCGACTGCAGTCATCGAGAACGCGTAGTTTCGAGTCGCACAAGTTCGATCAAAGGCCGTCTTCGCAGCTGCGGGGGCGGCCTTTTTCGTTCCCGACCTGCCGATTCATCTGACAACAGTGTCGAACTGATAACGTGCGTTGACAGATGACCGGTATGCGTGCTGACGACACTTCGAACATCATCGACCTTCCGCTTCCGGATGCCGCGGAGTCCGATCCAGCACTTGGCCGCGTATACGGCGGGCTGACCGCCGAGCAGCGCACCGCGGCCCGCCGCGAACGACTGCTCGACGCAGGTCTGGAGGTGTTCGGCAGCGACGGGTACAACAATGCCACGGTGCGGTCGGTGATACGAACCAGCGGTCTTGGCGAGCGTTATTTCTACGAGAACTTCGCGGACCTTGACGACCTGATGGTCGCCGTAGCCGAACGGATACATGAAGAAGTGATGCGCGAGTCGCTGCTTGCGGTCGCGAACGCCGGGGACGACGCCGTGGACCAAATTCGTGCCGGACTCGGTGCCTTCATCCGCGCGATGACGCGCGACCCGCGTAAGGCGCGGATTAAACTGCTGGAAATGTCGGGCGCCGGCGACACCGTGAAGGCGCGTCGCCGCGAAGGTATGAATCAGATGGCCTCATTGATCGCCTTACGCACTCCGGATGAAGCCAAATCGGGCACTTCGCTCGACCCGAATCTGATCGCGCTGGGACTGGTCGGCGCCGTCAACGAACTGCTGATCGAGTGGTTTGTGGGCGAGGTCGAGGGCGACGTCGATCGACTGGTGGATCACTGCACCGCCCTGTTCGAGGGAACACTGCAAATTGCATACGACCAGAACACTTCAACTGACAAGGAGAGAACGCATGACCACGACCTCAGACCAACTGGACGCCACCGCAACCCGCGCTGACGTGCGTTTCAACAGCCACGGTGAGGAATGCGGCGCGTGGCTCTATCGCCCAGCGGGCGAGGGACCGTTCCCGGTCGTCGTGATGTGCCACGGCTTGGGCGCCGTCCGCGAAATGCGACTGGATGCAAACGCGAGGCGCTTTGCTGAGGCCGGAATCGTGGCGCTCAACTTCACCTACAGACACTTCGGCGACAGCGACGGCGAGCCGCGCCAGTTGCTCGACATCGGCGAACAACACGACGACATCGAGGCCGCGATCAAGTACGTGCGATCGCTCGACTTCGTCGACCCCGATCGCGTCGCGCTGTTTGGCAGTTCCTTCGGCGGCGGCAACGCGATTTCAGTTGGCGCTCGCCACCGCGACCTCAGCGCGATCGTCGTGCAATGTCCGTTCACGGACGGTCTCGCTTCGAGCGGAACGCTAGGTCCGGTCAGCACGATCAAAATTGGTGCCCGGGCACTCGCCGACGCGGCGCTGGGAGCGATCGGTCGCGGACCGGTCTACGCATTGCTGGCCGGTCATCGCGGCGATCCGGCGATGATGACCGCGCACGACGTTGTCGATGGTTACCTCGGACTGGTGCCCGAGGGCTTCGAGCACGACAATCGCGCGGCCGCACGCATCGCTCTTCGCATCATGTTCGAGCGACCCGGGAAGCGCATGAAGGACCTGAACTGTCCAACCCTGATCTGTGCCTGCGAAAAAGACACGGTCGCGCCGTATAAGACGACGGCCAAATATGCGGCGAATGCGCAAAACGTCGAGCTCAAGTCCTACCCGGTCGGACACTTCGACATCTACGTCGGCGAGCCGTTTGAACGGGCGGTGTCCGACCAGACCGAATTCCTAAAACGGAATCTGTTCGCCTAGTCGTTGCACAAAACTATCCTTCGGGAATGCTTACGTCCCGACAGGAGCAGATTCTGCGTATCGTCGTTGAATCGTTCACACGCGATGGGATCCCCGTCGGCTCTCGCGCGATCGCTGATCGCGACGACGTATCGTGGGCCGCCTCAACGGTGCGTAACGAGTTCGCCGTGCTTGTCAGCCACGGATTGCTGGAACAACCACACACGTCGGCTGGCCGCAGGCCAACCGAGTCCGGCTACCGCTATTTCGTCGATGGACTGCTTGCGGCTGAGCGCCGGCCGGCCCCGCCGGAAATTGAACTCACGTTCGAGCGCAAGGAAGTTGCCGACGCGATACGTCAAACCACTGAGACGCTCGCCGAGGTCACCGAACTGATGGCGCTGATCAGCGCGCCGCCACTCGCCAGCGAGGAGATTCTACGCGTCGAATTGATCGCCCTCGCACCGACCAAGGTTGTGGTGGTCGTAATCACTAACTCCGGAAACGTCACCAAGCGACAGTTTGAATTTGACCGCGAGGTCGATGGCGGGTTGGCACGCTGGGCGAATGGCTATCTGAATGAGCGGCTCAGCGGCGTGCCGATCGGCGCGCGGATGATCCGTTCGCGGCTCTTTTCGTCGGAGCTTTCCTCCACCGAACAGAGCTTCGTCCAGGCGATCTCGTTGGCATTTCTCGAACCCCCCGCCGGAGACGAAACACTTTTCGTCGGAGGCGCCGGTCATCTCGTCGGCGCGGGCGCAAACGAGTCGATCCCGGGTCTCGACCGATTGATGTCGGCGATCGAGGAGCGCGCTGCGTTCTCGCAGCAGCTCAAGTCGCGGATGGGGGAGCGTGGCGTGTTTCTGCGCATCGGCCACGAGAACGAGACCGTGGAGCTCAGCGGTGCCAGCGTCGTCGGAGCCAACTACGGCACACATACACGAAATCTCGGCTCGGTCAGCGTGATCGGCCCGGTGCGGATGGACTATCCACTGGCGATCGAATCTGTTCGATTCGCCGCCGCGCGCCTTTCTGATTTTGTCTCGGACGTCTACGCCTAGCCTTTCGGCAACAAACTGATGGCCACCACTCGCGACTACTACGAGGTACTCGGCGTCTCCCGCGACGCCGACGAAGCCGAGATCAAGAAGGCGTTTCGCCGTCTTGCACGCACGCACCACCCCGACGTGAACGACTCGGCCGAGGCCGAGGAAGAGTTCAAGGACATCGCCGCGGCATACGAGGTACTGAGCGATCAACAGCGCCGCGCGACCTACGACCGCTATGGCCACGAGGGTCTGCGCAGTAGCGGCGGTGAGCCCGATTTCAGTGGATTCGGCGATTTCTCCAGCATCTTCCAGGCGTTCTTCGAACAGTCGGGGATGGGTGGCGGGAGCTTCTTCTCGACCGGCTCCGCCGGGACCGGCCGCGCTTCGATGCAGGGCGGCGACGTGGCGATCGAGGCCATGATCGAGCTTTCGGACGCGCTCACCGGCAAGGAGATGACTCTCGACTTCGAGGTGATCGAAACCTGCGAGCACTGCAAAGGTCGCCGCGCGGAGCCCGGAAGCAAGGTCTCGACCTGCGACCAGTGTGACGGTGCAGGCCAGATCCGAGTCGTCCAGCGCACGATGCTCGGACAGATCGCCCGCGCGACCGTGTGCGACAAGTGCGAAGGGCTGGGCGACATCGTCGAGACACCGTGCAAGGAGTGCCGCGGCAAAGGACGCGTCCGGGTTGACCGTGACATCAGCGTGAAGATTCCACCGGGCGTTGAATCCGGCCAGCAGATTCGAGTTGGCGGGCGCGGACATGCCGGTCCAAACGACGGACCACCCGGCGACCTGTACGTTGCGATCGAGGTCGCCGAGGACGAGCGTTTTCACCGCGACGGCACAGAGCTCTACACCGTTGTTGATCTACCGGCGCACGCGGCGATGCTTGGCAAGGTCGTCGAGGTCGAAACGTTGGACGGTCCGGAGGAACTGCACTTTGAGTCCGGTGTGGCGCACGGCGACGAGCTCAAGCTGAAGGGTCACGGAATGCCCGGATTGCGCAACAACACGCGCGGTGATCTGCACGCGGTGGTGAACATTCAGGTGCCACACAATCTCAGCGACGAACAACGAGGGCTCCTCGAACAATTCGAAGCGACCCTGACCGAGGACAACTTCGCCGAACCCAAGGGCGACGGAATTCTCTCGCGACTACGTCGAGCGCTGCGTTAGGTTCGCGAAATGATTCGTCTGGCCATCCGCTGCCGCGCCGAAAATGCGGAACTCGCGCTCGCACAGTTGATCGAACTTGCCCCTACGGGGATCGAGGAAGTTCGCGACGGAGACCTCGTCGAATACGCGGTGTATGGGCCACCGGGCGAGGTTCCGACACTGCCGGACCTACAAGCCGCGGTCGGCGATGATCTCGTTGAGGTGACGACCAGCGAGGTTGCCGACGACTGGCAAGAGCGTTGGAAAGATTTTCACGGCTCGATGTTGATCACGCCCGCCTCGGACGCCAATGAGCCGATGATTTTTCTCCGCCCCAGCTGGGAGACTTCGCCTGTCCCGGCCGGCGCGACTGAAGTTGTGCTCGATCCCGGCCAGGCGTTTGGCACCGGCTCGCACCCGACGACGCGACTGTGCATAAAGCACCTCCTCGACATCGAAGCCGGCGGCGAGTTCGTTGATCTCGGCTGCGGGTCCGGAGTGCTTGCGATTGCGGCAGCAAAGCTCGGTTGGGGGCCGGTTCGCGGCTACGACTTTGATCAGCTTGCGGTTGACGCAACGGAGGTCAACGCGAAGGACAACGGCGTCGCGATGCTGGTCGACCGATGCGACCTGCGCAATGGGCTTCCGGATCTTGCGCCGACAGTGTTTGCGAATCTGATGCGCCCACTGCTGTTGGAAGTCGCGGCGCAGATTCAGCCGGACCACGGGATGCGCGAGGTCGTTCTGTCTGGTTTGCTCGACGAAGAAGCCGATGAGATCTCGAACGCGTATGCCCTGGTTGGTCTGGTCGAGACCGGTCGAGTCAGCGAGGGCGGTTGGACTGGCCTTCGCCTATCGGCCGCGCAGGAGTCGCGGGAGTCATAGGGCGGACGGTTCGATGTGCGCCCAGCTTTCGGGATTGTCGGCCAGGTAGCTGTCGAGACTGAGCGGATCATGTCCCGTGAGTTCCTTCACGACGTCGGTAACGACATCCATTTCCCCGGCAGCGATCGCCAAGTACGACGAAACCCAACCTTCGACCTCCCAGTCGGGGGCGCCGAAATGCGCGCGTGAGGCGTAGGCCTCTTCGGCGGATTCGTGGACGTACTCAACTGCCTTGCCGGTCAGCGCAGTCATCCGGTTGGCGATGTGCCTGAACGACACCCGTTCGTCGCCGGTCACGTTGTAGATCTGGCCGTCGCGCGAATCGTTGTCGAGCAGCGCGACTGCCACGTCGGCAACGTCCGTCCGCGCCACTGGGGCAAACCGACCGTCACCGGCGGGCCCGCGGATCACCCCGTCCTTCCCGGCCATGAATGGCATGAAGTCGAGATACAGCGATTGGCGCTGAATGGCGTAGGACATGCCGGATTGGATCAGAGCTTGTTCCGTTGCGTAGTGAGTGCGAGCGAGCGTGAAGGTCGCGTCGGGTGCCGCACCGAGGAACGACGTGTATACAACTCGCGAGACGCCGGCCGCGATCGCGGCGTCGATCGCGCTGTAGTGCTGTTCGAGTCGATTCTCGGCCTCGCGCCCGGAGACGAGAAAGAGCGTGTCGCTGCCCCGTAGCGCATCCGTCATCTCGTCGGTCGCCGAGTAGTCAGAGGCTGTGGCGAGATCCACACCAACGATCGACGGCGCCGAGGACGGATCGCGAACGATCAAACGCAAGTTCGCTCCCTGGTCGGCAAGCCGTGCGGCCACCATACCGCCGACGGTCCCGGTCGAGCCAGTGATGGCGATCAATGGTTGCGGCATCTGACCGCAATGCTGTCACATCGGTGGACAAACGCGATCGATTGTTGACGACGACGAAGTTCGCCGCCATAGACTTGTCGACCGATGCTTGCAGCAACGATCAAAGACGGCGCCGTGAACGCAGCCGATCAACCCGACCCAGCGGTCGGCGTCGGCGAAATCCTCGTACGCGTTCGTGCGGCGGGTATCAACGGCGCAGACATCTTGCAGCGCGCCGGTGGTTATCCAGCCCCGCCCGGATCACCGAAGGACGTTCCCGGCCTTGAATTCGCCGGCGATGTCGCTGCCTGCGGGGACGGGGCGACGCGATTTGCGGTCGGTGATCGCGTGATGGCGATAACCGGTGGCGGTGGCCAAGCGGCGCTGGCCGTCGTCCACGAGCGGCAGGCAATGCCGGTGCCAGAGAACTTGAACTGGGCCGAGGCAGGCGGGTTTCCCGAAGTTTTCACGACGGCGCATGACGCGATCTTCAGCCAGTGTGGATTGAAGATGGGAGAGCGGTTGCTCGTCCACGGTGCTGCCGGTGGTGTCGGAAGCGCTGCCGTCCAGTTGGGCGCCAACGCCGGCGCGATCGTCACAGCCAGCGTTCGCAACACCGCGCTCCATGATTCCGTCGCCGCGCTCGGCGCGAGCAGGGTTGTCACGCCGGACGAGGTGGTGGACGCCGGACCGTTCGATGTGATTCTCGAACTGGTTGGCGCACCGAACCTCAGCACCAACTTCAAGGAACTCGCAACCGACGGTCGGATCGTCGTGATCGGCGTCGGCGGTGGCTTCAAAGGCGAGATCAACCTCTTGGCGCTGATGGGTAAACGCGCAACGCTGCGCGGATCGACTTTGCGCGCGCGGCCGCTGGAGGAAAAGGCGCTGACCGCACGCGCAGTCGAACGCGAAGTCCTGCCCGGCGTCGAATCCGGCGCTCTGCATGTGCCGGTGGCCGAAACCTTCCCACTTTCAGACGTCCACGCCGCCTACGAGCGCTTCAAAACCGGCGGCAAGCTCGGCAAGATCGTCTTGACGATCGACTGAAGCCTTGGCACGCATCGCCCGTTCGGCGCAATAAGCTCAGACGTATGTCGATCACCGAAAAGATGCAGGACGATGTGAAGACCGCGATGAAGTCTGGCGAGAAGGACAGAGTTCAGGCGCTTCGCCTGATCGTGTCTGAACTTCAGCGCGCCAAAAAGGACGGCAACTCCGACGAGATCGCGATACTGCAGACCGCGCGGAAGAAGCGGCTGGAGTCTGCCAAGGCTTTCCGTGAGGGTGGTCGCGACGATTCCGCAGCGCAGGAAGAGTCCGAGGCGGCTTTGATTGAGCAGTATCTGCCCGCACAGATGGGCGATGACGAGCTCGCCGAGATCGTCAAGACGGCGGTCACCGACACCGGCGCTGCATCGATGGCCGATATGGGCAAAGTGATGGGCGCCGTGATGCCGAAGGTCAAGGGACTCGCCGACGGCAATCGTGTTCAGGCGGCGGTCAAGGAGATGTTGGCGTCTTGACCAAGACCGCGATCGAGCTCGACAATGACGTAGCTGCCGAACTCGCTGGCACGCAGGATGCCGTACTCAAAACGCTCGAAGACCATCTCGACTGTTCGGTGCACCTGCGCGGCAATGTGCTCACGCTCGAGGGTGACGACATCGACATCGAAGCAGCGCGCGGCGTCGTCGACGAACTGGCGGAGCTGATCGAACACGGGCACAATGTCGCGCCCGGCACCATCGAGGTCGTTGCCAGCGCTCTCGACCACCACAAGAACGCCGCCGACGTCCTCGAAGACGTCGTCTGGCGACACCGCGACAAGAAGGTCACGCCAAAGACCGTCAACCAGAAGGAATATGTCGACGCGATCCGCAACAAGACCGTCACCTTCGGAGTCGGCCCGGCCGGTACCGGCAAGACCTACCTCGCAATCGCGATGGCGGCGCAGGCACTCTCGAGCCGCCGCGTAAGTCGCATCATCCTCACTCGCCCTGCAGTCGAAGCCGGCGAACGTCTGGGATTTCTGCCCGGCGACCTGATGGCGAAAGTCGACCCATATCTGCGCCCGCTGTTTGACGCGCTCTACGACATGCTCGAGCCTGAGAAGGTGAATCAGTACCTCGAGAGCGGCGCGATCGAAGTGGCACCTTTGGCGTTCATGCGCGGGCGCACGTTGAACGACTCCTTCGTGATCCTCGACGAGGCCCAGAACACCAGCCCCGAGCAGATGAAGATGTTCCTCACTCGACTCGGATTTGGTTCGCAGGTCGTCGTGACCGGCGACGTCACGCAGATCGACCTACCCAAGGGCGAGCGTTCTGGATTGATTGAAGTCGGCCAGATTCTTGACGGCATCGACGACATCGCGTTCATCCGCTTTGGAGACGAGGACGTCGTCCGCCACAAGCTCGTGCAGGCGATCGTCGGCGCCTACGCAGAGCACTCGGAGCTGCTCGAGCAGCAGCGCCAGTCGCGCAAGAAACCGCGTCGGCGCGGGACCGGCGACGAAGACCAAGACCTATGAGCACCGCGAGCGGCGAGCCCGTTGGGGGCGGCGCGCTCGAGATCGAACTGCTGGTGCAGGACGGCCTCGATGCGACCGTCAGCAACGAAGCACTGGTCAGCGCCGCGGCTGAGACGCTTGCCCGCATCGGGATCGATCGCGGTCACGTCGCGATCGAGATCGTCGACGAATCACGAATTCAGCTGCTCAACAATGAACACCGAGCCAAAGACGCGCCGACCGACGTTCTCAGTTTTCCTGTCGACGGAGAGGGCATCGCGGCCGAGGGGCCTGCAGCAGTTCAGGCGCTACCCGCCGTGGAACTGGGCGACGTCGTGATCAATCCCGACCACACTGAGGACATGGTCGAAGCGGTCATTCACGGTGTTCTGCATCTGTGCGGTTACGACCACGAGGTGGACGACGGACAAATGCTCGAACTGCAGGACCAAATCCATGCCGGATTGACGCGATGACGGAACTCTTCAACCCACAGGGCAACGAGTCCTTCGACGGTATGCGGACGCGTTCCGGGATGATCGCGATTGCCGGGCGACCGAATGCGGGCAAGTCGACCCTTGTCAACGGGATCGTTGGCGAAAAGGTCGCGATCGTCAGTGACAAACCTCAGACCACGCGTCGCGAGGTTCGCGGCGTGCTTACGCGCGAGGACGCGCAGTTGATCCTTGTCGATCTGCCCGGCAGCCAGCGGCCACGCGACGTGATGACCGAGCGGATGCAGAAAGGCGTGATCCGCGCGGTCGAGGACTGTGACGGAGCACTGTTCGTGATCAATGGCGAACAGAAATCCGCAGGCGGTGACCAGTACCTCGCCGACCTGCTCAAGCAGGCAAAGGTGCCCGTGATCACTGCAGTCAACAAGATCGACCTGCTCAACAAGGAGCGCACGGCGCAGGCGCTGCTGGCGACGGCCGAGTTCGCACCCGGTGAGATCTACCCGGTTTCGGCTCGCACGGGCGAAGGTGTGACCGAGTTGGTTGCAGCGCTCACCGAGATGCTGCCAGAGGGCCCGTTCTTGTTTCCACCAGAAGATGCCACCGATCAGCCGATCGAGTTTCGCGTGTCGGAAATGATCAGGGAGCAGGCGCTGTTGCGAACCCGCGACGAACTGCCGCACGCGATAGAGGTGCAGGTCGACGAAATCGAACGCGTCGAGCCCGCCGACGACAGCGGAACGATCACATACGTGAACGCGCACTTATGGGTCGAAACCGACTCCCAGAAAGGCATCGTGATCGGCAAGGGTGGCAAGATGATCAAGGCGATCGGCGCCGCAGCCCGCCCGGGCCTGGAAGAGCTGCTCGAATCGCACGTGCACCTGGAACTGAAGGCGAGCGTACGCAAAGGCTGGCGTCGCGACGACGGGTTGCTCGACCGATTGGGGATCGGCTAGATCGTTCGACTGCCCCGCGGTTAGGCTTCGGCCGATGCCTGATTCGCAGTTGCTCACATCTCCCGCCCTCGAACTTGCGGCCCTGGTGCGATCCGGCGAGGTCAGCGCCAGCGAGCTGACCGAACTCGCGCTGACCGAGATCGAGGAGCAAAACCCGACGCTCGGCGCATTCATCATGACCGACGCCGAGCGCGCACTCGAGGCCGCCGCGAAAATCGAGCCCGGCGACCAGCGACCGTTTGCAGGTGTGCCGACGGCAATCAAAGACATCGGCGCGATGCTTGAGGGCTATCCGTTCACTTGCGGCGCGAAGCTGTTCGGCGATTTCGTCGCGCCGATCGACTCCGCGGTCACTCGTCGCATCAAGAACGCAGGATTCGTTATTACCGGCAAAACCAATCTGCCGGAGTTCGGGATCCTGCCTGTGACTGAATCTTCACGGTACGGACCAGCGCGCAACCCGTACGACACTTCGCGCACTCCCGGCGGCTCATCTGGCGGTGCGGCCGCCGCGGTCGCTTCGGGCATGCTGCCGGTCGCTCATGGTTCGGACGGCGCCGGTTCGCTGCGGATCCCGGCCGCCTGCTGTGGACTGGTCGGATTCAAGGCGAGTCGCAATCGGATTTCGTCGGCACCGCTACTGGCAGAGTCGGAAATGGCGACCGAAGGTTTTCTCACGAGAACCGTGGCCGACGCCGCCGCGACGCTTGACGTGCTGGCCGGATACGAGGTGGGCGACGCGAACTGGGCGCCGCCGCCAAAACATGGCACGTTCCTCGACGCGGCACGCCGCGAACCGGGCAGGTTGCGAATCGGCTTCACGATTCGACCAACGGTCGATCGTCCAGTGGATCAGACCCACGTCGATGCCGTCGTCGAGACCGCAGAAGTTCTCGAGTCGCTCGGCCACGAAGTTGTCGAAGCAGACGTGCCGTGGACCAACGAAGAAATGCTGCCGCTATTCATGCAGAAGTGGTCCGTCGGTGTCGCGATGCTGGCGTCGTTCGCGGCGCGCGTCAGCAGCCAAGAGGTCTCGCCCGAGATCGTCGAGCGGCTGACCTGGGAGTTCTACGAGCAAGGCATCGACCAGAAAGCCGTCAACATCGCGCTTGTCGATGGGATGCTCAAGAGTTACATCCGCGGCGTCGTTGCCGTCACCAGCGAATTCGATGCGATTCTCACACCAGTACTCAATCAACGTCCGGTACCGATCGGATCGATTGATTCTTCCGAGGGAATGCCTGCCTTCGAGAAGGCGATCGACTTCACGTCGTTCACCGCGGGCATCAATCTTGCCGGGCTTCCGGCGACGGCGCTGCCCACCGGGATCGCGGAGGATGGCCTCCCGGTGGCCATCCAATTGATCGGCCGACCGGCCGACGAAGAGACGCTGTTTTCGCTCGCCGCACAACTGGAAAACGTCAATCCGTGGATTGACCTGCGCCCATAGACTCCAGCCCCACATGACCGAACGCCAATCGCTGTTCAATTCGCTCAAGCCCGATGCACGAGCGCACAACCTGCTCGTGGGAGAGAACGTCAGCATTGACGAGTCAGCCCAGATCGGCGCAAACGTGGTGCTTCATGACAACGTCGAGATCGGACACGGGTGTGTGATCAAGCACAACACGGTGATCGGCCAGGCTCCGACGCTCGCGCCCGGCTCGAACGCCGTGCAGCAGTCGTCGAAGACAACGACGATCGGTGACGGTTCCACGATCTGCAATGGCTGCGTGATACTTCGGGGCGCAACGATCGGCAGCGCGACGATTGTGGGCGATCACGGCTTCGTCCGCGAAGGCGCGACGATCGGCGACAACTGCGTGATCGGCCGAGGCAGCTCGGTCAGCGTCGCTGCCCGTGTGGGGAATCGCGTTCGCGTCCAAGGGCCAACCGCGATCGGCCCGCGGATGATCGTCGAGGACGACGTCTTCATATCGATCAACTTGGCACCGATCACAGATCGAACTTCGGGGCGCGATCCGACGAAGAGCAACGGATTCGCAACGCTACGGCGTGGATGCCGGATCGGTGCGAACGTTTCGTTGATGCCGGGAATTGAAATCGGTGTCGAGGCGGTGGTCGGCGCCGGCGCAGTCGTGTTTGAGTCGGTCCCTGCGCGCGCGAAAGTCGTCGGCATTCCAGCACGGGTGATCGGTTCGGTCTCTGCCGACGAATTGCTTGACGGTTGAACACCTTGCCCGCGACGCCCGGCGAGACATAGAATCACCTGCTCAATGGTTGACAACGTCGAAATTCGCTTCGATGAGCAGGGCCTCGTTCCGTGCATCGTCCAGGACGCCAACACCGGCGCGGTGCTCACGCTCGCTTACATGAACGCCGAGTCGCTCGAGCGGACACGCGAAACCGGCGACGTCTGGTTTTTCAGTCGTTCGCGACAAGAGTTGTGGCACAAGGGCGAGACGAGCGGCAACTATCTGCGCGTCAACGAGCTGCGCTACGACTGCGACGAGGACGCGATCCTGGCGATCGTCGTCCCGAATGGACCGGCCTGTCACACCGGCGAAACGAGCTGCTTCCACCGTGCGTTCGACGGCATCGAGCGGCAGAACTTCGAGGCGCCGGGCGACCTGCAGTCGACGCTTGACGAGCGTCGCGAGACGTTGCCCGCGGGCTCGTACACGACCGAACTACTGAACAACCCGCCACTCATCGCAGAGAAGGTTCTTGAGGAGGCCGAGGAGGTCACGCGCGCGGCACGCGAAGAGACCGACGAGCGCGTTGCCAACGAGGCCGCCGACGTGATCTATCACCTGGCAGTGCTGATGACCCAGCGTGGGCTTTCGATCACAGACGCGTTTACCGTTTTGAACGAGCGGGCGAAACCCGGATTCGAGCGAAGCGGAAAGTGAATCCGCGCCCGTCACTCGACCAAGTCCGGGCGCTTGCAGCCGAGGGCAAAACCGTCATACCGTTGGCGTATTCGTTCATCGAGGATTGCGAAACGCCGGTCTCGGCGTTTCTGAAGCTGCGCGGAGACGGACCCGCGTTCTTGCTCGAATCGGCCGAACAAGGCAATCGCTTCGGACGTTGGTCGTTCATCGGTGTGCGGCCGCGGGCGATCCTGACTCTGAAGGACGGCGAAATGACGATCAATGGAAAGTCGGTCGATTTCGAAGATCCGTACCGCGCGCTGGCTAAGGATCTCGAACGGTTCATTCCCGCGGAGCTGCCGGAACTGGAGTTGCCGCCGTTCACCGGAGGCGCCGTTGGTTTGTTCGGCTACGACCTCGTGCGCTACGCCGAGCCGAAACTTGGCGACGCCAACCCTGACCCTGTGGGCCTACCCGACATGGCCTTGACGATCACCGGCGCGCTCGTCGCCTTCGACCACTTCAAACATCGCGTGATCGTGATCGCCAACGTCTTCATCGAGGATGCGGACGACGGTGCCGCGATCGATTCTGCATACGCGGCTGCCGAGCAGACGATTGCCGACATTCGCTCGCGATTGGCGGGGCCGGTACCACCCAATCCTGCTGTCGCCGTCGAGCATCCGGAGTTCGAGTCGAACGTAGGCGACGAGGGCTACGCAGATGCCGTCGAACGGATCAAGGAGTACGTCCGTGCGGGCGACGCCTATCAAGTCGTGCCCAGCCAACGCTGGAGCGGACCGTGCCCGATTGACCCTTTCAGCATCTATCGCGGCATTCGAGCGATCAACCCCTCGCCGTACATGTACTTCCTGGAGTTCGACGATTTTCACATCGCCGGTGCATCGCCAGAACCGCTGGTGAAGGTGACCGGTCGCCACGCCGAGTACCGGCCGATCGCAGGGACGCGTCCGCGCGGCGAAGACCCCGCCGCGGATGCGGCGCTTGGCGAAGAACTCCTGGCCGACGAGAAGGAACGCGCCGAGCACATCATGTTGGTTGACCTTGGCCGCAACGACCTTGGACGGGTTTGCGAATACGGCAGCGTCGTCGTCGACGATTTGATGCGAATCGAAACCTTCAGCCACGTCCTGCACATCGTCAGCTCGATCAGCGGAACGCTTCGCGAGGGCGAATCGGCGATCGAGTTGTTGCGATCCTGCCTGCCGGCAGGCACGTTGAGCGGCGCACCGAAGGTTCGCGCGATGGAGATCATCGACGAACTGGAGCCGGTCAAGCGCGGTGCCTATGCGGGCGCCGTCGGTTACGTCGACTTCGGCGGCGATCTCGACACCTGCATCGTGATCCGCACCGTGGTGATCAAGGACGGCATCGCGCACATCCAGGCAGGCGGCGGGATCGTCGCCGATTCCGATCCGCAGACCGAGGTTGCCGAGACGCACGCCAAATCGCGCGCCGTCTTCAAGGCGATCGAGTTGGCGACGGAACAGGTAGGGGCGGGGGAGTGGTCATGAATGCCGCCGCAAAAAAGGTGTTGATAGTTGACAACTACGACTCGTTCACCTACAACCTCGTGCAGTATCTCGGAGAGCTTGGTGCAACCGTGGAGGTCGTGCGCAACGACGCGGACACCATCGACCAGCTACTGGCACGTGAGCCCGATCGCGTCGTCGTGTCGCCGGGGCCGTGCACACCCAACGAGGCGGGCGTTTCGATGCAGGCGATCGAGACTTTTGCCGCCGCCGGTACGCCGGTGCTGGGCGTTTGCCTCGGTCACCAGGCGCTCGGGCAGGTGTTCGGCGGGAGCGTCGTCCGTGGCACGCCGACCCACGGCAAAACTGCGGTCGTCGAACACGACGGCAAAACCCTTTTTGCGGGCATAGACTCGCCGATCGAAGTCGCCCGGTACCACTCGCTCGTGGTCGCGCCGGAAGACCTGCCGGAAACGCTCGAGATTTCCGCGCGCACCGTCACTCCCAATGGTGAGATCATCATGGGACTGCGGCACCGCGAGATTCCGGCCGAGGGTGTGCAGTTTCACCCCGAATCAATATTGACCGGAGAAGGTAAATCGATGCTGGCAAACTTCCTCGCCTGAACCGTGATTCGATGAGCGACGAACCACAGATTCCGAACGCGATAGTTACCGAGGCGATTGACCGAGCGGCCTCTGGCGAAGACCTCACAGCCGAGTCGGCGAGAGCGGTACTCGACCAGATAATGACCGGCGCCGTCGGCGAGGCGCAGACGGCCGGGTTCTTGATCGCACTGCGCACCAAGGGTGAAACCGCGTCGGAACTGGCCGGTTTGGCACGTGCAATGCGCGCGCACGCGTTGCCCGTCAACACCGGCCGCGACGATCTCGTCGACACCGCTGGTACCGGCGGCGGAACTCCGACCTTCAACGTCTCGACGACCGCAGCGTTCGTTGCCTGCGGCGCCGGCTGCGCGATTGCCAAGCACGGCAATCGCTCGAATACGAGCAAGAGCGGCAGCGCAGACCTCCTTGAGGCGTTGGGTGCGCGGATCGAGCTAGAACCAGCAGCGGTCGCGACACTGATTGAAGAGATCGGCTTTGGCTTCATGTTCGCGCCGACATACCATGCGGCGATGCGGTACGTAGTACCGACTCGCAAGGCGCTTGCCGTTCGCACGGCCTTCAACTTTCTCGGCCCGCTCACCAACCCGGCCGGTGCCGGTCACCAGTTGATCGGTGTTTCGGACCCGAAATTCCAGGACGTGATCGCCGGCGCGCTGGCAGAGCTCGGCACCGAGCACTCGATGGTGGTGCACGGCATGGACCGTTTGGATGAGCTGTCAGCGACTCACACCACACGGGTCACGGAGATCCGCGGTGACCAGATCGACGTACATGAGGTGACACCGGAAGACCTCGGTCTCGAATCTGTCGAGCCCGGTCGCTTCAGCGCCGGTACGCCCGATGAGAATGCGGCGACCACGCGAGCGATTCTCGACGGCGCCGCTGGGCCGGACCGTACGCTTACGATCATCAATGCGGCTGCGGCGATCTACGTCGGAGAAAAGGCGGGTTCGCTGGCCGAAGGTGTGCAACTGGCGCAGCAATCACTTGACAGCGGTGCAGCGCGTGACAAACTTGATGTGTTCGTAAAACGCTCGAACGAGCTAGCGGGGTGAATTGCTGACTTGGGCAGCAGGATCGAAAACTTGATATCTGCAACTCGCGACGAGGTGGACGCGCGCAAGCGCTCAGTGCCGGTCGGCGAGCTGGAGAAGCTGATCGCCCTGTCCAGCCACGAGGGCAAACCTTTCTCGGAGGCGCTCGTGCGCCCGGGGCTCTCCGTGATCGCCGAGCACAAACGGCGCTCGCCGAGCGCCGGTGAGATTCGCCCGGGGTCGGACGTGACCGAGGTTGTGCAGGCATACGATCGCGGCGGCGCGGCGGCGCTTTCGGTGCTGACCGAACAGAAACATTTCGGCGGATCGCTCGCGGATCTCGACGAAGCCCGTCTGGCAACCGGTCTGCCGATCCTCGCCAAGAACTTTCATCTCGATCCGTACCAACTGTATGAGTCGGCTGCGCACGGGGCCGACGCGATTTTGATCGTGGTTGCGTCCGTGAACAAGAAGCGACTACGCGAGTTGTACGAG
>JBMYXO010000005.1:0-16641 GCA_049608465.1 Solirubrobacterales bacterium | reverse complement strand
ATCATGAGGGATCTCCGGTTTGCAATTGGACATCCTGCACGATCATACGCGGGTCAGTATGCGCGTGGCGCAGCACAGCTTTGATGGTCACGCGGTTAAGGTCTAATCCATCAAGACGTTCGAGCAATGCACTGACCTCTGAATAGGGCGGCGCGCTGAGGTAGCGCTCGATCTCGATGCGCTGGTTGAGGTTCACGACGAAGAAGAGCTTGAAATGGCGCTCGATCTTGAGGCCGACGTGATCGGCATCAACAACCGCGATCTGGCAACGTTCGAGATTGACGTCGAAACTACATTCGAGTTGATGGCCGACATCCCGACAGGGATCACGATTGTCGCCGAATCGGGAATCGCAAATCGCCAACAGATCGAACGACTCGATGACGCTGGGGTCGACGCTGTGCTGATCGGCCAGGCGCTGATGAGCTCTCCGGACGTCGAAGAGGCCTGTCGCGCCTTCACGCGTATCGACGAAGAGTGAGGCAACCGCGTCGCCGGACTGCGACGTAACCCGTTTGGTGGGATTTCAGTAGTCCGGATTTACTTGCCGTTAAGCGCCAGTTGAGTACGTCGGTTTTGGCGGTAGAACCCTGCGGAACCGGTGTTCCTTTGCCGATTGCCCTGCTAAACCACCTTAGGAACAGAACGCCCTGTCTATGAACTCACAAATGGATTCGATGAACGACTACAACCAACCACCCCAGAATTTCCAGCCCAGTAACTCCTCGAGCGTCGGGCTGTCAATGATCTCGGCCGTGATCGGCGGAGCCGTCGTGGCCGCCGTCGTGGCTGTACTGATCGTGACTGGCGTCATCGGCGGCAAGGAGACGACAGTCGTGAACTCCGGCGGCCTCGCAACGCAGACCGCTACCGCCGGCGAACTGAAGACCGTCGGAGCGATCTACAAGAAGACGTCGCCCGGAGTCGTTGCGATTCGTGCGAACGTCGCGAGCAGCGGTAACGACCTGTTCGGAAATCGTCAGGAAGGCACTGCTTCGGGTACCGGCTTCGTGATCAGCGACGACGGATACGTGGTCACCAATGCGCACGTGGTCGATGGAGCGCGGGGTGACGTGACCGTGACGTTCAGCGATGAGAAGTCGGCGAAGGCGAAAGTCATCGGCAGCGACGATTCGAATGACATCGCCGTGCTGAAACTTGATCCCGACGATCACGACCTGACACCGATCGAACTCGGCGATTCGAGCAAGGTCGCGGTCGGCGACCCGGTTGTGGCGATCGGCAACCCGTTCGGTCTCAGCCAAACCGTCACGACCGGAATTGTCTCTGCACTCCAGCGCACGATCACAGCACCCAACAACTTCTCGATCAACAACGTGATCCAGACCGATGCAGCGATCAACCCAGGCAACTCCGGCGGGCCGTTGCTCGACGGAAACGGCCGCGTGATTGGTGTCAACAGTCAGATCGCAACCTCTGGCGGCAACGAAGGCAACGTCGGAATCGGCTTTGCCGTGCCGATCGACACAGTCAAGAAGATCGTGCCGCAGCTTGAGAAGGACGGCAAGGTCGAATATGCCTACCTGGGCGTTTCGACCGGCACGCTCAGCCCGACGGCCGCCGAGAAGCTCAACTTCGACGGTCGGAAAGAGGGCGCGGTCGTTGCCTGCGTCGTCGATGGCGGCCCGGCCGACAAAGCGGGATTGCGTGGCGGCGGGAACGACACCGTCAGGATCGACGGACAGGAGTTTCCGATCGACGCCGACTTGATCGTGAAGATCGACGACACCGACGTCAAGAGCAGCGACGACATCCAGACCGCTGTGCTCGCCAAACAGCCGGGCGACGAGGTGAAGATCACGTACGTCCGTGACGGCAAGCAGAAGACGACAGACGCGAAATTGGGCAAGCGCCCGGAAACGACGAGCAACAACTGCAGCGCGCCGTCCGAGCAGCAGGAGCCACAGCAACCGCAGCTTCCGGATCTTCCGTAGGCAGTCGCTGCGCGGGCTGACACTCATCTGGCTCAACCGAAACTGAGAAAAGCCCCGTCATCTGGCGGGGCTTTTTCTTTGCAAGCAACTTTGTAACCGCACATCGCCCTGCCGGTCGCATGCGGCGACGCTGCCCAACCCGCCGTGCCACACTTAGCGGCGATATGACGAAGGTGAAGATCTGCGGTTTGACGCGTCCAGAGGATGCGAAACTGGCCGTCCAAGAGGGCGCGTGGGCGCTGGGAATGATCATGTGGCCGGCCAGCCCGCGCCATTGTGAGCCCTCGCGTGCTGCCGCAATAGCCGACGAGCACCGTCGTAGTGCCGAGATCGCCGGCGTGTTCGTAGATCAGCCGCTCGACGAAGTGGTGAATCTGACCAACGAAATCGGCCTGACGATGGTGCAATTCCATGGCGACGAAGGCTTGAAATTCTGCACCACCGTCGCCCAGCGCACCGGAGCGCGCGTGACGAAGTCTTTCCGCGTACAGAATCGCTCCGTTCTGGCCGAAATGGGCAAGTATTTCGACGTGGACTACCACCTACTCGACTCGTACAAGGCCGGGGTACCCGGCGGCACGGGCCAGACCTTTGACTGGGGCTTTCTCGAATCCCATCCGCGGCGTGGCAACGTGCCGCTGATTCTGTCTGGAGGGTTGACGCCAGAGAACGTCACCGAGGCGATTGCTGCCGTGCGGCCGTTCGCGGTCGACGTTGCGAGCGGCGTCGAGAGCGCCCCGGGCATCAAGGATGCCGACAAGCTTCGCGCGTTCTTCTCGGCGGTTCGATCGGTGCCGTCGACCAACGAAGCAGAGGCCGCGCCGATCACCGGCACCGACGAAGAGGTTTTGACGCTTGGCTTCGCGAGGCGAGAACTCGCCGAGACTGCAGCACTGCGAGCGGTTGAGGCCGACGAAAAGGTGAAGGCCGAGCGGCAGGCGGCCGAGGACGAAAGTGAATCGCCCGAGGAAGGCACATGAACGACCCAGACGTCACGATGCGCCCCGTTTCGCGCCTTGGTGCCCACGGTCCGATTGAACACCGCTTTGGCGAATACGGCGGCCAGTACGTGCCCGAGACTCTGATGCCGGCGCTCGCCGAGCTGGAGTCCGCCTGGGTCGCCGCTCGCGACGACACGGCTTTTCAAACGGAGCTGCACACGCTGCTCTGCGACTACGCCGGGCGACCGACATCGCTCTACCTCGCCGAAAGATTGTCCGAGCACCTTGGATACCCCGTCTATCTGAAGCGAGAAGATCTGCTCCACACGGGTGCGCACAAGATCAACAACGCACTCGGGCAGGCACTTCTTGCCAGGCGAATCGGCAAGACAAGGATCATCGCCGAAACCGGCGCCGGTCAACATGGTGTTGCCACGGCAACCGCCTGCGCACGCCTGAATCTGCGCTGCGAGGTGTTCATGGGCGAAGAGGACATGCGGCGTCAGGCACCGAACGTCGCTCGCATGCGGCTGCTCGGTGCCGAGGTGATTCCGGTCACCGCCGGTTCGCGAACGCTCAAGGAGGCCGTCTCGGCGGCGATTCGAAATTGGGTCGAGACGGTCGAGGACACCCACTACATAATCGGCTCGGCCGTGGGCCCTGCGCCGTTCCCGGCGATGGTGCGTGACCTACAACGCGTGATCGGCGACGAAGCGCGCAACCAGATCTGCGACGTCACCGGCCGCCTGCCCAAACGCGTGATCGCGTGCGTCGGAGCGGGCTCAAATGCGATCGGCACCTTCAAAGCCTTCGAGCCCGATGAGAATGTCGAGCTGATCGGCATCGAGGCCGGTGGGCACGGCGTCGACAGCGGCGCACACGGCGCCACGCTGACCGCCGGATCCTCCGGGATCCTTCATGGATCGCGCTCGTCGGTGCTGCAGAGCGAGGATGGTCAGATCCTCGAAGCGCACTCAGTCTCTGCCGGACTCGACTATCCGGGAGTCGGCCCCGAGCACTCCTACCTGCGCGACATCGGTCGCGTCAGCTACTTCTCGGCGACCGATGCCGAGGCGCTGGATGCCTTGCAGCTGCTCTGCAAGCTTGAGGGGATCATTCCAGCGCTCGAGTCGTCACACGCGCTGGCGTGGCTGCTCGCCAATCCGGGCGGCGACATGGATCTGGTCACGCTCAGCGGGCGTGGCGACAAGGACCTCGCCGAGGTTTTGCGCCTGACCGGCGACGATGACTCTCCAGGCGAGGTCGCATAGATGCCGCCGGTCGAGACTTCAACCGGAATCGAGCGGATCGCCGCTGCCTTCACGGGTCACGGGCGGCGAGCGGCGTTGATGCCTTACCTGATGGGCGGTTTCCCGACGATGGACGATTCGAACCGCATCGCACAGGCTTACATCGATGGGGGCGCAGACCTGATCGAGTTCGGTCTTCCGTTCAGCGATCCGTTGGCCGACGGACCGGTGATCCACGGTGCCGCGGTCGAGGCACTCGCCAATGGGACCGTGATCGAAAAACTGCTCGACAACGTCGGTCCGATCGCCCAGCAGGTGCCGACACTGCTGATGACCTACTTCAACTTGATCGAGATCCGCGGTGTTGAGCGCTTCCTGGGGCGCGCCGCGGACCTTGGCGTGAGTGGATTGATCGTCCCGGACATCCCGCTCGAGGAGTCCGCGGTGCTGCTCGGGCCATCCGACGACCACGGAATAGCCCTCATCCCGCTGGTCGCCCCGACAACCACCGACGAACGCATGGCGAGGATCTGCGCGCAGGCGCGTGGCTTCATCTACACGGTCAGTGTCACCGGCACGACCGGCGAGCGCACCGCGACGGCAGAGGGTTTGGCCGAACTTGTTGGTCGCGTCCGCAATCACACCGACCTTCCCGTCGCCGTCGGTTTTGGCATCTCCGATGCGGGTCAAGCCGGCCGCGTCGCCGACGTCGCCGACGGCGCGATCGTCGGTACGCGACTCGTTCGCGAGGCCGGCGAGGCGCACCGGGGTGGGGGCGACCCGGCGCCGGCCGTGGAGGCCGTCGTCCGCGAGTTTTCGGCGGCGCTGGCGTAGCGGCGAGTTTCTCCTGAATGCCGCTGAATCGTGCGTTAGGATTCGCGCCGCATGATCAACATCGTCGCATTCGTAATCGCAGTCTGTGTGTACCTCTTCACGTGGGCAATGGGCGTCGGCCCGTTGACCGCGATGCTGCTTCCCGTCCTGATCCTGGTCGGCGCGGCAGCGGTGTACACCTACACGCCGTTGATCAAGAAGTCGATCCACGGCGACGAAACCCCCTAACCCGCCACAACCTTGTTTGGTGGGTTCAGCCGAAGAAGGCTCTTGCTACTTCGAGGTAGTTGAGGTCGACGGTTTTCACGCCTGTGACGTCGCTCAGAGGTACTGAAACGACTTCCGTACCGCGTAGGGCGGCCATGTTGCCGTATTCCCTGTTGATCGCCAGCTCGGCGGCCTTGATGCCGTAGCGCGTGGCCAACAGCCGGTCGTGTGCGGTTGGCGTGCCGCCACGTTGAACGTGTCCTAGAACGGTCACGCGAGTTTCGAACCCGGTCTCCTGCTCCAGCTCCTCCGCAAGTGCGGCGCCGATACCGCCGAGTCGGGGGTACCCGTACTCGTCGGTCGTCTCGTTCGCCAGTACCTGACGCGTTTCGCCGGAGGCGAATGCAAGGTTTGCGCCCTCGGCGACGACGATGATCGAAAAGTTTGCACCTCCCTCGTGTCTGCGAGTTAGTGCCTCCGACATCTCTTCGACAGTGATGTCGAGTTCGGGAATCAGCACGCCGTCGGCACCGCCGGCGATTGCGCTGAACAACGCGATCCAGCCGCTGTTGCGGCCCATCACCTCGAGCACCATTATCCGATTGTGTGAGGCGGCAGTGGTGTGTAGCCGGTCGATCGCATCGGTTGCAATCTGCACCGCCGTGTCGAATCCAAACGTGAAATCCGTGCCCGTGACGTCATTGTCGATCGTCTTCGGCACGCCGATCGTGGGGATCCCCTCCTCGACGAACAGTCGCCGAGTCATCATCATCGTGTGTTCGCCGCCGATCGCGATGATCGCGTCGAGCCCCTCTTCGTCGACCGCCTTCTTGACCAGTTCCACGCCGTTGGGTTCGCGATAGGGGTTGTAGCTCGAAGTCGAGATGATCGTTCCGCCGAGCTGCAGGATGCCGCGAATCTGGCCGCGGTCGAGGTCGACGAAATTGCGCTCGGCAAGGCCGCGATAGCCAGCGATCAGACCGACGGGGTGATGGCCCTCCTGGATCAGCTTGCGAGAAGCCGCGCGAATGACCGCGTTGAGCCCGGGACAGTCGCCACCCGCAGTGAGCATGCCTACCTTCATCCGCGCGAGTATAGGTCCGACGAACGCGAGCGAGTTTTGCCGCCGGGACAACGATTGCCGCCGGCATTTGTTGCGGATGGCAGGGATAGGCTTGCCGCCGAATGACCGGCGAGGACCATCAACTCTGCACGCGCAGTTCGCACCGCTGGACACTTCTCAGCGGCACGCTCTTTTTGATGTTTCTTGCCTGCTGCTGCGTGGGTTGTGGGGACTCTGGCGACGACGTAGTTCTAAAAAAGGGAACGATCGCGATCGCGGCACCGAGCGCGGGACCGCTCGCCGAGCGCGGACGCGACATGATCGACGCCGCAAATCTCGCGCTGAAACACACGAACTACGACACTGGCACACTGGAGCTCGAGTTGACGGCAGACGCAGATGCAGCAGTGGAGCCGTTGGCGGGCATCGAGGCGCTGAAACCACTTGCACCGTCGGCATCTCCAGTAGGCATGTTGCAGGTCAGCCTCGCTGCACCGACGGCCGCGACGAATTCACGCCGAACGATCTGGCTGCTGCCGTCGGCATACGCGTTTGGCGAAGCCGTGGGAATGTACGGAGCCGCAACTCCCGAGGAGTCGATCGATCCGGTCGGACAACGAGGCGCGTTCAGCGACGATGTCCGCGCCGGCGTTTTGTCCGTGGTGCGCAGCTCCGGTGCGAGAACCGGTGACGCGGCATCGCCGGACCCAGGCCTCTTCGTCTCTGGTGCGATGATCGGCGATCGACTGGTGGTTGCCGACAACCCCATGATCGAGGGCGTGCCGACGCAAACCTACGTAACGCCAGCGCTCACGATGGACAACTACCCACCGGCGGGCCGGCGCTTTTTCGCCGCGTTCGAGGAGGAGTACGACCGCCCCCCAGATCGCTTCGCGATTTTCGCCTACGAAGCCGTCGGCCTGATCGTCGACGCCATTCAGCGCCTCGAAGAGGAGGACAAGCCGATCACGCCACGCGCGGTGCGCGAATCTGCGTTTTCGATCGACGACCGTTTCAGCCCTGTCGGCCACTACGACGTCCTCGACGGGGGTCGGACGACGCTGTATCTGTTCCAGGTCCGCGGCGCGGACGCGCCTCCGGACGACGCAGCACTGATCGAGGTTCGGCGTTAGCTGGTTACGGCCGGAATGTCGATCGTCGCTGAAGTGTCGACGTCGGTTTCCTGTGCGACCCCGCTACGCGCTGCCTCGTCCTTGACCGCTTTGGCCACTTCGATCGCGACATCCCGGTTGAAGACCGACGGGATGATGTAGTCCTCGGATATTTCGTTTTCCGGCACGCAGGCGGCGATTCCGCGAGCCGCAGCCATTTTCATCTCGTCCGTGATCTTCGTCGCCCGAGCGTCGATTGCGCCGCGGAAGATGCCGGGGAAGCAGAGCACGTTGTTGATCTGGTTCGGATAGTCACTGCGGCCGGTGGCCATGATGCGAACGAACGGGGCGGCCTCTTCCGGCATCACCTCGGGTGTCGGGTTTGCCATCGCGAAGACGAGCGGGTCAGGGTTCATTTTGGCCAGCGATTTGGCCTCGATCACACCCGGGCCGGACAGACCGATCAATAGGTCGGTGCCCTCGATGACGTCGTTGGGTCCGCCGCCGATCTTGTCCTTGTTCGTGTGCTCCGCGAAACGTTGTTTCACCGGATCGAGTGAATCCCAGTCCTCGCGCTCGGTATGCAGTGCTCCCTTGCGGTCGCAGCCGATCACGTCGGCGACGCCGGCATCCTCAAGCATCTCCGTAACTGCGATGCCAGCGGCGCCCAGACCGAGCATCAACACGCGAAGGTCTGAAATCTTCTTGCCCGTCACTTTGCACGCGTTCAGCAGAGCGGCGATCACCACGACTGCCGTGCCGTGCTGGTCGTCATGGAACACGGGGATGTCGAGCGATTCCTTCAGTCGTGCCTCGATCTCGAAACAGCGCGGGGAGGAGATGTCTTCGAGATTGATCCCGCCGAATGTCGGCGCCATCAGCTCGACCGTGCGGACGATCTCGTCGGGATCCTTCGTGTTCAGGCAGATTGGGAAAGCGTCGACACCGGCGAACTCCTTGAACAGCATCGCCTTGCCCTCCATGACCGGCATCGCGGCTTCGGGGCCGATGTCGCCGAGTCCCAACACGGCAGTGCCGTCGGAGACGACCGCCACGGTGTTCGCCTTGATCGTGTACTTGTACGCCTTCTCGACGTTCTCGTGGATCGCCATACAGACGCGGGCGACGCCCGGGGTGTAGGCCATCGACAAGTCATCACGTGTTTTCAACGGATGCTTGTTGTGCTGCTCGATCTTGCCACCCTGATGCATGTTGAAAGTGCGGTCAGTGGTCTCGAGCAGCTTGATGCCGCGAACCTCGCGCAGCGAGGCGATGATGCCCCGATAGTGGTCCTGATTGCGCGCGCTGACGGTGATCTCGCGGACCGTCATGTCGTCCTGTGATCCGACGATGTCGATGGCCGTGATCTCGCCACCGGCCTGGCTGATCGCTCCGGTTACGCGCGGCAACGTGCCTTCGCGGTTGTCGATCGCGATGGAAAGCGTGATGCTGTAACTGGCGGATGGTGACGGCGTCGTGGCCACTGGAATCTCTTTCTCTTTTGTCTCTTCTGGATGTTAGGCGTGGGCGTGCGTTTACCTGCGCCAGCAGGCAAGGTGGAGGCGTCCGATTCTGACGAAGCGGACTAGCGGAGTACTACTACGGGAGCAGCCGGGTGCACGACGATGCGCAGGGCGCAGGAGGTCTGTGCGGCGGAGCTCATGCGGGAATTATTGCGCATCGAGAACGAATGTCGTTCACGCACCGCCGATCCCGTCGAGTTCCTCGTAGTTGATCGCCATCCGCCGCAACCGACCTCGCCTTTAGGATGCCCGACGTGGCAAAACCCAACTCATCCGATCGCAAGCTCTACCTCCTCGACGGCAACTCACTCGCGTACCGCGCGTTCTTTGCGCTTCCCGACACCTTCGTGAACAGCAAAGGCATGCCGACAAATGCGCTCTTCGGCTTGGCAAACATGTTCGTCAAGATCATCAGTGACGACGAGCACGGGCAGCCGGCGGTGGTTGCCGTATGGGATGCGGGACTGTCGGGTCGCGAGGAGTTGTACGAGCCCTACAAGGCGCAGCGCGATGCCAAGCCAGACGGGCTGCGCGAGCAGTGGCCGCATTTTTATCCGCTGGCCGAGGCATTTGGCTTCAAGAACGTGCGAATCGACGGCTGGGAGGCCGATGACGTGATCGCGTCGATCGCTGAACTGGCAAAGGCCGAGGACTACGAGGTGATGGTTGTCACCGGTGACCGCGACTCGTTCCAACTGGTCGACGACTCAAGCGGCCCGGTCAGGATCATGGCCACAGGGCGCGGTGTGACCGACACGAAGATCTACGACGAAGCGGCCGTCGAGGATCGCTATGGCATTCCGCCGAAGTTGGTTCCTGATTTCATCGGCCTCAAGGGCGACACGTCGGACAACATCCCGGGCGTTCCCGGGATCGGCGAGAAAACCGCGATGCAGTTGCTGCAGGAGTTCGGTTCGCTCGAAGACGTGCTCGCAAACATCGACAAAATCTCCGGCGCCAAGCGCAAGGAGAATCTGACCGAGAACGCTGACCTGGCGCGAGTCTCGCGCGATTTGGCAACGATGCACCGTGACATCCCGGTGCCTGACTTCGACTTCGATTCGGTCTTTGCACGCAGGATCAACCCGGTCGAACTGCGCGACGCGCTGCGCGAGAATGACCTCCGTGAGCCGTTGCGTCGCGTTGAACGGATGTTCCACGAGGAGGCTTTCGGCGAGATCGAGGATGAGATGCGCGAGGCGATGGCCGAAGGCACCGAAGCCGAAGCCGAAGGCGCGTCCGCCCTGGCGGTCAAGTCGATAACCGTTGACGCGCTTTCGAAGCTGAAGCTCGACCCGGCACCACTGCTGCTTCGACCCAGCGCCGCAGGGCTCGACGGACCGGCGGATTCGCTGCTCGCCGATGCTCAGAATCAGGCGGCCGGCGAAGAGACACGATTTGCCGTGATCGACGACAAGGGCGTCGCGCACGTCGGTGTCAGCGAATCGGTCGGTGCAGTGATTTCGGCGCTCGGCGGTCGTGCGGTCGTCACCCACGACATCAAGAGTCAGCTGGACTCAAGCGATGCGCCGGTGCCGTCGATCGACCACGACACGCGCATCGCGGCCTACCTGATCGACTCCTCGCGGCGGCAGTACGACATCCGCGAGATGGCGATCGAACTCGGCATCACGCCCGCCGAACCGGAGGCGGACGGGGTCGACGACTCTCTGCTCGAACTCGCCGTCGACGCCGATTCAATGTTCAAGATCGCCGAAAAACAGCGCGCTGTTCTGAAGCAACTCGACCTTGAACGCGTGCAGAACGAGGTCGAGTTGCCGCTTGTTGCGGTACTCGTGGAGATCGAGCGCAACGGCCTGAAGCTCGACGTGGCGGCATTGGCGAAGGCGGCCGACGGATTCGTCGAGGAGATTGCGCAGCTCGAAACGGACATCTACGAGTTGGCCGGCAAGCAGTTCACGATTGGTTCGCCGAAGCAGCTCGGACCGATTCTGTTTGACGACCTGGGACTGCCGCGCGGTCGCAAGGGAAAGACCGGCTGGTCGACGGATGCTCGCGTACTCGCGTCGATCCGCGATGCGCATCCGATCGTCGAGAAGATCGAGCGCTGGCGCGAGCTCACGAAACTCAAGTCCACCTACGTAGATTCGCTGCCGAAGGACGTCTCACCGGTCGACGGTCGTATCCACACGACGCTCGACCAGACGCGGGCCGCCACGGGAAGACTCTCGTCGACCAATCCGAATCTGCAGAATATTCCCGTCCGCACGCCACTCGGCGCGACGATCCGCGAGTGCTTCGTCGCCGAAGAGGGAAACATCTTGACCAGCGCCGACTACTCACAGGTCGAGCTTCGCGTGCTAGCGCAGGTCGCGGACGACGAGGTACTCAAAGAGATTTTCCGCAAGGGAGAAGACGTGCACACCGAGACAGCGGCGGCGATTTTCGGCATCGATCCGAAGGACGTCGACCATGCCACTCGCGACCGCGCGAAGGCCGTCAACTTCGGAATCATCTACGGCCTTTCCGCTTTTGGATTGTCGGACCGCCTGAAGATTCCGCGTGACGAGGCCGCCGAGTTCATCAAGCGCTACCTGGGACGCTTCGAGGGCGTGAAGCAGTTCATGGACGACACCGTCGCACAGGCGAAGAAGGATGGATACGTGACGACGCTGATCGGTCGGCGTCGCGCCATCCCGGAGCTGGCGTCGAGCCAGGTACAGACGCGCAATCTAGGTGAACGGCTTGCGATCAACACCGTCGTCCAAGGTACGGCCGCAGACATCATCAAGCAAGCGATGATCGATTGCAGCAAGGCGTTGAAAGAGGCCGGCGTCGAGACAAAACTCGTGTTGCAGATTCACGACGAACTGCTCTTCGAGGGACCGGTCGCCGAAGCCGAGCAGATCGCCGAGTTGGCAGAACGCGTAATGGCCGACGCATATCCATTGGATCCACCGCTTGGCGTGTCGGTTGGCTCCGGACCGAACTGGTTGGCGGCGAAGTAGTGGATCGCACCCTGGCACTCCTGGTGACTGCCGGCGTCGGCGGAATGCTTGCGATGCAGGCACCGATCAACGGTCAGCTCGGCTTGCACATCGGCAAGGTCCAGGCGGCGCTGGTGTCGTTCGTGGTCGGAACCACTCTGCTCACGCTGATCGTCTTTGTTTTTGCCGGCGGCATGTCCCAGGGCGTTGGCGTCGGTGCGGTGCCTTGGTACTACTTCGTCGGCGGTCTACTGGGGGCCGGTTACATCGCCACCGTGATCTTCACCGTCGGCACTCTGGGCGCCGGGGGAATTACCGCGGCAACGATCTCGGCGCAACTCGTCACCTCGATCCTGCTCGATCAGTTCGGCGCGTTCGGTCTGGAGAAGCAACCGATCACGTTGACTCGGCTGGCTGGAGTCGCTTTGCTGGCTGCCGGGACGTATCTGATCGTCGCTGATCGAGCTTGATCCGGAGTCGGATATCGCCGGCGTGATTGCGACGGCGATTCCTCCTCCGACCCTCGCCCGCCGGGCGAGGGTCGGACCAGAACAGACCATCAAATGCTGCAGAAACTGCCGGTCATCCGCACCACGAAGCCTGTATACAGGTCTGCACACATGTCCAAACGGGCGTTGAACTTTTTGTACAACTTGAGAGAAAGGCCACTATGAAGCCGTCTTACCTTCGTCTGCATGCACCTGATGTGGACAGCCCTGTATACGCGGGAGACCCCGTGACCCGCGATCTCGTATCCCATTTGCTCGAACATGGACTGGCCGATTCCAGTGGCAACGAATCGATCGCCGAACGCGTGTACCAAGACCTACGCGACGACCTTCTGTTCGGACGCATCCCGCTTGGGGATCGTCTGGTCGAGGAGCACCTGGCTGAACAATTCGAATGTTCTCGCACGCCGGTGCGAGAAGCACTTCACCGACTGCAGGCCGACGGGCACGTCGTCAAACACCCGATGGGTGGCATCACTCCTCAGCCGCCACAGGCAACCTCGTTGCGCGAGCTCTATGAACTGCGCGTTGTGATCGAAGACCTCGTTGTCCGTCGCGCTGCGAACTCCGAGGACAAAATCAAGATCGCCGACCTACGCGCAAGCTGGGTGGATCTGCGCGACCTCGACCCGTCAAAGCGCAACAAGATCGAGACGCCGGACTTCGTATATGCAGACGAGGCGTATCACGAAGGTCTTGCTGCGGCCGCCGGAAACAAGTCTGCCGCGCGTTATCTGCGCGACATCAACGAGCGCATTCGCATTCTGCGCGTGCACGACTTCACCAGCGGCGATCGCATCGCCGCGACGATCGACGAGCACATCGAACTCGCCGACGCGATCCTCGAAGGTGAGGTCGACACCGCTTCTGCCTTGATGCGCGTACACATCGATCGCAGCGCGCGGGTGGTTGAGCAGCGCGTCGGAGAGATGCTCGCGCGCATGTTTGACGGCGGAGCGATCTCGTCCGCAGGCGAGGCGTCGACCACGGTCACCGGGGCGGGCGAATAGTGGACGCGCGCATCGACCATCCGGAATCCACGGAGTCGACGCGCACGCAGCAGAACGATGCGGCAGCGAGGCAGCACGAGGAAGCACTGCATTCTGGTCCGATCCCTGACCACGTCAACGCTCCGGCAGTTGATGTACGCGGTCTGACAAAGCGTTTTGGCAGCCTGGTCGCCAATGACTCGGTCGATTTCGAACTACACGGCGGCGAGGTTCATGCACTGCTTGGCGAAAACGGCGCCGGTAAGTCGACGCTCGCCAAGTCGCTCTACGGGGTGAACGTTCCGGACGAGGGGGAGATCCTGATCAACGGCGTTCCGACCACGATCGACTCTCCGGCCGAGGCGCGCGAAGCCGGTATCGGACTTGTGTTTCAGGACTTCCGCCTGATCCCAGCTCTCTCGGTGCTCGAAAACATCGCGCTCGCGCTGCCTGAACACGGGCTGATCCTCGACATCAACGACATCGAAAAGCGCTTCCTCGCGCTGGCCGAGCAGTACGGCATGAGCGTGCACCCACATCGCTTGATCGAGGAGATCTCGATGAGCGAGCGCCAACAGGCCGAAATTCTCAAGGTACTGATGTGCGGCGCGCGCACGCTGATTCTCGACGAGCCGACCAGTCTGCTTGCACCACAAGAGGTAGAAGGGCTGATGAACGTGATCCGCGACCTGCGCGACCAAGGATTTGCGCTGGCGATCATCACGCACAAGATTCCCGACGTGCGTGCGGTCTGCAATCGCGTCACGGTGCTTCGCGGAGGCAAGGTCGTGCTTGCCACCGACGAGCTCGCAGAAATGTCCGACGAAGACTTGATCGCCAATGTCGTCGGTCAGGAAATCCCGCAGCTCTCGCATCGGCCGAACGTTGTCGCGCACGTGGAAGGGCCGGCTCTGATGCTCGAGCACGTGACCGTGAACGGTGACAACGGCCTGCCGGCGATCAAACACATGAGTCTCGTCGCCGAGCGCGGCGAAGTGATCGGCGTCGCTGGGGTTTCCGGCGGTGGTCAGAACGAATTGGCCGAGGCGATCATGGGTCTGCGCCATGTCGCAAATGGTCAAATCGCGGTTCGCGGCACTCACGTCGAGAACCGCCCCGTCGGCGAGGTTCGCGAAGCCGGCGTCGCGGTGATGGCCGAAGACCCGCTGACGATGGAGGTAGTGCCCGGTCTGACAGTCGCCGAGCACATGGCGATCGGCGGAATCGAGCCGCCGCAGACGCGGATTGGCTACGACTGGAAAAAAGTTGCCGAAGAGACTGGCGCGCTTGAATCCGCAAAGTCGATCGGTCTCGCCGACCCCAATCGCAGGGTGGATTCGCTTTCAGGCGGAAATGTTCAGCGACTGATGATCGTCCGCGCGCTCGTTCGTGACCCAGCCGTGGTTGTCGCCTGTTACCCGACTCGCGGTCTCGACCTCTTCTCGGTTCGAACGACGCACAAACTTCTGTTCGAGCACGCCGAGAACGGCGCCGCCGTGATCTTCATCTCAGAAGATCTCGACGAGCTTTTCACGGTGAGCGATCGATTGGCGGTGTTGCACGACGGCGAACTCGTCGGCGATCTCAGCCCGAAAGCGACCACACGAGGTCAGGTCGGCGCGATGATGCTCGGAAGGGAAGCCGCATGAGCGCCAACGACGCAACTGCGCTCGCGGACAAGCCGGCGCGCAGTCTGGATCCACGCGACTACGTGCCGACGGGTGTCTGGTTCAAGATCGCCGCACCGATAGCGGCCCCGTTGGTCATCTTGATGATTCTGCCGTTCTTTGGCATCGACCAGCCGGCCGTGGTCACGCGCTCGGCACCGTTCATTCTCGCCGCGCTTGCCGTCGCATTGCCGGCTCGCGCGGGGTTGATCAACGTTGGTGGCGAGGGCCAGCTATTCCTCGGCGCGATTATGGGCGCCGCCGTCGCAAAAATCGTCGGCGACGGATTGCCAATGGTCGTAATGATCCCGCTGTTGCTAGTCGCCGGTGTGGTCGGCGGAGCGCTCTGGGTAGGCGTCGCTGCATTTCTGAAGGCCGCGTTCAACGTCAACGAAACGATCGCGACGTTGTTGCTCAACTACGTGGCGTTTTACGTCCTTTCCTACATGGTCAACGGCATCCTCAAGGATCCCCAGTCGTACGGCTTCGCGATCGGCGCACCGATCCCGGACGCGGCCAGGCTTCCCGCGATCGGCTCGACGACGGTCCACATCGGAATTGTTCTCGCGATTGCCATGACCGTGCTCGTCTGGCTGCTGCTCGACCGTTCGCGCTGGGGCTTCCGCGCGAAGGTCGTCGGCGGCAACCCCGAGGCAGCCCGTCGCGGTGGCTTCGCCGTGAATCGCACCGTCGTCGCTGCGTTGCTGATGGGTGGCGCAATAGCGGGCTTTGCCGGTGCAGTAGAACTCGCCGGTACGGAAGTTCAACTTCGGGCACAAATGGCCGCTGGTTTCGGATACATCGGCTTCCTGTGCAGCTGGATGGTCGCGCACCGTGCCGCCTGGATCCCTGCCGGGGCGACGTTGCTTGCGGCGATCTCGGTTTACGGCGACAGTTTGCAACTTGACTATTCGCTGCCGGCGGCAACGGTCTACGTCGTGATGGCAGTGATCGTGCTTTTCGTGCTGGCTATGCGCAACCGCACACCAAAGGGAGCGCAGAGTTGATGGAAGGACTGCGAGATGCTTGAGGCAATTCTTCTCGGGGCCGTCAGCTACGGCGCGTGCCTGATTTTTGCTGCCCAGGGCGAGTTGATCGCCGAACGGTCGGGCATCGTCAACCTCGGCACCGAAGGCTCGATGCTGACCGGTGGGCTGTTCGCTTTCGCCGTCACGGTTTGGACCGGCACGCCCTGGCTGGGAATACTGGCCGGCTTGATGGCGGGGGCACTTCCGGCCCTGCTCCACGCGTTCATGGTGATCGACCGCAGGGCCGACCAACTTGCAAGCGGTCTCGCGATCACGTTTCTCGGTCTCGGGCTTACCGCAGCTTTGGGTCGCAGTTTCGTCGACGACAAAATCAACGGTTTCAACGAAATCGCGATCCCACTGCTCAACGAAATCCCGTTGATCGGCCCAGTGCTCTTCGACCAGGATGTCCTCACCTACGTCGCGCTGCTGCTCGGTCCGGCTTTGTGGTGGATGTTCAAGAAGACTCGCGTCGGGCTGTTGCTGCGCGCGACCGGCGAAAAACGCCAGTGGGGCCAAGTCCTCACCAGCCCGATCCACCTGGTGCGGGGGATCGCGAAGGGGTCGCGCGTGACGTTAATGCACTAGCGCCACTTGGAAGCAAAAGTAGGACAG
>JBMYXO010000004.1:5186-57122 GCA_049608465.1 Solirubrobacterales bacterium | reverse complement strand
GCGAATCGCCAACGGAATTCCGATGGCAAGCGCAAGAACACCAAGCGCGACCGGGATCACGGCTGTGATCTCTCCGGTTGCAGCGGTGCCGACGTCGCTGTAGTCCTGCGCAGCGAGAGCGCGGCCCGGTACCGCGAGAGCGGCTCCGGAACCAACGACACCAGCCTTCACGTAGCCACGTGAGGCGAGATTCTTGATTGTCTGCATAGTTTGTTCACCCCCTCTCAGATGCTTAGGACTTTTCGGAACAGCCGAATGCCTGCTGTTCCGGCCAGCGTCGTCAGCCATACAGTCAGGCCGAGGACCAATCCTTCCGTGAACGCGTCGACGTTCACAGGAGGAAAGCTTTTGTTAGTGGGAACGAGGCGATCGCGGCTGCTATGAGTCCCGCGAGCCGAGCGAGGTTGTCTTCGACCCCGGTGTTGTCCGAGTTCGCGACGGGATCATCAACTGCTGTTACCGCTATTACGTCCGTTGACTTTTGACCCGTAATTTCGAGGGTCATGTTTCCGGTGCTCAGGGAAGTTCCGTAGGTTGTGCAGACAGCGATCCCGACCGTGTGGGTAGTCGTCACATCCAGTTCGGGGATATTCAGTTCGGTGTTTACGGTGTCGAGATTGAGTGTTCCACCCTGCGCAGTTCCGTAACGTGTCGAGCGAGCTTCTAACACGCCATCAACGACCACGCCAACGCCGATTTTGTTGACACCGCTAGACGATCCCATGACGGAACTTGTGCTTCTTACGTTGAGCGAGTAGTCGTTTTCTAGACCGAGTGGATTGGCTTCGATGAGAAGTTCGAGGTCAGGTATTACGTCTGCAGCCAAGCACGCAGCGAGCGCCCCGGACCGAGTCGCGGTTACTGAACCGCTGTTCGTGTGGACGCCTCTGGTTTCAGTTAGCGTTCTGTCGATCGTGTACGTGGTCGACTCAACCGCAAGCGCAACGTTCGGTTTCAGAACGGACAGAAAGAGGAAGGATGCGACGATGGCAGCAATAGCCAGAGCGTTAATGAAACCGCTGTGGCTATTGCTACCGCTCGCCGATGTTTTTCGCACTTGTACCAACGCACTACGCCGGAATTTCGTGCGAACGTACGATTCGCTGCTGGACTTCTTGCAGTGCTTCGAGCAGGTCCGCTCCGAGCGCACCCTCTCCCGTAGACGTAGAGACGTGCCACGCAGTTTCGACAGGAGCCTGATCGCTGTAGTTGATGCTTAGCGTTATTCCTTGATCGACTGCGAGCCGGTTGAGCAGCTTTAACGTGTCGACCGCGAGCTGAGCGTTCATGCAGCTTGCTCGACGTTCTCGATGCGGAGCCACGGTCGATCGGCACCGAGGTCCACGGTTCCGGTGATCGTGAACCACGTTCCGTTTTCGATATCCATGTAGGGCGGACCGCCTCCCGCCTGCCAAGCCTTTTGGGTGAACTCGTGAACGTCTAGAGCACCAGACTCTTGGTCCCGCACGAGGAACTGAAGCTTCCCTTGCACAGGGATGGTGCGGCCGTCTTTTTCAAACGTTCTTGGTTCTTTGAACCCCTCGAACGTGGCGGTCAACTGAGTGCGTACTTTTACTCCCACTAGCCATATGTCCTATCCCCTTCGGCATCTGGCGTGGCAATTGACGTTATGTGAACTAACGGATACGACTAGCTCTGGACCGAGTAGCTCAGGAAGACAGCGCCACTGGGAAACCGACGTTCGTTCACCAGCTGGAGCTGAATCCGCTGCCCGGTCGGCAACGCAGGTTTACCGCCTCCGAGCGTCGCCGGCCATATCATCAGTCCGACTTCGTCGACGAGCCCTGAGCTGAACGCGGCGGCGGCAAGTTCGGGACCGCCTATCAAGAGGTCTTCGTCGCCGGTCTTGAGCTCACGTATCCGGGTCGGATCAAACTCGTGCTCCAACGTGGTGCGCGCACTTGAGACTGCGTCGAGCGTTCGCGAATAGACCAGCTTGTCGCGGCCCCGCCAAAGCTCGGCGAACTCACGCATAACGGCGGGTTCATTCTCGACGGACATGGTTTCCCAGACGGCCATCGTCTCGTACAGGCGCCGTCCGTAAATCTGGGTTCCGGTCCGTCGCAGCATGTCGTTCCAAAACTGATGCACCTCGTCGTCAGGTTCGGAAAACTCGAAACTTCCGTTCACATCCTCGATGAATCCGTCCAGCGAGCAGTTGTTCGCGTAGATGAGCTTGCCCATAGGCGTTCAATATACGTTGAGTTCGAATCGTTGCCCTATTCAGCATCGAAAGATTCAGCTAGCCTCGAGCTCGTGGCAATCCAGCGCATGGACAACGTGCTCATCGTCGTCGACGACCTCGCGGTCGTTCAGACGTTCTTCATCGATCTCGGAATGGTTCTCGATGGCGCGACCCAGGTCGAGGGACCATGGGTGGATCAAACAGTGGGACTAGAGAACGTTCGAGCCGACATCGTCATGTTGAAAACCCCCGACGGACACGGCCGGTTGGAATTGACCAAATTCCACTCGCCCGAGGCCGTTAGGGCCGAACAAGAAAATGCACCGCCCAACGCACTTGGTCTGCGACGCGTCATGTTCGCCGTTGACGACATCGACGAGACGGTTGCCAGCGCTATCGCCAAACACGACGGAGAACTGCTCGGCGAGGTCGCACAGTACGAAGACATTTACCGTCTCTGTTACCTACGTGGCCCAGAAGGCATCATCGTCGGGCTGGCAGAACAGCTCCACTGAGATTGGCATTGCCTGGCTCGACCAGATGCCGGCGTAGAAATGCGATTTGGTCGGCGACCAAAGTTTCATGTTCGGCCCCGTCGTAGATGTCGAAGTGATCGACCCCCTCATATACGCGAAGTTCGCCGTGGGGCGCGCGGCGAGCCGCGTTGATGGCTGGACCGGGTCGCGCCACTTGGTCGGCGTCGCCAACACAAACCAGCCACGGGCAATGCAGTTCTGACGCGACTCTTCCGGGATTGAACGGTCGTCCAACTATCCAGCGCGCCGAGACACGGTTGCGCCACTTGGAATTCTCGCCTATCGAGACCACGTGTCGCCATCCTGCCTCGCTCCCGGGTGCATTGATGAATGCAGCTTCGTCCGGCTGACCCACTGCCGGTAAATATCCACCGAGCAATGCGCTGGTCAAAATTTTCAGATTGACTCGAAACGAGTTTCGATGCGCCTGCCGACGCAGGTCGAGGAACGGCACTTGGCTGATGACTGCGGCAACACGTCGATCGACGGCCGCTGCGGCAAGAGCGTTGCCGCCACCCATCGACGACCCGAACGTCACGACACGTCCGGCATCGATCGCTTCCAAGCTTCGGGCGAATTCAATCGCGGCCGCCCAATCCTCAAGCTGGCGCGCTGGCACGAATCTGTCTGGCTCGCCGCCACTGTCCCCGAGCCCGCGATGATCGAATACAAGTGCTGCAAATCCCGCTCGCGCGAATCGCTCCGCAAATGCACCAAGCCCATCGCGTCTCGTGCCCGAAAGTCCGTGCGCCATCACCACAATTGGCGATGAAGTTTCGTCGTTGCCCTGCGGGTGATACAGCCATGCGGCGCAGTTTTCGCCGGCGACTTGGAAGCTGACTTCTTCGCGATCCATATGGCCAACGTAGCCCCACCAGAAAGCGATTACTGGCGATTTTCAGACTTCGCGAACGCGATGTCCGAATTTCGCCAACCGGACTATTTCTTGACTACGTTGAACTCTCGCGCCCGCAGTTCTTCCATTCCCAGTCTTATCCGCCCGGCGACAGTCGCTTCGGGCATGTTCAGATGGCGGGCGATTTCTTGAGGCGAGAGTTCGCCAAAAAATGACATTGCAACAACCTCACGTTGCTCGACCGGGGAGTCCGCCAACAGAATCGCGATCGCGCCAGAGACGTCAGACGAAATATCCATGTCTTCCTCCGGTTCCAGTTCGTCGCGGAATTTCTCGTCTTCTTCTTCCACAAACATCTCGCGGCCCCATTGAACGGCGCCCGTTCGTGCATATGCAGCTTGGTCGCGGACGATTCCCAACAGCCACGAGTGCACCGTGCCCTGATCCGCCTGATACTCATCGCGGGTACGCCACGCCTCGCCGAACGAAACGCGAACTATGTCCTTAGCCTGGGCGCGTGAACCACACACAACCGTCGCCATTTTCACTGCTCGAGGCCAGTATCGACCGTACAGGGCGGCGAATGGCGCCCTCTCCCCCCGTCTGGCTAGCGCCATCAACTCCGCGTCGGTCGAGGTGGAAGAAAACTCGCTCATTTTTCAATTGGTTCGCGATCGAGAACAAACAGTTCGGCCGCAAAGGTCAAGCTGTCTTGATTGGCGCTGAGGAAGGCGACGACCTTGCGTTGGGTTATTCGCTCCACCATTTCAGTGAACGCATCCTCTTGATTGACCTGGAAGGCAACTCGACGGTCGATCACAGCGCTCTGGTGGCCGCGTTCGAACTCGTCGGATTCGTCATCGCTTCGGCTCCCCTCGATCATGCAGAGCACTGTTTTGCCGTTTATGTATGTCGTCGCCTTGCCGCGGCCGTGGCGATAGTGCGCCGCGTACAGGGATTCGATCTCACGCGAGATTCGTTCAGCGACCGTGGTCTGATCCGACGTATCTATCGGTTCAGTCATTTTTAGCCTGCTTCCGTACGCACGGGGTGGATTCCCCAGCCGCTTCGTTACAGCGCGTGAGGGGGATCGTCCCAGTGCGTTATGTAACTCACCTTCAAGCTACCTGTTTTGGGTCGGCATTGAACCCACGTCAGATGGCTGCGGAGCGATTGATCGCGCGCTGGACGGCCTCAAGCAGCTCTCCGCTGGTGAATGGCTTTTCGATCAGATCCGCAACCCCGGCACCCGCCCGCTGTCGTTCGATGATTTTTTCGCTGTAGCCAGACATGAATAGCGCTTTCAGATCCGGGCGAGCCCGATGCAATCGATCAAACAGTTCGTCGCCAGACATCTCTGGCATGACCACGTCGGTCAGCAGAAGATCAATTTGGACGTCCGGTGATTCACAGAACGCGAGCGCCTCCCGCCCATTAGAAAACTGCACTACTTCGTAACCGTTGCTCACAAGAATTCGTTTCACCATCGTTCTCACTGCCGGTTCATCCTCAACGACAACCACGCGTTCACTGTTACCCGCCGCTGGAAGTTCAGACGTATGCGCCGGCGTGAACGCTTTGCCTTGTTCGGCGGGAAGGTGGATTTTCACGGAAGTACCGCGGCCGACCTCGGAGTACAGGAAAATGTTGCCTCCGGCCTCCTTGACGATTCCGTAAACAGTCGCCAGCCCCAACCCGGTTCCTTCCGACTTGTCTTTGGTGGTGAAAAAAGGCTCGAATGCACGTTCCATGGTTTCGCGATCCATCCCTCCCCCAGAATCGGCAACCGTGATACGAACGTATTTTCCCGGGCTGATCTCGTCTGGACTGAAGCGAATGAACTCCTCGTCGATCTCGACGTTCGAGGTTTCCAGTTCTAGAACGCCACCGCCGGTCATTGCGTCACGGGCGTTGACCACGAGGTTGATCGCGACCTGCTCGAACTGGCCCCGATCCATAAAAACCGGCCATAGATCCGAGTCGAAACTCGTCCGAAAATCGATCTGCTCACCCAACGTGCGTTGCAACAAGATCTTCAGATCATCGAGCACGTGATTGGGCGAGAGCGACTCCGCCTTGACGACCTCGCGGCGGCTGAATATCAGTAGTTGTCGCGTCAGTTCAGCTGCGCGTTCCGCAGCTCTTTCGATTTGCTCCGCATCCGCCTTGAGTTCCGGGTTCTCTACCAGCGACTCCTTCAGAAACGCCGCGTAGTTAAGAATCACGCTCAACAAGTTGTTGAAATCGTGTGCGACACCGCCAGCAAGTTGCCCGACGCTTTCCAATCGTCTCGATTGGTTGAGCTTCAGTTCGGTTTCCAGCTTTTGCCTGACACTGTCGGCTTTCACACGCTCTGTGATGTCTCGGATTGCGGCAGTCGCGATCGTTCCCTCGTCGGTCTTAATACTCGAAAGGCTGATTTCAGCGGGAAACTCCGTACCATCTGCGCGCAATCCGTACAGCTCGAGACCCGCACCCATCGCGCGAGTCTTCGGGTCTGCGAAGTAGTGCGAGCGATGCATCAAGTGGCTCTTTCGAAATCGCTCCGGCACGAGCATCTCGATTGTCTGTCCAAGCATTTCCTCGCGTGGGTGACCGAACAACAGCTCGACTTGCGCGTTCACCAAAACCATCATCCCGTTTCGATCGATGCCGACGATTGCGTCGGGCGCGAGCTCCAGCAGCTGTTCGAACTTCTTTTCGGCCCGGGTTCTTGCCGTTACATCGCGGATCGCGGCAATCGCGATCAAGTCACCATCGCGTTCGATGCTCGAAAGGCTGATCTCGGCGGGGAACTCAGTTCCGTCAGCACGTAGACCAAAGAGTTCGAGCCCAGCGCCCATTGGCCGCGTCTTTGGATCATTGAAGTATTCCTCACGGTGCAGAAAGTGCTGGCCGCGTTTCTGTAACGGAACCAGCGTCTCGACCGGCTTGCCGACGATTTCTTCGCGGGTGTAACCGAAAACCTGGTGAATCTGCGCGTTGGCGAGCACGATCATGCCGTCCCGGTCGATCCCAACGATCGCATCGGGGGCAAACTGGAGAAACTGCTCCAACAGAGGCTCGTTCGTTCCAAAGCCCTCGATGACTGTCACCCACCTCCCGCACGTTCGCACTGGCCAATCCTCGGGATCAGAACCTGTCGGCGGAGGCTCAGCAGATTGGTCACCGATTCATATAGAACCTACAGGTCAGCGTTCGCTGGCGTCGAGCGACTAACCCGCGGCGTTGTATTTGTTCTGCCACATCTCCTCGATCTCCTCAAGCGTGCGCTCCTTGGTTTCGGGCACGTAGCGGAGAATCCAGAAGAATGCGACCAGGCAAAAGCCCGCGAACATCCAGAACGTCTCCGATTCACCGATCGAGTCGGTCAGGGTGAGGAAGAACTGGCTCACCAGCCACGCTGAGAACCAGTTGAACGCCGTGGCGACGGAAACCATGCGTCCACGCACTTCGCGCGGATAGATCTCGTTGATGATGGTCCACACGACCGGTCCCATCGAGAACGCAAATGACGCGATGTACACGACCAGTGCCACGAGCGTGATCACGCCGGCATCGCTTGCGGCCTGCGACGACCCGCCATGCTGTACTTCGCCGAGGCTTTGAAACGCTATTCCGACGACGGCGAGACTTAAGCCCATTCCAACCAATCCGGCGAGCAGCAGTGGTTTGCGCCCGAGGCGATCGACAAACATCACGGCGATCAGTGTTGCGAGCACGTTCACACCGCCAACGGCCCAAGTCGTTGCCATCGTTTGGTCGGCGACCGAGGTGAAACCTGCAGCATCAAAGATTTTGTCCGCGTAGTAAATGATCGCGTTGATGCCGGTGATTTGCTGAAACACCGCGAGCCCCACGCCGATCAACAATGGTGTGCGCCACCGCTTGCTGAACGCAACCCCCCAACTGGCCTGAACGTCCGAGGCCGCTTCGGCCTCGATGATCGAAATCGCAGCCTCGGCGTCCGGCGGCGCATCCACCTTCTTCAGCGCCTCCACGGCATCTTTTCTGCGCCCAACCTTCAGGTACCAGCGCGGCGTATCCGGCAGGGGCAGGATCGCAACGATTAGAGCGATCCCTACGAAGCTGGACACACCGAGCATCAGGCGCCAATCGGCACTATCCATCAGCTCATCGACGAGATACGCAAGAAAAATTCCGAACGTTATGCCCAGTTGGTACCCCGAAACGAAACGGCCACGAAGGTGCGCGGGAGCCATCTCCGCGGCGTATAGCGGCGCAGCCACCGATGCGATACCGACAGCGAAGCCAACCACCAGCCGGCCGACAACAAGTACCGCCGCACCGGGTGCGACAGCTTCAATGACTGCGCCGACCACGAACAACCCGCCGGCCAGGAGCAGCGCTGAGCGGCGACCGATTCGGTCTGCCGTGACACCGGCCACCAACGCTCCGACGAGCGCTCCCAACGTCACCCAGCTCGTGATGATTTCCGTCGTGGTCGTACCGACCTTGAAGCTGTTCTCGATACCACGGAGAGCGCCCGATATCACTCCCTGGTCGTATCCGAAGAGGATTCCCGAAACGGCGATTACCGCCCCTACAAGCCAGAGCCACCCCGTTGCCTTCTGGCCTGACTGCTCCTCGCTACCGACGACGTCAGTTGACATCTCTGATCTCCCGTTCGTGGCCCGCCTCGTCACGGTGGACCGACCGCGGAGATTATCGGCGTTGGCGAGGACGGCCTGCATCGATCAGTAGTCCGCGCGACCGCTCAAGAAAGGTTCGTACAAACCGACGCCAAAACTGTACGATGGGTTTGACTACCCAATTTCTGACGAAACTCATGCCGACATTTCCGCAGAAATCCACAGTATCCGCCCAATCCTTGTTCGAGGGCCCGCTTTCCGATCAGACGCTGGTCGGCGTCGCGTGTCCGAAGCGATACAGACTGAACGTCACCTTCGAGATGGCCGGCGCAGACTGGGACTTCGTGAACAAACTACATGCCGCGTACCGATTTCAGGATCGCTGGCCACAGGGAATGCTCTGTCATCTGACCGGCATCAAAGACGGTGCGATCGTGTCCCAAGGTATTTGGACCACCGAAGAAGCTGAGAGCGCATTTTTTCGCGATGTCGCGGTCGGCGTGATCACTGCCGCGATGCACGACATCGGCCCGCCAGAGGGCGCTCACGGGGCGATGGATTTCGAACCGGTTGCACGGAATGTCGACCGGCTGATTCTCGGCCCGCTGCTCGCGGAATTTCAAGATATCGGTGCCGACTTGGACGCAACCGCGATCAGCTGCCTCGGGACCGACCCGGTTGCACTCGACACCGCATTCCACGGCGTCACGAAGCAACAGCTGAGTGAGGCCGTTCACGCACTTTCGCTGACGCGCGCGGCACCGGAAGGCCTGATCTTGCTGCTGAACGAAAGTGGCGCCGACGGTGTGCCTCATCAATCGCAGTTCTGGAGGTCGATCGATGAGGCGATGTCGTTCTGGGAAAACGCGATTCTGCCCGCGCTGATCGACATCGGAGCCTGCAAGTCGGAGGAACAGGGATTTGAGCCCTCGATCCGTGAGCTCAAGCGTATTTCTGTGGATTCGGCGGAATTCGACTCAGCGTGGCATCGAGCCTGACGCGAGACTGACTGCAATCGCGTCCGTCGTCAACCGGTCGCGGCCACCGCGGCGGATTCCTGCTCCGTACGCGGCGTCACACGATCGAATCTCATCGTTCCGTCGGTCAAGCTTCCGCGCTTGAACATCAAGACGTCCAGCGGGTAGTTCTGGTGCAATCGCCACGGTTTCTTGTCGCCCTGTTTCGGCAGCTTGTCTACAGACCGCAGCACATATCCAGATGAGAAATCGATGATCGGTTCGAGCTTCGCGGACGGGTTTGGCGGCTGCGGTGTGCAGACGTTGTAGTTGTGATCGTCCATGTGATTGATCAGTCGACAGACGTACTTGCTGACGAGATCAGCCTTCAGCGTCCATGAGGCGTTCGTGTAGCCGACGGTGTATGCCGCGTTGGGCAATCCGCTGAGCATCGATCCGTTGTACGAGACTCTGTCGGCGAGTTCGACGATCTCGCCGTCGATGCGCACACTTGCGCCGCCGAGGAACTTCAAGTTAAGTCCGGTCGCCGTGACGATCGCATCTGCTTCGATCGTCTCCCCCGACTTCAACTGGATTCCGGTTTCGGTGAACGTTTCGATTTCGTCGGTGACTATCGAGGCTTTTTGTTTTCGAATCGAGCGAAAAAAATCACCGTCAGGAACCAAGCAGACGCGCTGGTCCCAGGGGTTGTACGTGGGCTTGAAGTGTTTGTCGACGTCAAAATCATCCGGCAGTTGGCGCTTCACGCTTTCGCGAATCACCTTTTTGACGAATCCGGGACGACGCCGACTGAGTTGAAATGTCGCCATTGCCAGGAATACGTTCTTTCCACGAACCAAGCTGTATGCGAGTTTCGCGGGTAGCACGCGGCGCAAGAAATCGGCGATGGGATCCTTTGCCGGCAACGTGAAGATGTAACTCGGCGACCGTTGCAGCATCGTCACATGCTGCGCCTCCCTGGCCATTGCGGGAACAAGCGTGATTGCCGTCGCGCCGCTGCCGATCACGACCACACGTTTACCGGTGTGGTCAAAATCCTCGGGCCAGTGCTGCGGATGGATCAACTGCCCTTTGAAACGATCGAACCCGGGAAACTCGGGCAGATAACCGCTGTCGTAGTCGTAGTAACCAGAGCAAAAGTGCAGAAAATTGCAAGTCATCTCGACAACGTCGCCCTCGGTGGCGCGTTCGACGGTGACGATCCACAGCGCCTCGCTCGAAGACCACTCGGCGCCGATCACCTTGTGATTGGTCCGGATCTTCTCCTCGATGCCGTACTCGCGGGCCGTGTCACGAATGTAAGAAAGGATTGACGGTCCGTCCGCGATCGCCTTCGCCTCTTCCCACGGCTTGAAGTCATAGCCAAGCGTGAACATGTCTGAGTCCGAGCGAATGCCCGGATAACGAAATAGATCCCAAGTGCCCCCCGTGCGGTCTCGCGCTTCAAGGATTGTGTAGCTCTTGCTCGGGCACTCCTTGGACAAGTGCACGGCCGCGCCGATGCCGGAGAGTCCGCCGCCGACGATCAGAACGTCTGTATGTTCGCGCTTCGGGGAGATTTTCCACTTCCTGTTGAACTTGGTTCAAAATGCGAGTGACCAACTATACATGGTTTCGTGTAACCCCAAAACTCTCCTTTCGAAGCGACATCCGGTCCGCTATCGATAGTTGATGGATGGATTGGCTGATCTTCTGGCTGGCGGTCGCGGTATTGCTCGGCTTGGTGGTGCTGTACGACGTCACGCAACGTCGCCACACGATCCTACGGATCTTTCCGATAGTCGGGCATTTCCGCTACATCCTCGAGCGGGTAGGGCCCGAGTTGCGCCAGTACATCGTCACCGACAACAACGAGGAACGCCCGTTCACGCGTGACCACCGTCGCTGGATCTACGCGTCGTCGAAGCGCCAGAACAATCGTTTCGGCTTCGGCAGCGACAACGAGATGGAACGTTCGACCAACTACTTGGTCATCAAGCACGAAGCCTTCCCTCCGATGATCGACGCTGAGCACAGCATCGAGAACGATTCTGGTCAGGATCACTTCCTTTTGCCTGCCGCAAAGATCGTCGGCCTCCCGCGCGGCCGCAAAAAGGCGTTTAGACCAGAATCCGTCGTGAACATCTCCGGAATGAGCTTTGGATCGCTCAGCGCACGAGCGATCCAAGCGCTCAATGGCGGCGCCCGGTTGGCACAGTGCATGCAGACAACCGGCGAGGGCGGTATCTCGCCGCACCACCTGCAGGGTGGCAACATCGTCTTCCAGGTCGGCACCGGTTATTTCGGTTGCCGCGACGCGCGCGGCAGATTCGACCTCGATGTGCTTGAAGAGACGATCGCCACCGCGCCGGTGAAGGCGATTGAGATCAAACTCAGCCAAGGCGCGAAACCCGGCCTGGGCGGGATCCTTCCGGGCGTGAAGGTAACCGAGGAAATCGCCCGTATTCGCGGCGTTGAGGCCGGCAAAGATTGCATCAGCCCTCCCGCACACTCCGCCTTCAGTGACGTCGATGGACTACTTGAGCTCGTCGAGTCGATCGCCGATCGCACTGGATTGCCGGTCGGGATCAAGTCGGCAGTTGGCAAAGAGACGTTCTGGCGGGAACTCGCCGACAAGATGTCCGACGGTGGACGCGGCGTTGATTTCATCACCGTCGACGGCGGTGAAGGCGGCACTGGCGCCGCTCCTCTTGCCTTCACCGACCACGTCTCCCTGCCATTCAAAATCGGTTTCACGCGTGTGTTCTCGATTTTTTCCGAACGCGAGATGGCCGACAAAGTCACGTTCATCGGTTCGGGTCGGCTCGGCCTGCCCGATGCCGCGCTGATGGCGTTCAGCTTGGGTTGCGACATGATCAACGTCGGTCGTGAAGCCATGCTCGCCGTCGGCTGTATCCAATCTCAGCGTTGCCACACGGGAAATTGTCCGACCGGCGTCACTACACACAAGCCATGGCGAACTCGCGGCCTCGACCCAGACTTGAAAGCAGTGCGAACAGCCAACTACATCACGCAGTTGCGCGGCGAACTGCTCGCACTCGCACGCACCTGCGGGCACCACCACCCTGCGTTGGTCGGCGCCGGTCAGCTCGAACTGATCGACGGACGATTCGGATCTCGTCCGCTGACCGAGGTTTTCGACTACCGCGCCGATTGGGGAGTACCTCAGGTCCGCCAACGACGAGAGATCGAGGCGCTGATGCGCGATGCGGCACCCCAAGCGCTTGGACTCGACTGAACGCGCAGCCGAAGCGACGCCAGATCACTCAGAAGTCGAGACGCTGGCCTTCTCGATGATCGCCACACCCGACGGTGCGCCATCGGACGCCTCGCCCGGGGCGTAGCGCGCAATTCTTTCGATCACGTCTTCTCCGTCGCTGACATCGCCGGCAATCGCGTAGTCGGGTGGTAGGTCTGTTCCGTCCTCACCGATAACGACATAGAACTGCGAAGAGGAGTTCCCGGCTGGATCGTTCGCGGTCTTCGCCATCGCGACCGTTCCGATCCGGTACTGGCCGGTCGGCGGCTCGACTATGTCGTATCCGGATCCGCCGCTTCCGTCGGCGTTCGGATCGCCGCCCTGGATCACGAAATCGGGCACGATGCGATGAAACCAGGTGCCGTCGTACACACCCTCTTCGACCAGGTGGGCGAACGACGAAGCGGTGCGTGGATTGTTTTTGGCATCCAGTTTGATCTTGAACTCTCCGCAGTTGGTGCTCATCGTGACCACATGAGTTTTGTTCGGATCGAGCTGCGTGGACGGCGGGCTCACGTCAACCGATTTGGCTGCTGGCATTTCGGCGACAGTGCAACCGTTTGCGTCGAGTTGTTTGTCAGATCCAGACTCTGCGCTTTCGCCGCAGCCGGTGAGCGCGATCGCGACAACGGCAAACAACGCAAGCAGTGTTGGCGTCTTGCGCGAGTCATGCAACAGCCAAGTCGTGTAGCGGTCGCGCCCGGATGCTGAATCGGATGAACTCATAGCGAACCCTTTCGCGTCTTACGGGCAGTCGCCTGCCCGGTCACGACCCACGATTATCGTCAGCGGCGCGGTATTGCATTTGCCTGTAGTCTGGAGAAGACCATGTGCCGCGTGTTTGGAGCCGTTGCGTCAGACCCGATATCAGTTCAGTACGAGCTGGTCGAGTCGTCGAATCCGATCATCAGACTGTCGGAGGATCACGATTCCGGCTGGGGGATGGCCGCGTATCGCGAGATCGGACAGGCAGCACCGGTCACCGAGCGCTTCGCGTTCGCCGCCCACCAAGACAGCCGATTCCTGCCTGCAACTCAGTTGCGCGGACGCATCTTCAACGTGCATGTCCGTCGCGCCACGCTCGGCGGGCTTTCCTCGGAAAACACACATCCGTTCGAATACGGCCCGTACAGCTTCGCGCACAACGGAACAATCCTTGACTACAGAGGCCTGCTCAGAAATGGCATGGATGAACCGCATGGGGAGACGGACTCAGAGTGCTTCTTCATGCGATTGATGAACGAATTCGACCCGGAGGACCCGGTCCGCTCGATTCGCGGCGTCGTGGCGACGATTGTTGCCGGGCACACGTTTTCCGGGCTGAACTTCGTGTTCAGCGACGGCATCAAGCTTTATGCGTATCGCCTAGGCATATTCGACCTCTATTGGGCCACGCGGCGCGGCGTCTCGTTGGTCGCCAGCGAGCAAATTACCGACGAGGTCTGGCACCGCGCTCAACAGGATGTCCTGCTCACGCTCGATCCTGAGGTCCCTGAAGAAGTGCACGCAGAACGCTTGATCGGCGACATGCTTCTCGAAACCGCCGACATTCGGCGCCTGGAACCCGACGTCTCGATGAAAGGCGCTGAACGCGGCGAATGGGCCACTCGCTATGCGACCGAAGTTGCCGGGCGAGCATTCTTGCCGGCTCAGAACGGCGCCGGTGCAGCAGATCACCGCTCTTCTCTACCGGCCTGATCGAGAACTTACGGCGCTATTCGCGTTGCATCCTGAAGGTTCATTTTCGCGCCAGCGATAATTCGCTGCAATGAAGACCGTTTCGCCTCTGAAACTAGGCCTCGCCCACGCGGTTGGCAGGCTCAGCCGTGGCTCCGGGCGTGGCGGTGGCACGTCGCTTCCGGGAAAACTCTTGCTGCGCATGCAGTCGGACGCGATATCGGTGCTCGCATCAGATCTTCGCCACGGCGCGATCGTCATTTCTGCCACGAATGGGAAAACCACCACTGCGTCTCTGCTTTCGAGCATCCTCGAGAGCAGTGACTTCCGACCGGTCCACAATCACGCCGGAGCCAACATGGCGGGCGGCATCGCAACGGCGTTGCTCGATGCTTCCCACGACGGACGCGTCGACGGCGACATAGGTCTGTTCGAGGTCGACGAAGCGTGGACACAGACGATTGTCGACGAAATCAATCCACGCGTGATCGTCTTGGCGAACCTCTTCCGGGACCAGCTCGACCGTTACGGAGAACTCGAGACACTGGCCGACGGCTGGCAGAAGATGATCGGCGCGTTGCCGTCCACGACGAGCGTCGTTCTCAACGCCGACGATCCACTCCTTGCCGGTATCGCCGGGGGACGAGCCAACACCGTGTTCTTCGGCATTGAAGATGATCGCTACGCAGAACCCGTCCCCCGTCATGCCGCCGATTCGAAGTACTGTCGCCGCTGCGGCGCCGCACTCGCATATAGCGCCGTGCAGCTTGGTCACCTCGGGAAATACGCATGTCCGAACTGCGAGTTCGAGCGCCCCCGGCCCAGCGTCGCCGCACAGTCCATCTCGATGAATGGCATGCGCGGAAGTTCGATCGAGATCGTCACACCGACCGGCAGCTTCAAAGCTGAGGTTCCGATTCCCGGGCTCTACAACGTTTACAACGCAGTCGCTGCCGCCGCTGCAGCCCATGCGCTGGAGATCAGTTCGGTTGCGACCGCTGCAGGACTCGCCTCGGCAAAGGCTGTGTTCGGCCGCGTGGAGACGATCGAGATCAAAGGGCACGACGTTGCGCTTCTGCTGATCAAGAACCCGACCGGCGCAAACGAAGTGTTGAGGACGATAACCGCCGATGGAGATCAATTCGACCTCTGGATTGCACTCAACGACAACATCGCTGACGGACGAGATGTTTCGTGGGTTTGGGACGCAGATTTCGAGATGCTCGCCGATCACATTCGATTCGTGACCTGCTCCGGCACTCGCGCCGAGGAGATGGCTCTGCGTCTTGCTTATGCCGGTATCGAACGCGAGCGAATTCGTGTAGATCGCGACGTCGAGGGCTCATTCGACACGTCGGTGAGCGGATCTATCCGCGGCGAGTCACGGCTGTACGCGCTTCCGACTTACACAGCACTGCTCGAACTTCGCGGCGCGATTTCTCGTCGCGGTGACGCGCCCACGTACTGGGAACAGACGAAACTGCGATGACTGGTCATCGAGCAGCACACGACGCAGCCACCCTAAGAGTTTGCGCGCTGTATCCGTCACGCATGAACATCTACGCGGATCGCGGCAATCTGATGGTTCTCCAGGAACGCTGCGCGCGTCATGGATTCAATTTCCAACTGACCGCCGTCGACGATGGCGATTCGATCGATCCCGACGCCCACGACCTCTACTACATCGGCGGCGGCCAGGACAGCGACCAGATTCAAATCGCCGACGACATTCACAGAACCAAACGCGAATCGTTGGTGACCGCAGCCGAATCCGGCAAGGTGATCCTCGCGGTCTGTGGCGGATACCAACTGCTCGGTGAGTACTACGAGCTCGATGATCGACGCATCGACGGACTCGGAATCATCGATCTTCGAACCGTTCGCGAACCCGGCCCAAGACTGATCGGCAACGTCACGATCGAAGTTTCCGTGAACGGACAGCCGCGCGAGCTTGCCGGTTTCGAGAACCACGGCGGTCGCACGTACCTCGGCAACGAGTGTGAACCGCTCGGGCGCGTGGTGGGTGGATATGGCAACAACGGAAAGGACGGGTTCGAAGGAGCTCGTCGCAACAACGTTTTCGGCACTTACCTGCACGGGCCGCTCTTGCCGAAAAACGTCTGGTTCGCAGACCACCTCTTGACGCTCGCCCTTGCTCTGGCCAGTGACCTACCGCCGCTCGACGATCGCCTCGAGGACCTCGCCCACCAAAGCGCACTGCGCGCATCGCAGAAGTCGCATGGATTAAAGTCTCGCCTGGCCAAGCGAGTTGGCGCAAGCTGAAAGAATTGCCTTCATCAACGTGAACCTTCCGATAGCCGCTGGCTCTGCCGATGTCACCACTGCGCTGCTGGCGCTTTTTGTTCTGCTCGTCGCCGCTAAGGCCGGCGAAGAGCTGTTCAGGCGCATCAAACAGCCGGTCGTCGTGGGCGAGATCCTCGCCGGCGCGATAGTTGGCCCGTCAGTACTTGCTTTGGTCGAGCTCGACACCGTCGTTCAGGTGTTTGCCGAGCTCGGAGTGATCTTTCTCTTGTTCTGGGTCGGACTTGAGACGAAGATCGGAGACGTTCGCTCCGTTGGCAAGTCGGCGACTCGCGTCGGCGTGCTCGGAGTCGCGATTCCGGCCGGCGCGGGGCTCGGCCTCGCGCTCGCTGCGGGCGCCTCTACGGCGACTGCGTTGTTCATCGGCGCGGCCCTCGCAGCCACGAGCGTCGGGATCACCTCGGCGATCATGATCGAATTGAAGATTCACGACGGCGTAGCCGGTCGCACGATTCTGAGTGCTGCGGTACTGGACGACATCCTCGCGTTGGTGTTCCTGGCGATCGCCACAGGCGTGGCCTCGGAAGGCGGCATTCAAATCGGTGAACTCGCCCTACTGCTGGGCCTCTCCGCCCTGTTTCTCGGATTCTTTGGTCTCGGCGGGGCGAAGATTCTGCGCGATCGGCCGCAGCTGCTGGAAGCACCTCGATTCGCGGACTCCCCCCTCCTGCCCGCGGTCATCATTTGTCTCGGATTCGCCGTGCTTGCGTCTGAGATCGGCCTTGCCGCCGTAATCGGCGCATTCCTCGCGGGAATGATCATCGCTGAGACGCGCGATCAGAACTCGATCGAAAGCGAAGTCGCTCCGCTTTACGCGTTTTTTGGGCCGTTCTTCTTTGCCGTTATCGGAGCTCAGATCGACATCTCCGAGTTCGCCAGCCTCGAGACGGATCTGTTGCTGATTGGCATAACGCTGCTGGCGATCATCACGAAGTACGCCGGTGCTTGGATCGGGACCATCGGTATGAGCAAGCGTGATCGCAAGATCGTGAGCGCCGGTATGGTCCCGCGCGGAGAGGTCGGAATCATCGTCGCGGGTCTCGGGTTTTCTCAGGGCGTGATCGATTCCGACATCTTTGCCGTGGTCGTCGGTATGTCAATCCTCACAACGCTGTTGGCACCGTTCATGATTCGATCGGCGGCCAAGGACGTCGAGCCTCAGACGCCAGTGGAACCGAACCCGCCGCCACCGCGGCCCGTCTGATCGAACTCCTCGACCTCGGTCCACTGCGGCGGCACGTAATTCACGATTACCAACTGGGCGATTCGGTCCCCCGGTTCGACAGAGAAGGAGTTCTCTGGGTCCGTGTTCAGCATCAACACCCGCAACTCCCCGCGGTAGCCGGAATCAATTAGTCCGGGGGCGTTGGTCAGCGTGATCCCGTGCTTATAAGCCAATCCAGAGCGCGGCAGAAGCAGCCCCGCACAACCGTCAGGGATTGCCACCGCGATACCGGTCGGAATTTGGGCACGACCGCCGGGGGGCAGCTCGCCCGCTTCGACTGCGTAGACGTCACTGCCCGCGTCGCCGTCGTGCGCCTGCGTCGGAACGATCGCGTCCGGCCGAAGTTTGATGTAACGAAGCTTCAAGACCTGCGGCACGATACCGGACGCCATCCGGCGGGCAGAAATCAGGCAGCGGTGGGAGCGTGACCGTTGGCGGAGATCGAATCCACCACGAATCGATCCAACCTTGCGGCGAGTGGAGCAGGCAACTTCGCGAGCACATGAACGCCGTCGGCGCGGTCATCGCGCTTGAGATCCGCGGCTTGTTGATGAAGCGTGTCGATGATTTCGCCGGAGGAGTATGGGACGAGTAATTCCACCTGCACGAGCTTCGACGACAGCTTTGCAGCAATCGTCTCGCGCAGTTCGTCCAGTCCCTCGCCGCTTGTTGCAGACACCAGCGATGCTTCCGGGTGGCGGTATCGGAGTTCCTGCCTGCGAGCATCGTCGACCAGGTCGACCTTGTTCAACACCAGATGAGAGTCCTGTTCGACGACGCCGATCTCGGCGAGGACGTCATCCACCGCGACGATCATCTCGCCCAATTCCTCCTCCTCCATCGACGCATCGACGACGTGCAGAACGAGTTCGGCGGAGTACGCCTCTTCAAGCGTCGACGCAAACGCGTCCACCAGTTGGTGAGGGAGTTTGCGAATGAAACCGACGGTGTCGGTCAGCAGGACCGTTCGTCCCTCGACTTCAAGTGTGCGCGTGGTCGGGTCGAGTGTTTCGAAAAGCCGATCGCGCACGGTCACTTCCGAGCCGGTCAGCGTGTTCAGGATGCTGGACTTGCCAGCGTTCGTGTAGCCGGCCAACGCGACCGTCGCGATCGTTTTGCGCTCGCGTTCGCGACGCTGAACTTCTCGCGCCGAACGCATCTCCTCGAGGCGGCGTCTGAGCGCCGTGATGCGATCGCGCGCGAGGCGGCGGTCGGTCTCGATCTGTGACTCACCCGGACCACGCGTTCCGATGCCGGCTCCAAGACGTTCGAGGTGCGTCCACAGTCCACGCATGCGTGAAAGGTTGTATTCCAGCTGTGCCAGTTCGACCTGGAGCTTGCCCTCGGCGCTGCGGGCATGCCCAGCAAAGATGTCAAGGATGATCTCCGTGCGATCGACCACGGAGATTCCGACCGCCTCTTCGAGATTTCGCGCTTGGCGCGGCAGCAGTTCGTCGTCGCAAGCGATGACGTTTGCGCCGGTCGCTTTGATCGCCGCCTTGAGCTCTACGAGCTTGCCCTTGCCGAAATAGGTATTCGGGTCGGGCTCTTCGCGACGCTGGGTCATTTCGCCCGCGATCGCGACCCCTGCCGTTCGTAGTAGCTCGCGAAGCTCCGCGAGCTCCGGCTCGTCCACGGTCGATGCGATACAGAGGGCACGCTGCTTGGCCCGCGGATTGCGAATACCGTCGCCATAACTCGACAGCTTGTCGCGCTGGCGTCCGTCGCCGTTGTATCCATTCGAAGCCACCCGCATAGGCACAAACACAGCCTAACGCCGAAACGAACAACAAGGTTCCCCTTTTGGCGAACCTTGTTTCACGAAGTCGTGCTATCTGGCGAGCGTTGAGCGGAGGCGCTCCACGGCTTCGGTGAGGCGATCATCGGGTGTTGTCAGCGAGATTCTGAAGAAGCCCTCGCCGCTGGCGCCGTATGCGCCTCCCGGAGAAATCACGACCGCGGATTCTTCGAGAACGTGTTCGCAGTAGGCTGCAGCGTTGTCGAAGCCCTCCGGTACCGGTGCCCAGATATAGATCGTGGCCTTCGGGCGTTGCACGTCCACACCGATCTGCGCCAGAGCGTCGCAAACCAGGTCGCGACGACGCGCGTAGGTCTGATTCATCGCAGCGACGCTTGCCTCGGTTCGTTCGTTCAACGCCTCGACGGCGGCAAGCTGCACGGCTTCGAACAATCCAGAGTCGACGTTCGTCTTCAGACGCCAATAGGCGGCGACAGCGTCTGCGTTCCCGACGACAGCCGCCGCACGCCACCCGGTCATGTTGAAGCCCTTCGAAAGCGAGAAGACCTCGATTCCGACCTCCTTCGCGCCGGGCGTTTCGAGAAAGCTGGGAGGCCGATAGCCGTCGTAAGCCGTCTCCGTGTAGGAGGCGTCGTGCACCACTAGAAGATCGTTCAACCTGGCGAACTCGACGACCTCCTTAAAAAATCCATCGGGCACCGTCGCGCCAGTCGGGTTGTTCGGATAGTTGATGAAGATCATCTTTGCCTTGGCGAGCTTGTCTGCCGGAATTGCTGCCAGGTCGGGTGCGAAATCGCGCTCTGGCAGCAACGGCATCAGTACCGGTTCTGCGCCGACGAGCAGCGGGCCACCGGTGTAGACCGGATAACCAGGATCGGACGCAAGAGCGACGTCGCCCGGATCGAGGAACGCAAGGTTCAGGTTGAAGATCGCCTCTTTTGCGCCAATCGCGGGCATCACCTCCGTCTCAGGGTCAAGAGCCACGTCGAAGCGACGCCGGTAGAAATCCGCAATCGCCTCCCGAAACTCCGAACGTCCGCGATTCGAGGGGTACTGGTGCGTGCTTGGGTCTGCCACTGCCTGCTGCGCAGCGGCGACAACGTTCTCCGGCGTTGGTGAATCCGGGTCGCCAATACCCAAAGAGATCACGTCGATCCCGGCGGCCTTCTTGTCGGCGATCTTCTTTTCGAGCTCGGCGAAAAGGTACGGCGGAATCACTTCAAGCCGCTTGGCGTGCTGCATCAAATCTGCTCCAGTTCGTTGAGGAACTGGGCGGTCAGTGTGCCGTCGAAGACGGGCACGGCCCACCCAGTAAGTGTGATGTTGAGGTCATCGTCGATGTCGACGATCAGTTCGCCGCCGTCGAGGCCGACCGTGACCGGCGACTGCACGCCGCGAAGCTTCGCCGCGACCGCTGCGCCGGTTGCGCCGGTGCCAGAGGAAAGAGTCTCACCCACCCCGCGTTCGAATATCCGCGCGACGATTGAGTTGTCACCGGTCTGTTGCCAGAAGGACACGTTCGATCGGTTCGGGAAGCGTGCGTCGTGTTCCAGCCCCGGCCCGATCGAAGGCAGGTCGAGGGCCAAAAGGTTCTTGATCTCGCCGGGAATCTCGATCGCGCACTGTGGATTACCGATCGACACGTGCTGAAACTCGATGTCCGTGCCGTTGACCGTGACCGTACCGCGTCCGTTCTCCGGCCCGCTTGGAAAGTCCTTCGAAGTCAGTGACGCCTGGCCCATCTTCACTTCGCACTCGGTGTCAGAGAGAACTTTGGGGCGGATCACGCCCGCGGCGGTGCTGATCGCGAACTCATCTTCGGTGGTCTGGCCAGAGCGCCGCAGGTACATGATCGCCTCGCGCACGCCGTTGCCGGACAGCTCGGCCTCCGATCCGTCGGGGTTGAAGATTCTTACGTTTGCGACGAGTTCAGGATCGTCCGTGGACTCGATCAAGAGGATGCCGTCCGCGCCCGGCCCGAAGTGGTAATCACAGATTCGCGAAACGCGTTCGGGCGTCAATTCGAACGCCAGATCGCCGCGTTCGATGATTATGTAGTCGTTGCCGAGAGCCTGCCACTTCTGAAAGTTCATCGGCGCGGCAGTCTAATCGGTGACTGCATGAACGATTTCGGCAGCGGCGGCGTCCGCTGTGCGCCGCGTGACGTCGATTTCGATTGCTCCGGCGAGTTTTCGCAGCCACGTCAACTGTCGTTTCGCATAGCGCCTGGTGTTCGTTTTCATGCGGTCCACGTCGCCGCTGAGCAGCTCCTGGAATCCAAGCGCCTGGCGCGCCGTCTTGCCAGCGAGCGGGTCGGCGCCTCGAACCTCCTGCTCGGCGCCGGCGGCGACCATCTGATCGACGCGGAGCTCCACGCGCGCGTACAGCTCGTCACGATCCATCACAAGCGCGAACAACTCCGTCGGAACACGTACGTCTTCGGTCCAGAGTCTGTTCTCACTGCGCTCTGCGGCGGACACGCCCTGCTCCAGCGCCTCAAGCGCGCGAATCGTACGGCGCGGATCGTTTGCATCTATGGTCGACGCCACGTCCGGTGCCATCGATTCAAGGCGCGCGTAAAGCACGGCTTGGCCGTCTTGCTCAAGCTCGATCGAAAGCCTTTCTCGTGTTTCCGGGCTCGGTGCCGGAAGCAGATCAAGCTCAGTCAATGACGCGCGCAAGTAAAGGCCGGTCCCGCCGACGACGATCGGGCGTTGGCCCGCGCTTCGGAGTCGATCGATTTCAGCGTGCGCAAGCTTCGCATGCGTAGCCACGTCGTAGTTGTCTGCCACAGACACATGACCAATCAGGCGATGCTCAAGTCGGGAACGCTGCTCGGCGTCGGCAACACCGGTGAGTATCGGTAGCTCGCGATAAACCTGCATCGAATCGACGGACACGGCTACGGGATCTTCCCCTTCCGCTCGCAACATCTCAGCCACGCGAATCGCTATTTCAGTTTTACCGATCCCGGTCGGGCCGAAGATCGCAATCACAGAAGGCTGTTGCTGCTCGGCTGCCATGGGAAGTGGCTGCCGGGCGTTCAAGCCAACGCGCGAGCCAGCAACGACTCTTCGCCAGCAAGCGTCTGCGATGTTGCACCGGTGATCTTCACGGTGGTCATCTCTCCGGCCTCTGCGAGACCACTGAAGTTGACGACCTTGTTGTGTCTGCTGCGTCCGCGCAACTTGTCGGGGTCCTTGCGGGATCGACCTTCGACGAGGACCTCCAAGTCTCGCCCGATGAATCGCTGCGCTCGTTCGGCGGCGTGCTGCTGAACGAGGTCGACCAAACGCTCCATACGATCGCGCTTGACTTCATGCGGCACCTGGTCCTCGAAGGTCGCGGCCTCGGTGCCGCGGCGGGGCGAGTAGTTGAATGTGAAGGCTGAGTCGAAGGCGGACTCATCCACAACTTCGAGCGTTTCTTTGAAGTCTTGCTCCGTCTCGCCTGGGAAACCGACGATGATGTCGGTCGAGAGCGAAACGTCCGGTACGTATTCGCGGATCAGTCGCACGCGGTCCGTGAATCGCTCGCGGTCGTATGTGCGACGCATGCGCTTGAGCACCGCGCTCGACCCCGACTGCAGCGGTAGATGAATGTGCTCGCACAGGCTCGGCAGTTCCGCGTGTGCTTCGATCACGTCGAGCTTGATGTCTTTGGGGTGCGGGCTTGTGTATCGGATGCGATCGATGCCGTCGATCGCGTCGACTTCACGGAGGAGTTGCGCGAAGGTGAGACGTTGATGCTTGGGCAACGAGCGACCGTAAGAGTTGACGTTCTGTCCCAGGAGCGTAATCTCGCGAACACCGTCCTCGGCCATTGCGGCAACATCCGCGATTACGTCATTGGGGTCGCGGCTCACTTCTCGTCCTCGCGTCGACGGCACGATGCAATATGAACAGACCTCGCGGCAGCCGATCGAGATCTGGGTCCACCCGTGGAATTCGCGCTCGCGTCGGGCCGGCAGGTCGCCGGTGAAGCCCTCGAACTCGAAGTATCCCTGTGCAGTGAGCGAATCAGAGTTGAGGAACTCGGCAAGTTTGTGGACCTGCCCGGGTCCGAATGCCACGTCAACAAACGGGAACTGCTCGAACACCTCTTCCTTGACTGACTGGGCCCAACAGCCACCCACGCCAATCACGGTTCCGGGATTGTCACGTTTGATGCGACCGGCGTTGCCGAGGTGCGCGGCAAACTTCGTGTCGGCGGCCTCGCGGATCGAGCAAGTATTGAACAGGATCAGATCCGATCCCTCCTGCTCCGGCGCTTCGTCGTAACCAAGCGATTCGAGCATCCCTTTCATCCGCTCGGAGTCGTGCTCGTTCATCTGGCACCCGAAGGTTGTGACGTGGTACTTCGGCATCTGCTCAGGGTACTTCTCTCGCGGCTGACGGACCGCCCTAGTCAGCGGTCTTGCGATCGAAAGTCAGGTGCGTGACGCCGCTGGGCACCGAGACGGCCTCGATTTCATAGTCGTCTTCCAGTGCCTCGAGCCCGTCCCAAACTCGCACGCCTCTACCGAGCACAATCGGGACCAGCACCAAGTGCATGTGGTCGATCAGGCCGGCAGACAGAAAGTCGCGCACCGTGGTTGCGCCGCCACCGATACGAACGTCCTGACCGCCCGCCGCATCGCGAGCAGCATCGAGTGCCTCGGCGGGTGAGGCGTCGAGGAAGTGGAAAGTCGTACCACCTTCCATCTCGATCGACGCTCGCGGGCGATGGGTCAGCACGAAAGTCGGCGTGTGGAACGGAGGGTTTTTGCCCCACCAGCCCTTCCAGTCCTCGTCGTCCTGCCATCCGGGCGGTCCAAACTTGCCAGCACCCATGATTTCGGCGCCGATACCCACCTCGTGCTGCTGGGCGAAGACGTCGTCGACGCCGGCAGATCCGCCCTCGTTGCCGATGATCGGTGCGCCAAAACGCGTCGCGATCATCCACCCATGAAGCCGCATGCCCGCGTGCCCCATTGGCGCGTCCTTTGACTGAACCTCACCGGCGGCGAAACCGTCCAGCGATATCGAGAGATTGTGAACTCGCGTCAGAGACATCTACGGGCTCCGCCGTGGTTTGCGGCTCAAAAGGGTTTCACAACCATCACGAACACGAGCGCGTAGAGAATGCCTACTTCGAAGATGCTGACGTTCAGGACCCGTGAAACTCGATTCGTGACTTGAGGCGATTCGACGCCGAATTCTTCGACCTCGGCCGCGATCTTTTTTGCCTGCGGCTCCAGAAAAGCGAGGCCATTGATCAACAGCAGGATGAACACACCCAGACCGATCGACACGAACGGCTCCGAAAACGACCACGGCCCCTCGATCACCGCCGCAATCCCAGTTATCACCGTGCCGAGCGAAACCGGAATGAAATAGTGGGTGCCGATCCATTCCCAGAACCCGGTCAGCCATTGACGAGTCTCTGCGCCGCCCTGGGCGAACGCTCGTTTGCCGATGAAGAGGTCGTACGTCGCCCCACCAACCCAAGCAATCGCGGAGAAAACATGAAGTGCCACGAACAGTTCGTAAAGAGTCATGCGCGGAAAACTACTCGATCCTCTGAATTTTCGCAACTGCGATCGAGGAGACAGGCTAAGCAGCCGTAGCCGCCTTGACCTCCGGCTCAACGTCGGCCTCGGCCGCCAGGTCTTCCTCTTCGGGTGACTCTGTCGGCACGTGGATCGTGCGGCCTTCGGAGTCGAGACCAAGCGCGCTGTAGACCTTCAGTTCGATCTCGCGGCAGAGTTCTGGGTTGTCGCGCAGGAACTGCTTGACGTTGTTGCGTCCCTGGCCAAGCTTGACCTCGCCGTAGGAGAAGAACGAGCCTGACTTGGTCAAAACATTGTGCTCGATGCCCAGGTCCACGAGGCAACCCTCCGAGGAAATGCCCTGACCAAACTCGATGTCGAACTCGGCCTGGCGGAACGGCGGGGCGACCTTGTTCTTGACGACTTTCACGCGTACGCGGTTGCCAACAACCTCGGTGCCCTCCTTGAGCGACTCGATGCGGCGGATGTCGAGGCGTTGCGAACTGAAGAACTTCAGTGCTCGACCACCGGGCTGCGTCTCGGGCGATCCAAACATCACGCCAATCTTTTCGCGGATCTGGTTGATGAAGATGCAGGTCGTGTCGGTGCGGTTCAAGTTACCGGCGATCTTGCGCATCGCCTGACTCATCATGCGAGCCTGGAGACCGACCGTCTGGTCGCCCATCGCTCCTTCGAGCTCGGTCTTTGGCGTCAACGCCGCGACCGAATCGACAGCCACGACGGCCATCGCACCGGACCGTACGAGCATGTCAGCGATTTCAAGCGCCTGCTCGCCGTAATCGGGCTGCGAAACAAGGAGACTGTCGATGTCGACTCCGATTCGCGCGGCGTACTCCGGATCCATTGCGTGCTCGGCGTCGATGAATGCGCAGGTTCCGCCCATCTTCTGGGCCTGGGCGATGATCTCGTAGACGAGCGTCGTCTTACCCGACGACTCCGGACCGTAGATCTCGACGATGCGACCCGCAGGGACGCCACCGATACCGAGTGCGAGGTCGAGCGAAAGCACCCCGGTCGGGATAGCCGCGATCTTTTGGCGCGCGTCGTCGTCGCCCATGCGCATGACCGTGCCCTTGCCGAACTGTCGCTCGATCTGGGTCAGCGCACCATCGAGCGCTGCGGACTTCTGTTTGTCGTTGAGCTCTACTCGTTCCACGAATATCTCCTGTTCGTTTCTCTGCATGACTCGATTGAACGAGCAAGCGTGTTGTGGATCAAGACCGAAATCGAACGATTGACGCACGGTCTCGTAAAAATTCACGACTTCATGAAAAGTTCTTGATCGTTAGGTAACAGCAGCGCTCGGACGGAAAATACACGAACAGGCGTTCGTGCAACAACGGCTGCACGGCGATCGACCGAGGCGCTCCGTAATCAACTGTCGACGATCAAGGACCGCACGATGTGCAGGGCAACCGTTGCCGCGCGCTCTTGCACGTCACGACGACGGCCGGGCAGAACGATCCGCAACGTGCGCTCGCGTCCGTCGGCGGATGCGGCGTGAAAACAGACCGTTCCGACGGGCTTCTCTGCGCTGCCGCCGTCGGGTCCTGCGACGCCTGTGATCGAAACCGCGAAGTCGGCGTCGAAGACATCGAGGGCGCCGATGGCCATTTCCTTGGCGACCTCCTCTGACACAGCGCCCTTTGCCGAGATCAGCTCTGGGTCAACATTCAATACCTCCGCCTTCGCCGAGTCTGAGTAGGTGACGGCGCTGCCCTGGAAATACTTGGATGAGCCGGGGGTTTCAGTCAACCGCTCGGCGAGCAGCCCGCCGGTGCAAGACTCGGCAAGTGCCAACTTGCGTCCGTCCAGCAACCGCACGACCTGTTCGTCAATCGTCTCCCCGTTCTCGGAAAAAATCGCGTGACTGTATTGCTCGTTGAAGGCCTCCATCAGCGCTTCGCGGCGCGCATGATCGTCGGGATGGTGGCTGACGAGAATCTCCATCTCGCCCTTGCGTAGGCAGGTCGTTATCTCCATGTCACCGAGTCCGTATTGCTCATCGAACTCGCGCAAAGTCTTCGCGATGTCGCTCTCAGGAATACCGATCATTCGGATCATCTGTTCTTCGAACACAACCGTGCGCGCCGCGACCGCTTTGAACTCAGCGGTGGCGATCGCCTCCTTCCAGATCGCCTGAAGCTCGCCCGGTGGGCCGGGGAGCACCACCACGGTCGGCTTGTCGCTGTCTTCTGGCGGTGGTACGACAAGGCCGGGAGCGGTTCCGGCCGGACCCAGAATCGCCGCGCCTCTCGGCACGATGGCTTGCTTGCGCGAACCGGCTTCCAGTGCTTCCTGGTCCCAGTTCATGCGGATCGAGAAACCACTGATGATTTCCTTGATCCTTGCCAGCAACTCCTCGTCCAGAAACAGCTCGCGCTCGCAGAACTCGCCCACGATCTGCGCCGTCATGTCGTCCGCAGTAGGACCGAGGCCGCCGGTCGTACAAACGAGTTCGATGCCTTGCGAATGCATGAAATCGAGCTGAGCGCGAATATCTTCTGGTCGATCGCGACAGATTGTCACGTGAACGAGATCAAACCCGAGCTCACGCAGGCGTTCCGAGAGCCACGGGCTGTTGCGATCGACGATTCGCGCAGTTACAACTTCGGTGCCGGTTATGACGATGCCCGCGCGTACCTGGGTGCGCGCCGAGGTGCCGCGAACGCCCCCGTCTGTCACGACTTGATCCGTACCCATGCGCGGGAGCTTACGATCCGCCCCCGCCGATCGTTCCGATCAAGAACAGCGCGAGCACGATGACCACGAGTGCAACGACCAGGAATACCCATCGTCGCGATCGCTTCCCGGCGGGTTCCGCGCGAGCCGTGAAGAACGCTGGATCGTCTTCGCCAGCGTCCGCTTGCGCACGGTAAACGTCGACCAAAGCCCTGCTGTCGAGCCCAAGATAATCGGCATAGGTGCGAAGAAAGCTCTTCACGTAGGCATTGCCCGGGAGCAGGTTGTACTCCTCGTTCTCGAGCGCGCGTAGGTACTTTGCCCGAATCTTGGTCTCTTCCTCGACCTCGTGGACGTCGACTTTCATCGCCATGCGTCGTTCACGTAGTGTCTCGCCGATCTCTGCCATACCGAGAATCTAGGCGATGAAGATTGCTTTTGTGGCTAAGAGATGGTCGGCTGCTCGAGCGTGTGTTCGGAGGTCGACTGCGTCAGCACCGAGTCGGGTGCGGGTGGCTGGCCTTTGCCATCCAGCATCGCCAGAACCCGCGGTAGATCGGCCTCGGTGATCAGTACCTGTCGTGCCTTCGACCCTTCGTAGCCGCTGATCACGGCGCGCCGCTCCATCATGTCGATCAGACGACCTGCACGGGTGTAGCCAACACGTAGGCGACGTTGGAGCATCGACGTCGATGCCGTGCCCATCTGGACAACCGTTGAGATCGCCTCCGGCAGCAGGTCGTCGGTGTCCGGGTCCAGGCCGTCGCGGTCATCCTTGTCGTCTTCTTCAGCGGCCTCGAGCAGTTCGGTATGAAACTCCGGCTCACCCTGGGCGCGCCAAAAGTCAGTCAGCTTGATGATCTCCTCCTCGGTGACGAAGGCACCTTGGATGCGTTGGAGCTTCGAGCTTCCAATCGGATTGAAGAGCATGTCTCCCTGGCCGAGCAGCGACTCGGCGCCGTTCTGGTCGAGGATTACACGGGAGTCGGTCTGCGAGCTGACCGCGAAGGCAATGCGAGAAGGCACGTTCGCCTTGATCATTCCGGTGATGATGTCCGCACTTGGTCGCTGCGTGGCAAGCAGCAGGTGGATTCCGATCGCACGAGCCTTCTGCGCGAGGCGAATGATGGCGTCCTCGACTTCACCCGGCGCGACCATCATCAGGTCGGCCAGTTCGTCGATCACACAGAGGATGTAGGGCAGCTTGGCCTCCCCCTTCTTCGCGCGCTTCGCGTTGAGTTCGACGATGTTGCGGCACTTGTAGGCGCTCATCAACGTATAGCGCTGCTCCATCTCGCGAATGAGGTTGTTCAGAACGTTGGCGGCCATCCGCGGGCTGGTGACGACGGGCGTGAGCAGGTGCGGAATCTGTTCATAGAGGTTGAGCTCGACCTGCTTCGGGTCGATCAGCACAAGTTTTACGTCGTTGGGCGTGGCACCGAGAAGGATCGAGCAGAGCAGAGTGTTGATGCACCCGGATTTACCGGCACCCGTGGTTCCGGCGACGAGCAGGTGTGGCATTTTCGCGATGTCAGTGCCGATCGCTTTGCCGGCGATGTCCTTGCCCAGCCAGACGCTGACCGGTGACCAGTCTTTAGGAAGCGGCTGATAAACATCGCCGAGACGGACCATGCTGCGGTGGATGTTCGGAACTTCAACGCCCACGGCCTGCTTGCCGGGGATCGGGGCGAGGATGCGGATATCAGTGCTCGCGAGCGCATATGCCAGATCGTCCTTCAACTGCGCGACCTTCGACATCTTCGTTCCCGGAGCAAGCCGCAGCTCAAAACGGGTCACGTGAGGTCCGGCGACCGTTCCGACAAGTTTGGCCTCGACACCAAAGTGACCCAGCGACTCAACCAACTGTGTGGCGATCTTGTCCTGGGCCGCGGCGTCGTTCTTCTTCGGCTTGTCATTCGAACGTTCGAGCACCTTCGAGCTGGGGCGCTTGTAGGCGATCTCGTCCGATTCGGTGACGGTCACGTCGGAGATCGAGGCCTGTTCGGACGTGTCAGATACGACGATCGCATCCGGTTCGACGTCCGGTTCGATCAATTCCACCTCGATGTCGTCGATCGCGGGATCGGCAGCGGATTCCGGACCGGGGTCGCCGTCGATCATCGAGTCCATCTCGACGGGCGCGGCCTCGACGTGCGTTGAACGAACCACCGGCTCAACCCCGTGAGGTTCAGGCGGCAAAACGTCTTCGGCCCTGGCTGCGGCGGGCTGGTTGATGCTGCGACCGCCATTCGTCTCGGCTGTGGATCGCTGGGCACGGCTCGCACCTGCGGTGACAAAATCAAGCGCGCCCTGCGCCATGGCGACCAATGGAACACCGGAAAGCTGGAGCGCACCGATCGCTGTGAGAGCAACTGCGATCACGTTTGCACCGATCACGCCAGTCAGCTTGGACGTCGCCCAGAACAATGTCTCGCCGATGATCCCGCCGTGGCCCTTGTAGTACTCCGGATTGAAAATCTCGTGCAGCGCAGGCGTGGACGCGCCCAGTCCGAGCGTTCCAGCGGACAACCCAAGCAGAACTCCGGCGCTCAGCATCGTCACCGCCGGCCAACGAAACGACATCTCTGGCAGAACCGGGCGCATGATCGCGACCATTCCCCCGATCGCCAACGCAAGCGGAACGAGATACGCGCCTTGACCGACCAACGACGTCATCAACGATGCAACCCCGTCGCCGAGTTTTCCTCCCTGCCAACCGAAGTAGAAAACAAATGCGAAGAACACCGCTCCAGCGAGCATCGCCAATCCGATCGCGTCGAGCCGCTGCTGACGAGTGATTTCGCCGCTTCGTGCACGGCGTGACGGCGCAGATTTCTTGGTGCGCACCGTCGCCGACTTCTTGCGCGCAGCAGGCCGCGCAGTTTTGCCCGCGGTGCTTCGTTTCGCCGCAGGTTTGCGTGTGTTCTTCGTCTTGGTCGCCATCAGTTCTTAGGCGACTCCTTCGACGGCATCACTGCGAAGCCTGCCGTCGAATCAGATCAGCTCAGACCTCAACGACGACGGGCAGCACCATCGGGCGCCGTTTGGTACGTCCGTAGACGAAGCGCGCGACATCGTTGTGGAGCTTCTCGCGCAGTTCGGCCTCGGCAACGCCCTCGTTGTTCGTGACCTTTTTCGCAAGGTCGGTAATCGAGGATTCCACGGCGACGCGAAGGTCTTCGATCATGTCGTCCGCCTCGTCCATGAAGGGAACGCCACGGAAGATCACTTCCGGTTCCGAGATCGATTTTCCTGACTGTTCCGAAACGGTTGCCACGACGATGAACACACCGTCACTGCTCAGCATCCGCCGATCGCGCAGGGCAACGTCCTCGACGTCTCCGACCTCGAGGCCATCGACGAAGATCACACCACTCTTTACACGTTCGCCGATTTTCGCGCCGTTGGAATCGATCTCGAGCGGCAGGCCATTCTCGAGTTGGAAGATGTCGGCCGGATCAATTCCGACCTCTTCGGCGATTCGCGAATGCAAAATCAATCGCTGATAATCGCCGTGGATCGGCATCACGAAACGCGGCTTTGTCAGGTTGATCATCAATTTGAGCTCTTCTCGATAACCGTGTCCGGAGGTGTGGATCGGCTCATCCTTGGCGGTGATCACGCGTGCCCCGATGTGGAAGAGTCGGTCGATCGTCTCGTTCACAGCGCGCTCATTCCCCGGAACCGGCGACGCTGAAAACATCACCGTGTCGCCGGAATGCAGAGTGATCTGCGGGTGATCATTGTTGGCCATTCGGCGCAGCGCCGCCAGCGGTTCTCCCTGGCTGCCGGTGCAGATGATCGTGATCTCATCGTCGGGAAAGTCATCGAGCTGCTTGGGATTGATGACCTTGCTCTCATCGACGTAGATGTGACCGAGCTTGCGACCGATCGCAAAGTTTCGCCGCATCGACCGCCCGACCATGCAAACCTTGCGGCCGTGATGCAGAGACGCGTCGATCACCTGCTGAACACGGTGGATGTTCGAGGCAAAGCTGGTCACCAACACCCGTCCGTCGCAGTGCGCAAAGACTTCTTTGAGGTGCGGGCCGACCGAGGATTCGCTAAGTGCCATGCCCTGACGATCGGCGTTGGTCGAGTCGCCGCAGAGCAGCGTCAGACCCTCTTGGCCGAGCTCGGCCAACCGCGAGACGTCGGTCGGTCGGCCGTCGACGGGTGTCTGGTCAAATTTGTAGTCACCGGTGATCAACAGGTTTCCGGCCGGCGTATCCACCAGCACCGCGCATGCATCCGGGATCGAGTGCGAGACGTGGATCAATTCGATCGTGAACGGTCCAACTTCAAATGGATCCAGCTCCTCGGTTTCGATCACCTCGACGGCGTCCGCAAGCTTGTGTTCTTCGAGTTTTGATCGAGCCATCGCCGCCGTCAGCGGGGCACCGAACACCGGTGGCGTTTCTTCGGGAAAAATTTCGCGAATCACGTACGGAAGCGCGCCGATGTGATCCTCGTGTCCGTGAGTGATGACGATCGCCTCGATGTCGTCGGCGCGCCCCCGCAGATAGTCGAAGTCGGGCAACACGAGATCGATGCCGAGCATGTCCGCCGTCGGAAACATCAGCCCCGTGTCGACGATCACAATCGATCTGCCGTACTCGACGACGGTCATGTTCTTGCCTATTTCGCCCAGTCCGCCGAGCGGAAGGACTCGCAGCTTTTCGCTCACGCAGGTCTCTCAGTCATCAAGTTGTCACTCCGACCAGACCACGGGCCTCGAGCATCTTGCGAATTTTCGCCCGTTCGGACTCGTCGGCCTCGACATACGGAAGTCGCGGTTTGCCGCCGGGCAGGCCGAGCATCTCCAGTGTGGCCTTCGTACTGATTGCCGCCGGTGCAACGCTCAGGGCCTCGAACACGGCCTGAAGATCTTCATTGATCGAAGCGCGCTCGTCCGGCTCGTCGACCATGCGACGCATTTCGGCACCGACTATGTGGCTCGCGACGAGTATCCCGCCACTACCGCCCAGGTCGAGCACTTCTGCCAAAACATCGTCGTTGCCGGCATAGAGCTGCAGCCCGTCGACCATCGCAAGATTGTCATTGTTGGCCTGCTTGACGCCGACGATGTTCTCGATCTGGGCCAATTCGGCCAGCAGGTCGTTGGGCATGTCCAGGCCGGTTCGAGACGGAATGTTGTACAGCACGATCGGAAGGTCAGTCGACTTCGCGACTTCCTCGTAGTGGCGAAGCACTCCCCGACGGTTCGGTCGGTTGTAGTACGGAGTCACAGAAAGGATCGCGTCTGCGCCAAGCTCGCTGGCACTAGCCGTCAGTTTGACGGCATGACGTGTGTCGTTCGACCCAGCTCCGGCGATGATCGAGAAGCCATCAGGTGCCTCTTCGACGGCCAACTCGATCAACGCCAGGTGTTCGTCGTCATCGAGAGTGGAGGCCTCCCCGGTCGTACCGGCCACTACGGCTCCGTCGCTGCCATTGGCAGACAAGTGCTTGAGCAGGCGCACGAATCCGTCTTCGTCGACGCGTCCATCGTCGCCGAACGGTGTCACGATTGCTGTGATTATCGCTCCGAGGTCTGGCATGCGTCAAGCATACGCGGGTAGCCGTGCAGAAACCGAGTAGGCGCGCTCTGGACGTTCGATTGGGGCTCATCGAAACTCGTCCGTGCGCCGATGGTTCAATGGCAGAGCGGTTGCGTTTTTTTGCGACCGACCCATCGATTCATCACCGAGTGGACGAGTCTCCGTCAGTGTCGCGAAAACGAACGTCATTCCCCGTACACAAAGGTCGTTTCGGCGTTGCCGAAGCCGAGCGTCTGCTCTGGCGCGCGGGGTTCGGTCCGCGACCCGGAGAGGCAGAGCGCTTCGCCAAACTCGGACTTCGACGCTCCGTCAACAAGCTTGTGAATCACCGCGGTGGTACGCGCCTGGTCGGACCCGCCCCGATACTGAAGGAGCCGCTGACACCGGAGGATGCCTGGGGTCACGACCACCTCTGGTGGCTCGACCGAATGGTCCGCACCAACAACCCGCTGCAAGAACGGATGACTTTGATCTGGCACGACTGGTTCGCGACGTCGAACGACGGCGTCGGCAGCCAACGACTGATGCTTCGTCAGAACTACCTGTTTCGACGCAGCGCTCTGGGATCGTTCAGATCTTTGGTACTCAACGTCACCAAGGACCCGGCAATGCTGCTGTGGCTTTCGGGGACCGAGAACGAAAAGGGCAATCCGAACGAGAACTACGCGCGAGAGTTGATGGAGTTGTTCACGCTCGGTGCCAACGCACGCTACACCGAGAAGGACGTTCGTGAACAGGCCCGGGCGCTGACCGGATGGTCGACCAAATGGACCGATTCTGGACCGGCGAGCTTTCGGTTCGTGCGTTCTCGTCACGACGCCGGGATCAAGAAGATCTTCAAGAAGCGCGGACGATACGACTGGAAAGACGCGTGCATGCTGTGCCTCAAGCACCCGGATCATGCCGGGTTCTTCGTGCGAAAGCTCTGGAGCTACTTCATCCCCGTCCCGCTGAAGGGCCGCGACTACAAAAAGCTTCGCGCCATTTACATCCGCGGCGGTTACCGCATCAAACCGGTGGTGCAGGCGATTCTGATGCACCCGGCGATGTACAAGGGACCGCGCATGGTGAAACCACCGATCGTCTTCACCGCTGGGCTGATGCGCACCCGAAACGCCGGGTTGACGACCGACTCGTGGGCATGGCTTTCAGAGCTCACCGGTCAACGTCTTTTCTTCCCGCCGAATGTGAGCGGTTGGGACGACGACCACTGGCTCGACACAGGGACGTTCCGCGGACGCTGGAATGTCGCGCGCGAGGCGACCCGTGACGTGATCCTCGACCCCGGCAATGCCGCAGTCGTCGACAGCTGGCCGGCCGATGAAACGGCGGAGCAGGCGCTTGCCGCCGTAAAGACGTTCTGGGGAAACCCGACGTTGTCGTCGACCACCAACGCCGTACTGCTCGATTTTGCTCGTACCGCTGGAGCCCAGGCCGATGAAAGAGAGTGGCGAAAACGCCCCTACCGCGTGATGCGTCAGAACGCCCTGCGCACATTGATGGCGATGAGCCCAGACGAACAAACTTGTTGACCGCGACCAAAAAGATCTAAATGACAGCAAAGAAAAAGATTTCCAGCCACGCATGCGACGAATTCAATCGCGCTCAGCTGTTGCGCGACGCGGCAGCGACCGCAGGCAGCGGACTCCCGCAGATCGAGCCCGGCATGCCGATGCCGGCCGGTACAGGTCTTTCCCGCCGTCAATTCCTGCTGCGAAGCGGAGCGTTCATGCTGACGGTCTACGGGGCAATGCATCTGGATCCGATGAGGATGGGCGAAGCCATCGCGGAAGCCGCTGCCGGGCCACCCGATCCCGTCCTGGTCTCGATCTACCTCGATGGCGGCGCGGACTCGCTCTCGATCCTTGCGCCGGTCGAAGATCCGATCTATCGGCAACTCCGCCCCACGCTCGCTCTACCCAGCGACATCGGCACGCCTTTCGCCGACGACCCGCGCCTGCGTTGGAATCCGGTTGCGGATTCGCTGCGAACCCTCCACGAAGAGGGCAAGCTTGCGGTCGCGCCGTCGATCGGGTACGAGAACCCCGATCAATCGCACTTCACCTCGCGCCACTACTGGGAGGTCGGAGATCTCAATCCGCGCCTCCAGACCGGCTGGCTCGGCCGATACTTGGACGTCGTTGGCAACCCCGACAACCCGTTGCAAGGGCTCTCGCTGGACTACAGCCTCAGCCCTTCGCTCGCACCCGCGCACACCGCCGTAGCGGCGATTTCGCAGCCGAGCTCTTACCGCTTCGGACACAACAATGTCTGGGGCGGAGTTGACGATGCCATGGTCAACTCGCTCGAACAACTGGGGGCTGCAAACAAGAACAGCAGGGACAAGGGATTGCGCACCGCAGCGAAGGCTTCTGAGCAGTCGATGCAGCTGCGCCGTCAACTCTTGCCGTTCGCCACCGACGAGGACAACCGGCCACCGGCGCTGACCTCGCCGGTCGAGTACCCAACCGAAGGTGGCGATTTTCCCGATCGAATGCAGTCGCTCGCCGCAATGCTGGCGATCGGTCTGCCGCTGCGCTGCGTGACGGTTCGAGCTTCCGGCGGTTACGACACGCATGACGATCAGAAGGATGATTTCGAACGCAACATCAAGGCCGCAGCGGACACCCTGCTCGCCTTTCAGCGAGACCTCGAGGCCAGGGGACTTGCCCACCGCGTTCTGGTCGAGGTATGGACGGAGTTCGGTCGACGCGTCAAGGAGAACGGATCCGCCGGCACAGACCACGGAGCAGCTGGCATGGCGATGCTCATGGGCACGCGCGTACAACGTCAATTGCTCGGCGAATGGACGGGGGTTTCAAACCTTGATCGCGACGGCAACATGCGCCCGAGTCTCGACTACCGCGCACTCCACGGCGCAATCCTCGATCAGTGGATGGGGTTTGATTCGGCTCGCGTCATGCCGAAAGTACGCAGCTTCGCCACCCCGTCGATTCTCAACTGATGAACGCGCGCAACGCAATCGCACTCGCCACGATGTTGAGTTTGCTTGTGGTCGGCGCAGCGTCCGCCGGCACCAGTCGTCCCGCCAACCACGAGATCGAATCAGCGGCACGCAGTGCGATTCAAGTCACCGGACGCGAGTTTCGCATCTCGCTGTCGAGACGCACCGTCCGGCCCGGCAAACTCCGAGTTGAGTTCGTCAATTTCGGCGAAGACGACCATGATCTTGCGATCTCCCGCAAGGGATCCGCATACACCCGCACGATGCGCGAAATACGCCCCAGAGAACGCGACGTGATGACGATGACCGTACGGCGTGGAACGTATGTGTTCTGGTGCACCCTGCCCAAGCACAAAGCACTCGGCATGCGGTCGACGCTGCGCGTCAAGCGCTGATTTCCGTTCGCTGCCGTCGTCGGTCATTTTCATGCTCGACGAGGGTTTAACTTACTCGTCCGTAAACTCTCCCACAAATGAGTGAACGCCGGCGCGTACCCAAGCAACAACGCAGTCGAGATCGCGTGGACGCGATACTCGCTGCTGCGAACGAAATAATCATCGCTGCTGGGCTTGAGGAGTTGACAATCCGAGAAATTGCGCGCAGAACGGGAATCCCCAGTTCGACCGTTTACCGCTACTTCAGGGATCGCGACGAGATAGCCGCATCGTTTCTCGACCGAGAAATGGAGGCGATGGACCTAGCCACAGCCGAAGCGGTTCTGAAGCTGAAACGCGTGTCGTTTCGCTCACTGCTCGCGGCAGGCATGTTTGCCCACCTCGAGTATCACCAGGCCCACCCGGCGATCGTGCCCGTATGGTTCAGTGACTCGCGTAGCCCGCTTGTCAGCGATCGCATCAAACAGATGGACGCTCGCACGGGAGCTTGGTTGGCCGAAGCCGTGGAGAAGACTGGCATGGTCGCCGAGGGTGCGCCCGATTACCAGCCAGACCTGTTCACCAGGCTCGGCGACAGAGCGCTCGAATACATCCTCACCAACGGCTTCAGCATCGAGTCGCAGAATGAACAGATGGGAAGATACGTGGACATGGTCGCGTCTTACATCGAACGATTTCTGACTGAACGAGGGATCGTCGGCCTACCGACGACCGAGTTCTTCGCGGCACTCGGGGACCGGCCATCGCACCTCGAGATTTCAGATCCGTCAGGTTGAACTAAAGCAGCGTTTCGAGGCCGATCGTCAGGCCCTTCGGCAGGTCTGCGACCCTGCGGACGGCCAGCAATACGCCGGGCATGAACGATTCTCGCGAATACGTCTCGTGCCGAATGCTCAGCGTTTGACCGACTTCTCCAAAGGTGACTTCCTGACTGGCGATCACCCCCGGCAATCGAATCGAGTGGATCGGCTGGTGGACCCTGCCTCCGGCCGCCTCGATCAAATCTTGCGTGCGCCGCGCCGTCCCACTCGGTGCATCGAGTTTGGCCGGGTGATGCAGTTCGACGATCTCGCATTCGGGCATTGATTTGGCCGCGATTTTCGAAAGTTCCATCAACATCACGGCACCGATCGCGAAGTTGGGCGCGAAGAAGAGGTTTCCGCTCTGCGGTTCGGCCAGCAGGTCGTCGAGTTCATGGAAATCCACGCCTGTCGTACCGATCACCGCATGCGTGCCAGATTCGACGATCAGACGAGCATTCTCCAGCGCGGTGTCCGGTTGCGTGAAGTCAACGACGACGTCGGCCTGTTCGAGTACGTCGGCGAGGGCGACGCCGAGTGACGGATCGGCTTGACCCGTGAGCACAAGGTCGTCGGCGCCTTCGATCGCTGCGACGACGGCTCGGCCCATCTTGCCCGCGGCACCAGAGACCGCAACGCGAATCGCGGAGCCGTCACTCATGCCGCAAGCGGTGCCTCTGCAAGTGCTTTGTTCAGCGGCTGCAATGCCTTGCGAATCGTTTCCTCCGCGCTGCCCACGGCAGCGACATTGAACCGCTCGGGGCGGTAGAACTCACTCGCAAGAGCCTCGAGGTCTTCAATTGTCACGACGTCGATCTTCTGCTCGATGTCGTCGAGTGAGAGAATCGGCACGCCGAACAAGGTCGACCCACCGATCTGCATCATCCGCCCCATCGGCGACTCCATCGACAGCGCCGTGCGACCTTTGAGGTTTTCCTTCGCGCGAGAAAACTCGGCTTCGGTCGCCGGTTCTTCGACGAGATGCTGGAGCTCACGGGCGAAGATCTCGATCGACTCGGCGATTCGGTCGGGGCGCGTGCCGACGTAGAGCCCGACCTCCCCCGTGTCGCGATACATAGCGTTGTAGCTGTAGACCGAGTATGCGAGACCGCGCTTCTCGCGCACCTCTTGGAAGAGGCGCGAGGTCGTGCTGCTGCCAAAGATCGTGTTGAGGATCATCATCGCGAAGCGGCGGTCATCGTCGCGGGCCAAACCCGGCGCACCGAGGGCGACATTGACCTGTTCGGTCTCCTTCTCGAAGAACCCGAAACTCGCCGCCGTCGGCGGTGACGCCGGATCCCAATCCGGAGCCTGGCCGGGTCGATCGAAGCCATTCGCCCTTGCCAGAGCGACGAGTTCGTCGTGGTCAACGGCACCTGCGGCAGCGATGACGATGTTTGACGGCACGTATTGAGCGTCGCGGTAGGCGGCGATCTCGGGTACGGACACCCCACCGACAACCTGTTCGGTGCCGATGATGCGTCTGCCCAGCGGAGTATCGCCGAAAACGTGTTGCCCGAGCAGATCAAAAACGATGTCGGACGGCTCGTCCTCGTACATTGCGATTTCTTCGATCACGACCTGACGCTCGGCGTCGATGTCCTCGAAGGTCGAACGCATGACCATGTCGCTCATCACGTCGAAGGCCTTCTCGAGGTGATTGTCCAGGAAGCGCGCGTAGACGGTCGTCACTTCTTTGTTCGTCGAAGCATTGATTTCGGCGCCGATCGAGTCGAACAGCTCGTCGATCTCGTTGGAGCTGTAGCGGTCGGTGCCCTTGAACAGCAGATGCTCGAGAAAATGCGAGAGACCGGCCTGTCCCGCCGTTTCGTTTCGCGAACCAACGCCGACCATCACGGAAAGCGCGATCGACCGAACCTGATCGAATCGTTCGGTGACGATTCGCAGCCCGTTGTCGAGGGTGGTCAGTTGGTGAGATTGGTCAGTCAAGGCGGCCATGATCTTGACACAGGCGGCGGCGACACGTCCCTTCAAGCGACAACGCCCCCGGCTGATGCCGGAGGCGTTGTCGATTCAGACTGTCTGTGAACTAGTCGCGATTGCGTTCGCGCGGTCGACGCTCGCCGCGGTCACGGCCTCCGCCGCCCCCGCCGTTGCGTCCGCCGCCGCCGCGGCCGCCACGGTCGCCACCGCGGTCACGGCCGCCGCCACCGCCACCGGTGCCTGCACCGATGTCGACGAGTTCAGCTGCGCTTTTGCCCTGAATCGCCGGGTCTGATGACAGACGCAGACCGATGCGTCCGCGGTCGGCATCGACTTCGACGACGCGGACCTCGATCGACTCGCCACGTTCGAGGACGTCTTCGACCGTCTCAACGCGCTCACCTGGTTTGACGTTGCTGATGTGCAGCAGTCCGTCGGTGCCCTTGGTCAGTTCGACGAAGGCGCCGAAGGTGGTCGTCTTCACGACCGTGCCAGTGAACTCATCACCAAGTTCGACTTCCTTGGTCATCGAGCGAATCCGGTCGACGAGGCGTTCGCCCATCGCGCCGGAGGTGCTGTAGACCTGGATCGTTCCATCGTCTTCGACGTTGATCTCGGATTCGAACTCCTCGCAGAGCGCGCGGATCGTCTCGCCGCCCTTGCCGATCACGACGCCGATCTTGTCCTGGTCGATCTTGATCGAGCTGATGCGCGGCGCGTACTCGGACATCTCCTCGCGCGGACGATCGATCGCCTCGAACATCTTCGAAAGGATGAACGAGCGACCTTCCTTGGCCTGGGCCAGGGCGTCCTTGAGGATCTCGATCGTCACACCGGTGATCTTGATGTCCATCTGCAGAGCGGTGATGCCGTCGGGGGTACCGGCGACCTTGAAGTCCATGTCACCGAGGTGGTCCTCGACGCCGGCGATGTCGGAGAGCACGATGTAGTCATCGCCCTCCTTGATCAGACCCATCGCGATGCCGGAAACCGGCTTCTTGATCGGCACACCGGCGTCCATCAGGCTCATCGTCGATCCACAGACCGAACCCATCGAGCTCGAGCCGTTCGACTCGAGCGTTTCCGAGACGACGCGAATCGTGTACGGGAAGTCCTCGGTGCTCGGGATCACCGGTACGAGGGCGCGCTCGGCGAGGGCACCGTGACCGATGTCGCGGCGCTTGGGACCACGCATGAAGCCAGCTTCACCGACGCTGAACGGCGGGAAGTTGTAGTGGTGGAAGTAGCGCTTGGTGGTTTCGAGACCGAGCGTGTCGAGGCGCATTTCTTCGCGGGTTGTGCCAAGCGATGCGATCGACATGATCTGGGTCTCGCCACGTGTGAACAGACCCGAGCCGTGCGTACGTGGAATGATGCCCGCTTCGCACTCGATCGGACGGATTTCATCCTGGGCGCGGCCGTCGGGACGCTTCTTTTCGACGGCAATCATCTGGCGGGTGATGTTCTTTTCGAGCGCACCGGCCGCCTTGCTGACGTCCTTTACGCGCTGTTCGGCCACCTCTTCGTCGGCGTCGTCGGCGGGCGCGTATGCCTCGCCGATCGCGGCCTTGACTTCATCGATCTTGGCGTAGCGTTCGAGCTTCTCGGGAACGGTTACGGCTTCGCGCATCGCGGCGCCGTGGCTGCTCTCGACTTCGGTAACCAGTGACTCGTCGACCGCCGGAGCCTCAAATTCAATCTTCTCCTTGCCGGCGAGCTTGCGCAGTTCTTCTTGGGCTTCGCAGATCTTCTTGATCTCGGTGTGAGCGATGTCGAGTGCGTCGAGCACTTCGGCTTCGGTCACTTCGTCGGCGCCTGCCTCGACCATCAGAATGGCCTCGGAGCTACCTGCGACAACTAGGTCAAGCGAGCTCTCGCCCTCCGGGAGGAGTGAGTCCTCGTCCGGGTTGACGACGAACTGGCCCTCGATCAGACCGATGCGGACTGCACCGATCGGCGTGACGTACGGCACGTCGCTGATCATCAGCGCCGCTGAGGCACCGTTCATAGCGAGGATGTCGTACGGGTTGATCTCGTCGACCGACAGCGGCATCGCAACGATCTGCGTGTCGCGACGCCAGCCGTTCGGGAACAACGGACGAAGCGGGCGGTCGATCATGCGGCAGACCAAAGTCGCCTTTTCGCCTGAACGGCCCTCGCGCTTGAAGAAAGAACCAGGGATCTTCCCCTTGGCGTACATCCGCTCTTCGACGTCGACCGTCAGCGGGAGAAAGTCCATGCCTCGGTCGGCTCCGGCGGTCGCCGTAACAAGTACGACGGTGTCTCCACCCTGGACTACAACAGCTCCGCCAGCCTGCTTGGCGAGCTTTCCGGTCGTGAACGACATCTCGGTTTCACCGACCTGCACCGCAACGCGGTGCTCAACAAAACGACTCATGAAGTTTTTTGTTCCTTTCGCCCCCGGTTGGGGCGTCTATTTCTACTGCTCTATGACAGCTATTCGCAAGGCAGGCTACCACCAACCACCCCACACCGCCCCTTAGCAACGAAACCTCGCAAATAGCGACCAACCTGTGGCACCAGGTGCCACAGGTTGGTCGGAAACTGGGAACTTTTAGGCGTCCAGGCCGGCTAGGACGGTGGCGGTGTCAGGAAACTCGCCGGGTGTTGGCATTTTAATGGTCCAGCCGATCGTGCCGTCGGGCTTGATTTCGATGACGGAGCGGTCGTTGAAGCCGCCGTCGCGGTAGGTGTCGAAGGCCTTGGCTGCTGCGCCCTTTGGCTCGAAATCGTTCAGGAACGTGATGCCGGTTGCGCCGAGCTTCTCTTTGAACGCGTTCTGGGCGTGATGCGAGTCGACTGATATGGCGTAGATGTCGACCCCACGCTCGCGAAACTGATCGATGTCGTCTTGGTAGACGCTGAACTGGTCCGTACACACCCCACTGAATGCGAACGGGAAGTAACAGAACAACGAACGCTTTCCGGCGATCGTTTCGGGAGTTATCTCGTCGCCTTCAAACGTCTTGAGGTTGAAATCTGGAACCTTGTCGCCAGTGGCAGCCATCTGCTCATTCTCCTTAGCAATAGGGGCAAAAATCGATATGGCGGCGCAGACTAGCGCCGCGCGGACAACTGCGCGTCAGGTCGATCCAAAGTGAGCAAACAGTCGAGAATCGACTAGCGACGCAGGCCGAGGTCCGCAATCAGCTTGCGGTAGCCCTCGAGGTCGCGCTTCTTGAGGTAATCGAGCAGTCGACGACGCTTACCGACCATCTTCAGAAGGCCACGTCGTGAGTGGTGATCCTTCTTGTGATCACGCAGGTGCTCGGTCAAGTGGTTGATGCGTTCGGTGAGCAGCGCGACCTGGACCTCGGTCGATCCCGTGTCTGCGGCTGTCTTGCCGAACTTGCCGACTACTTCGGCTACTGGTGCTGTTTGATCTGACATGCGACGGCGAAGGATAACAGGCGGGTCCTCAAGCGCTATTCCACTTGCAATGCGGTGTTTCGGGTCGCAGACGCTGTGTTCAAGACTTCAACGCCGCATTGCAGATCTCGCGCGCCTGCGCGACATCGGCCCGCATCTGCTCGACCAACGGATCGACTCCGTCATAGCGCCGCTCGCCGCGTAGTCGCTGGAGGAACGCGACCTCAACCTGTTCGCCGTAGAGGTCGCCCTCCCAGTCGATCAAGAACGATTCCACCAGCAGTCCGCGACCGGTCTGGAAGGTCGGACGTACGCCGACGTTCACGGCGCTGGCCACACCATTCGTCAAGGCGGCGTATACGCCGTGTCCGGGCACGCAGTCGTGTTCGTCCGGCTCGAGGTTTGCGGTCGGAAAGCCCAACTCGCGGCCGCGCTTGTCGCCGTGTTTGACCTCGCCGACCATCGTGAAGGGATAGCCGAGCAATTCATCCGCGCGTTCGACGTCGCCGGCCGCGACGAGACCGCGGATCTGCGTCGAAGAAACGATCTCTCCCCCGTTCTCGACCAACGGCACCACGGTGGTCTCGAACTCGTCAAATTTTGCGAGAAACGCCGGGTCGCCCTGCGCCTTCTTGCCGAAGCGAAAATTTTCGCCAACCGACACGTGGGTCGCGCCGAGACGCTCGATCAGCACCTCACGCACGAAGCGCTCGGCATCCATCGACGCAAAATCTGGATTGAACTCGATCAGCACCATCTCTTCGACGCCGATCTCCTCCAGCAGGCGCGCCTTCAAGGAGAGCGCGGTCAAAGTCTTCGGTGCGGCATCATGCTTGAGCACCACCAGCGGATGCGGTTCGAAGGTGAGCACGGTCTCCGAGCCGGTGATCACCTTGCGGTGACCGAGATGAACGCCGTCAAATGTACCGATTGCCACGCGCCGCGGCCTTGGCTGTGCATCCTTCAACTGGACGATGTCGATGCTCATCGGGTGATCAACTCCTCGACCGAGGCGGCGAGATTGGTCTCTGCCTTCAACTGTCCGGCCTTGACGCGTCCGACGCCCAACAAGTGGTCGTCCACCACGAGTCGTTCGAGCGTTCCGTCGGAGCGTGCGGATTCAAGCCGACGGCCATGGATCAGCGTGGTGGCCTCGTCGACGGAGAGATCGCGCCGATCGATGTGAGAAAGCACCTCGAGCGGGTCGAGCAGTCGACCGGGATCGGCGTCCTGCAGGTCCAGCTCGCCGACTTTGGTGCGTACAAGTTGTTCGCAGTAAGCGTCTTCCAACGTCGCCACCACGCTGCGGATGTAGGTTCCGCCCGCGCAGTCAATCTCGAATACCGCCTTGTCGCCGTCCAGCTCCATTCGCTCCGCACGATAGACGGTCATCGTGCGCACGGGCGGTTCGAACTCGTCGCCGCGACGGGCCTTCGCGTAGAGCCTTTCGCCGTCGACTTTGATCGCAGACAGCGCGGGCACGGCAAGCTCAAGTTCACCCGTTGGCAACTGCGGATCTTCGGGCACGCGACCGGTCTCGGTCAATTCGCCGTCACGATCCCCACTGCTGGAGAACCATCCGAGTTTCGCGACCGCGCGGTAGGACTTAGGTTGATGTTGGAGGTACTGCTGCAGACGCGTTGCACGCCCCACCAGAACGACAAGCAACCCCGTGGCAAATGGATCGAGCGTCCCCGCATGGCCCGTTCGCACCTTTCGATCGGCCGCCTTCGACAGCCGACGGCGCACGTCGAAGACGACGTCGTGCGAAGTCACGCCCGCGGGTTTGTCGATCAGCACCACTCCGCAGTCGATGTTGCCGGGTTTCGTCATCGAGTATTTGCGCGCGTCAATCGGCGGCTATCGGCCGGCGACCGCAGCAGCCACTCAAGCAGCAGGTTGCTGCTCAGTTTCGAGCTGTGACCGAATGCCGGCGCGAATGGATTCAATCGCGTCTTCAAGTGAAAGGTCTGTGGTGGCACCGGCAGCCTGTTTGTGGCCGCCGCCGCCGAAACTGCGGGCGATCGTGGAGACGTCAACACGGTTGTCCGATGAACGTAGGCTGATTTTCGCGAGATGTTCGCGACCCTCGCCGGTCAACTCACGGTACATCGCCCCGACTGCAGTTCCGGCGATACCGCGAGCAAAATCGACGATTCCTTCGGTGAACGTCTCCTCGGAACCGGTTTCCTCGAAGTCGGACTTGGTCAAGCTTACGATCGTGAGGGCGCCGTCGTCGTAGCGCGTGATCGTGTTGAGCGCGCGACCGAGCAGTTGCACCTTTCCGAACGGCTGATCCTCGTACAAACGCGTGTATGCGGCGTGTACATCGACGCCGTTACGCAGCAGATCCGCGGCCATTTCGTGGGCGTCCGGACCGGTGTTCTGGTACATGAAACGGCCGGTGTCTGTCACGAGGCCCACATACAGGGCGTCGGCGAGGTACGGCGTCAGCGTGGCACCCAGTTCCTTGGCGATCGAATAGACCATCTCGGCCGTCGACGATCGTGTCGACTCGACGAGGTTCAATGTGCCGAAGCAGGTGTTGTCGTGGTGATGGTCGATGTTGATCAGGGTCAGCGAGTCGTTGCGCAGAAAGTCAACGGCCATCCGCTCGAACGATCCACAATCGAGATAGATGACAGTCCGGTCGAGCAGGTCCTCGGGCGCGAAGTGGATCACCTGATCGTCTGCCAGCAGATAGCGGTACTCGTACGGCAGCGGAAACTCCGTCTCGCGCATGAACATCACTGTGTCCTTGCCCAGGCCCTGGAGCACCGCATTCATCCCGACCAGCGAACCGAGTGCGTCTCCGTCGGGGTTTTCGTGCGTGGTCAGCAAGAATTTCTCGTCTGACCGCAATCGTTCGATGATCGCAGCGCGATCGCTCATGAATCTTCCTCCGTGTCCGCGACGGCTCTGCCGAGTGCCGCCGCCTCCTGATTGATCAAGTCGGTGACGCGCATGCCGCGATCGACGCTGTCGTCGTATTCGAATCGCAGGATTGGCGTGTTTTTCATGCGTAGGTGAGTCGCAATCTCGGACTGGAGATCCGGTCGCAGCTCCTCCAGCGTCGCGAACGAGCTCTCGCGCTGTTGATCGTCGCCGAACACGCTGACGAAGACGACGGCATGGCGAAGATCAGGGCTCGTCTCGACGCCCGTCACAGTCACGAATCCGAGCTCGGAATTGCCCGCGCCGCGCGTCAGACCGCTGGATACGACTTCGCGTACCGCCTCGTTGACCCGTCTCATTCTGTCGCCCTGCATTTTGCTCCCACTGCCGATATATCGGCCGGAAAATTTTGATTCGGTGACCGGCCGAGCCGCCGTCACCGCATTCAGGTCGAACCCGTGCTCAAACGAGCTCGCGCTCCACGCTCTTGACTTCGTAAACCTCGATCACGTCCTCTTCCTTCACGTCGGCGTAGTTGTCGAGCACGACACCACACTCCATGCCCACGGTGACTTCGCGCACGTCGTCATTGAACCGCCTGAGTGTCGCGACCTTGCCCTCGTAAACAACCGTGCCGTCGCGCACCAAACGTACCGACGCACCGCGCGTTACCTTGCCATTGTCGACGTGCGAACCGGCAATAGTGCCGATCTTCGACGCCTTGAACGTTTGTCGAACGGTGAGCGAGCCGACCGATGACTCGACCTCTTCCGGCGCCAACAAACCCTGCATCGCCGAACGTAGTTCTTCGATCGCTTTGTAGATCACGTTGTACGTACGGATCTCGACGCCCTCGCGCTCTGCGAGCAGGCGCGAATCGCCCACCGGCCGAACGTTGAAGCCGATCACAACCGCTTCGGAGGCCGACGCAAGCATCACGTCGCTCTCGTTGATGCCGCCGACGCCGTGGTGAATCACGTTGACCTTGATTTCTGACTGCGGCAGCTTCGCGATCTCGTCTTCGAGCGCGCCGACCGATCCGGCGACGTCGCCCTTGAGGATCAGGTTCAACGTGTTGAGCGTGCCCTCTTGAGCCTGTGCGAAGGCGTCCTCGAACGAAACCTTGAGGCGCGCGCGACGGGCGATCGCCTCGGTCTTCAGCCGGTTGGCGCGATCGGCCGCCTGCGATCTTGCGATCCGGTCGGTTTCCACTACGCGAAATGTGTTTCCGGCCTCCGGGACTCCGTCGAAACCAAGCACCTCGACCGGCGCACCGAGCTCGGCCTCGACGAGTTTCTGACCGAGGTGGTCGTGCATCGCACGCACCCGGCCCCATTGGGACCCGGCGACCATCGCGTCGCCGACCTTCAGGCGGCCACGCTGAACGAGTAGCGTCGCGACCGGACCTCTGCCCGGATCCAACTGCGATTCGATCACGGTTCCGGAGGCCTCGGAGTTCGGGTTGCCCTTCAACTCTTCGACTTCCGCAACCAACAGGATCATGTCGAGCAGGTGTTCGAGCCCTTCACGCTTCTTCGCCGACACGTCGCAGAAGATCGTCTCGCCGCCCCAGTCCTCCGGCTGAAGGCCCATCGCCGAAAGTTCGGTGCGGACCTTCTGCGGGTCTGCCCCTTCGACGTCAATCTTGTTCACGGCGATGACGATCGGTACCTCCGCAGCCTTGGCGTGGTCGATTGCCTCTTCGGTCTGCGGCATCACTCCATCGTTGGCGGCGACGACGATCACGGCAACGTCCGTCACCTTCGCACCACGCGCACGCATGGCGGTGAACGCCTGGTGTCCCGGGGTGTCGATGAAGGTGATCAGTTTTTCGCCGCGGTGCACCTGGTAGGCACCAATGTGCTGCGTAATTCCGCCGGCCTCGCCAGCGGCAACCTCGGTTTCGCGGATCGCGTCGAGCAGCGAAGTCTTTCCGTGGTCGACGTGTCCCATGATCGTCACGACCGGCGGGCGCTCTTCAAGCGACTTCGCGTCATCAGTCGCCACTTCGGCATCGGTTTCGTCTGCGATCGTCGTCAGATCGACTTCACGCTCGAAGGCCTCGCCGATCACCCCGATCGCCTCGTCGGTGAGCGTCTGGGTCAAGGTTGCCATCTCGCCGAGGTCCATCAACTTCTTGATCACTTCGGCAGCTGGAACGCCCAGCGACTCCGAAACTTCCTTGACAGTCGCGCCGGAGTTGATGCGAACGATCTGCGTCTGCGGCTCGAGCGGCTCTTCTTCGACCTTCTCGACCGGCTCCTCGAACACCGGTCGGCGACGACGACCACCACGCTTGGGTCGGGCGGGCTGTCCGGCAGGCGGGCCGGGGCCGCGACGAGCTGCCTGTGAATCAATCACGACGCGACGCATCTTGCCGCCTGCGCCACCACCTCCACCGCCGCCGCCGCCATTCGGAGACGACGTCTTCGGCTTCGGCGGAGATTTCGCTGCGCTTTCGGTCTTCGCACCGTCGGGGCTGGCGGAATAGGACTTCGGAGAACCGCCTCCCGACGATCTTCCCCCTGCGGGCGCCTTGCCACGCGAGGGAGCAGACGTGGTGGTTGCCTGCTTTGCGGCGGCCTGCTTGGCGGCACGCGGCCGCGCCGCGACCTTGAGCACCTTTTCGGCGATGTCGTCCTCGACACCAGAGGACGCGGTCTTCACTTCGATGCCCGCTTTCTGCAGCAGAGCGAGCATCTCCTTGCTGGAGATTCCTGCTTGCTTGGCAAGCTCGTGTACGCGTACTTTTGCCATCTAGTTGGTCAGGCCCCTTACTCGGTGTCCTCGGGTGACCCAGTACCGACCGATGAGTCGGCCGCAGCGTCATCGTTTTCAAGAATTTCTGCCTCTGGTGTGTCGCCGTCTTCGACGAACTGAGGGTCCGCTATGGCCTCGGCCTCTTCGATCGCATCCTCGGTCTCCACGTCGGCGATCGGGGCGGCCTCCACGGCTTCAACGATCGATTCAGCTTCGATGGCTCCTTCATCGACATCGGCGGCCCCTTCGGCCTCTGCGTCGATGGAGCCACCGTCGATCACCGGCTCGTCGTCGGTTTCGTCGATCGGAGCCTCAATCGGCTCGCCGGCGTCGACGGTTTCCTCGAGCGTGACGCCATCGGCAGCGGCTTCGACGTCGGTCTCGATTTCCGGTTCCGGCGCCTCACCCTCGTCAGCTGCTTCGATCGCATCGGCCATCGACGGGTCGACGTAGTCCGTTTCTTGGTCAAGCAGAGCCTGGTGGGCGTCCAATCCGCAATAGCGCGAACCTGGCAGCGACGCGTTGGGGCAGAGTCGACCGTTGCTGAGGATCGCGTGACAGCGACCGACGTTCTCGGACTCTTCGTCACCTTCGATGTCGCCCTCGTCGGTCGCGAAATCGCTTTCCGAACGAATATCGATACGCCAACCCGTGAGCCGGGCGGCAAGGCGTGCGTTCTGGCCCTCGCGGCCGATCGCCAACGAAAGCTGATCGTCCGGGACGATCACGGTCGCCTGCTGGTTCTCGTCGTCGACGAGCACCTCGCGGACGCGGGCCGGCGCAAGCGCCTTGGCCACGAAGCGGGCGGGCTCTTCGTTGAAGGGGATGATGTCGATCTTCTCGCCGCGCAGCTCGGATACGACCATGCGCACACGCGAACCACGCGGTCCGACGCAGGCACCGACTGGATCGACGCCGTCGGCATGGCTGACGACGGCGATCTTGCTGCGGAAACCGGGTTCACGCGCGACGTTCTGGATTTCGACCAGACCGTCGGCGACCTCCGGAACTTCCAGTTCGAACAATTTTCTAATCAGTTCCGGGTTGCGTCGGCTGACCACGATGCTCGGGCCCTTGGTCTCGGCCGAGACGTCGGTGATCACAGCCTTGATGCGCGCGCCGTGCTCGTAGCGTTCGCGCGGAACCTGTTCGCTTTTGGGCAGCAGCGCCTCGACACGCTCGCGCAGCTGCACCAGCGTGTACCGGTGGTCGGTCTGCTGGACGATGCCGGTGATCAGCTCGCCGACGCGGTCGTGGTACTCGTCGTACATCATCGTGCGCTCGGCCTCGCGGATGCGCTGATAGATGACCTGCTTGGCGGTCTGGGCGGCGATGCGTCCGAAGTTCTCGGGCGTCACGTCACGCTCGGGGATCTGGTCACGGTGTTCGGCCAGCTTCTCGGGAGCGATGTCCGGCTCCTCGATGATGCGGCGCTCACCGGTCTCGGGGTCGATCGTCGACTCTTGTTCGTAGACCTCGTCGAGCAGTTCGTCCTCGAGATCCTCGGGCACTAGTAGTTCATAGACCAGGAAATCACCGCTGTCGCGGTCGAGTTCGACGCGAGCGTATTTGGCCGATCCCGGGGATTTTTTGTATGCCGAGAGCAGCGCGTCTTCGAGCGCCGTCATCAAAGTTTCGCTGTCGATGCCTTTTTCGCGCTCGAGCAGCTTGATTGCGTCAACTATTTCCTGGGACATGTGGAGGGGTGCCCTCTGAACTTTCTATTTAGTTTTTGGCTCTATTTAGTTTTCGCCCGATTCGACTTTTTCGGCGCCGGCTTCTTCTTTGCCGGCGCTCCAGCAGTCTCGGGAACGAGGTTTGATCGGTGTATGTCGTCGTACGGCAAGGTCAGAATCTGACCGTCGGCGCCGATCGTCACGCCGGAATCGTCGGCAGCGATCAATTCGCCGGTGAAGCTCTTTCTCCCCTCGTGATCTGAACGAGTGCGGATCTTCGCACGACGCCCGACAAATCGACGGTAGTGATCCGGCTTTGTCAAGGGGCGCTTGGGGCCTGGCGATGAAACTTCCAGCCCGTAGTTCTCGCGAACGGATCGCAACGCACGGGTGACGCGTTCGCATAGTGCAAGGTCAACACCTTCGGGATGATCGATGAAGATCCGAACGGTCTCGCCGCTCATTTCACAGAGCAGCAGTTCGACCTGTGGCTCGGACTCGGCCAGCCTGGTTTCGATCTCTGTCTGGATCTGTTCGATCACGATCACGGTGCTTTCCGAAGCGATGCTTCAGCGATTTTTGAGGCCGCAAACCGCCCCAAAAACGACCTTCAGAAACGAAAAAGTGGGCTTGTGGCCCACTTCCTTCAATCCGCGGACGCCGCCCTACTCGGGAGGCCACCGTTATCAGGGAGGTCTGCGCAGCCGATTATACCCGAGCGCCGTCGCCTTGCGTTCGCACAAGGGACTCGACGCGACCGACGATTACGTTCGCAATCTCAGATTTGGACCCGCGCGGTGGATGTTCCGGCTCGCATCCTTCGACCAACAAAGTGATCTCGTTGCCGTCGGACTCGAAACCGATCGATGGGTCGGAGATGTCATTTGCAACGATCATGTCGAGCCCCTTGCTCTCGAGCTTGCGCCGGGCCTCACCGAGCAGGGCCGCTCCCGCCTCCGCCGCAAAACCGACCACTACCTGGCCGGGTTCGCGCAGATCCTGCAACCCGGCGAGCACATCATTCGTCGCGACCAGCTCAACGGTCATGCCGTCGCGACCGGCTTTCTTGATCTTGCCCTCCTCCGGGTCGGCCGGGCGGAAATCCGCGACTGCGGCGGCCATCACCAGCGCATCGCACTTGACAAATTCTGCGCGCACCGCCGACTCAAGCTCTGCCGCCGTGGAGACGTCGATGTACTCAATGGCCGGTTTGCGAGCGAGCGAAACGTTCGCCGCGACAACCGTCACCTCGGCACCGCGGGCAGCCGCCGCATCGGCTACAGCAAAGCCCATCTTGCCCGACGAGCGATTGCCGACGAAGCGCACGGAGTCGATTGGCTCGCGGGTCCCGCCAGCGGTTACAAGCATTTTCAAACCGTCGAGCGATTTCGGTGCGAACGGGATCTCGCCGCCCTCGATTGCACGCTCCGCTGCTGCGAGCAGATCTCTGGGTTCTGGCAATCTGCCGACGCCGTACTCGCCCTTTGAGGCGAGCTCGCCAGTTTCGGGATCGAGCACGACGATCCCACGGCGACGCAGCGTGTCGATGTTGTCGCGCGTTGCGGCGTTCAAATACATGTCGTTGTTCATCGCCGGCGCAACGACGATTGGTTTGCGGCACGAGAGCGCGAGCGCGGTGACCATGTTGTCGGCCATGCCGTAGGCGAGCTTGGCGATTGTGTTCGCAGTCGCCGGCGCGATCACGTATACGTCGCAGTTCGCCGCCAGTTCAAGGTGTGAGATCGGATCGTGATCGGGTCGCGGCTGGTCGGGGAAAGCGCCGCCTGCCGGATCGCGCTCGAACTGATTCGTCAGCACGGGCGCGCCAGTGATCCCTTCGAATGACGCCTTTCCGACGAAGTTCACGCTGTCGGGGGTCTGTACCGC
>JBMYXO010000004.1:0-5176 GCA_049608465.1 Solirubrobacterales bacterium | reverse complement strand
GCGGAGTGACGAACTCCTGCGCGGCCCGCGTCATGACGGCGCGCACCGAGACGCCCTGCTCCCGCAGCCGGCGCACCAGCTCCAGCGACTTGTAGGCGGCGATGCCGCCGCTGACTCCTAGGAGGATTCGGGCCATACGGGGATTATCGGCGGTTTTGGTGGGAGTTGGTGCTGGTGAAAGCGGGCGTGCGGGTGAGTTGTGGTTGGTGGAAGGTGTGGGAACTTCGGTTTCGCGCCGAAGATGAGGTGAGGTTGGCGTGGGTTGCGGTGAGCTGGAGTCGTCGACCGACACACGCGCGCGACATAAGCCGGGCCCGCATTTTCAAGGGCCAAACTGGTCTAGGAGTCCCCCTGCGGGAGAGTCCTAGGCCAAAACTCCCCATTCCAATCAAGTTTCCGGTTCGAGCAAGTAGCGGCCGCGCGACGCAGCCACTCACAACCATCAGCTATTCGATGCGAAACCGATCCGCGACCGGCCCACATCAACAAGAAACTCAACCAACGCCAAGCCAAGCCAAGCCCGACGGGCAACCGCCTACCTGTACTGGTACTTGAGTTTGTCGGCCTCGATCTCTTCGAGGGCGATCGTCAGGTAGTTCTTCGAGCGGGTGTCGACCATCGGCGGGACGTACTCACCGAAATGACCCTCACCCAGGCCGTGGTAGTACGAGCTGATCTGACGCGCGCGTTTAGCGGCGACGATCACGGACGCGTACTGCGAGTCGATCTTTTCGAGCAATTTGTCTACGCGTGGTTCAACCACAGGAACTCCTTGAAAACAATTCGATTGGGACTGATAGTAACGGGCGCTGCTTACGATGCCTGCTGGCGTCGTGACTGGACGATCGCCTCCAGCTCGTCGACGGCGCGAGCGATCTGATCGTTCACGACGACATGGGTGAATTCGTCGCGCGCGGCCAGTTCCTGCTCGGCGACCTTCAATCTGCGCTCAATGTCTTCCGCGGAATCCGTACCGCGGCCAACCAAGCGTTCGCGCAGCGTTTCAGCCGAGGGCGGCGCGATGAAGATCTGCAATGCATCCGGCATCGCTGCCCTGATCAATCGCGCGCCCTGAAGTTCGATTTCCAGCACGACGCCGCCGGCAACGGCGTTCTTTTCGAGCTCGCTGCGCAGCGTGCCGTATTGGTGACCGCTGTACGCGGCGTGCTCGACGAAGTCCCCCGACGCCACACGAGAGTCGAACTCGTCGTCGCTGAGGAAGTGGTAGTGGATCCCGTCTAGCTCACCCTCGCGCGGCGCTCGCGTGGTCGCAGAAATGGAAAGACCGATTTCTGGGTGCCGTTCGCGCAGTTCACGAATCAGCGTTCCCTTGCCGACACCCGACGGACCGGTGATCACGAACACCGCGGGTGCGTCCGCTGCGTCGTTTCCGTCCATCTCGCGAGTTCAGTTAGGGGCGACGAAGCGCGTCGATCAATTCGCCGCGCTGGCGCTCCGAGAGACCGATAACGGTCTTGCTCGGCGAGATGCGACAGCGCTGGAGAATCTTCGAAACCTTGACGCGGCCATAGCGCGGCACGGCGAGCATGATGTCAGCAACCTTTGCCGAGTGCACGCACTCTGGCGGGTCGGCGAGGACCTGCTCGATACGAACCCGGCCGGCCTTCAGGTCGCGCTTCAAGGTCGCGCGCTCAGTGCGTACGGCGTTGGCCAGCTTCAGCGCTTCAAGTCGCTGCGACGGTGAGCGATCCGGCGTCTCTGCCAACGTTCCCGCATCTCCAGCGTGATCGGAAACCGCCACTCCAGCTGCCTCCCCTTTCACCTTCGGCGACCTAAGTTCTGCTGCCGAATCGGTGTTTGGAGACTTGGTGGCGGGTTGGGACATGGCGGGAATGATAGGCAGGTTTTCACCACTACGTGACAGGAAATTTCGTGATTCACCTCGACCTGAGGTTGAGGTTCAGTCGAGTTCACCGTTGCTTGACCCCCGGACCCGCCGAAAAGCGTGCCAACTGGAAGCACTCAAACCGTCGCGACGCGTTCGCCGCGAATCTGCGAAAGCTCACTCGCGATGCGATTGCCAGCCGCTGGATCGCGAAAATTCTCGGTCCCGACGGCCACCAACCTCGCTCCTGCGTCAATCAGCGCTGCGGCATCTCGACCGTTCTCGACCCCGCCCATGCCAACGATTGGAATTTGAACTGCCGAGGCAACTCGGGCAACCTGTCCCAGCGCAACTGGACGAATCGCCGGGCCGGAGATTCCACCGCTGCCGGCTCCAAGCCACGGCTCGCTCGTCCCCGGGGCAAATGCCATCCCAGGGAGCGTGTTGATCAACGAAATCGCGTCGGCCCCCGCGCTTTCCGCGGCGGCGGCAACGAGATCTGGGCGCGATGTCGATGGCGCGAGCTTGGCGATCAGTTGCTTGTTCGAGTGTGGGCGCAACGCGGCCATCATCGCCTCGCTCTCGCTCGGATCCGAACCGACGATGTTTCCCGTCTTCACGTTCGGGCACGAAAAGTTCAGCTCGATCGCGGCGATCTCATCGCGTCCGTCCAGTCGCTGAAGCATCGTCACCAACTCTTCGGGCTTGAAGCCCATGATCGAAACGATCAACGGTGCCGGCAACGTGGCGTACTCGGGAAGGTCCTCATCGATGAATCGCGTGAGCCCTTTGTTAGGCAGGCCGATCGAATTGATCATTCCCTGACCGAGTTCCCAGAGCCGCGGTGGCGGGTTACCTGCTCGCGGTTCGAGCGTGATCGTTTTCGAGACGTAGGCGGAGAACGGAAACTCGCGCTCGAATGCTTCACCGAACACCCTCCGTGCGGCCAGCGCATCGTAGGTGCCCGATCCATTGATCACCGGATGGCTCAGCTCGATACCGCAGAACTCAGTCATGCCGAACTCGGTCATACGTCAGTGTCCCGCTCCGGCGACGAGAGCCGTATCGAGTTTGCCTGCGTCCAGTACCGGGCCATCGACGCACAACCTCGTGTAGCCGTCGTGCGTGGGCACGACGCAGCCGAAGCATGCGCCGAACCCGCAGGCCATCCCAGACTCCATCGCCAACTGGCATGCGACTTCGTGTTCGGCGCAGAGTGAGCGGATCGCCTCAAGCATCGCCGGCGGCCCACAGGCGTACACCGTGTGACCCGCACCATTCGTACTACCCGCGCTATCCGCGCTGAGCAGCGGGGCAAGCAGCTCGGTCACGTATCCACGAACTCCGCCCGATCCATCCTCGGTGGCCAACTCGTGCTCCAAGCCGTAGTGCGCAACTGCTTCGGCGTATTCATTTGTGCGCATGCCGACAAAAGTTGCAGCCCGCACCCCATCGAGGTCTCGGATCTCGTCGTCCAGCGCGACGATCGGTGCAAGGCCGATGCCGCCGGCCACGAGCACCGGCCAGCTCGCAGCGTTCAAATCAAATCCGTTGCCGAATGGCCCGGCAATCAGCAGCTCGTCCGACACGTCCAGTTCGGTGATCCGATGAGTACCCGGCCCGACATCTTCGAGCAAGAAATCCAGCAGCAACGCGTCGCCCTCTTGTTCGACGCGAGCGAACGAAAGCGCGCGTGGGAGATACGGTCGCCCGTCGTCCCCGCCGCCCCAGTCCGCGGACGTCTGCAACATGTAGAACTGACCGGCGAGCGGCCGCGGTCCGACGCTGTCACGCACGGTCAGCGAAAGGTATGGCCCGTGATCAGACCGCGCTGAAACGGCTGCCGCGCGGCGACCGAACGGAGCCTGCGGCCGCTCAATGCCAACCCCGTCGCTCAAGCCGGAGCGCCTTGCTCTGTAGCCGCCGGTGCGCCATCTCCATGCAGTTCCTGAAGTGAACGCACGTCGTCGCCATGGATGCGCATCGCGGCGATCGCGCGTGCCGCCGCGCTCGCCCCCGTCATCGTCGTCACACATGGAATTCCGCGGGCAGTCGCGGCGACCCGAATCTCGTATCCATCGGCTCGCGCGCCGCTGCCGGACGGCGTGTTGACAACCATGTCGACGTCACCACGCTCGATCCATTCGACGACGTTGTTGTCGCCCTCACCAAGTTTGTTGATCGGTTCCACCGGAATGCCCATGCGACGAATCGATCGCGCCGTACCACCGGTGGCGATGATCTTGAAACCGAGGTCGTGCAACGTCGCCGCCAGTTGCGTGGCCGCCGGTTTGTCGCGGTCGTGAACGGTGATGAAAACCGTTCCCCCGTCGGGCAGCGCGGCGCCGGCAGCCTCCTGTGCTTTGCCGAAAGCGGTTGGAAAATCGTCGGCCACGCCCATCACCTCGCCGGTCGAACGCATCTCCGGACCGAGCATCGCGTCGGCGCCGGGGAACCGCTGGAACGGAAGTACCGCCTCCTTCACGCTCACGTGATCCGTCCCGCCCTGCGGCAGATCGATGTCGGCAAGTCGTTCGCCGAGCATCAGACGACACGCGACCTTCGCCAATGAAACGCCAGTTGCTTTGCTCACGAACGGGACGGTCCTGGATGCCCGGGGATTTGCCTCGATGACGTAGACCTCGTCGCCGGCCACGGCGTACTGGATGTTGATCAGACCGATCACGCCGAGCTCCAGCGCAATTTTCTTGGTGTGGGCGAGAATCGTCTCGTACGCCTCTGGACCGATCGACATCGCCGGGATGACGCAGGCCGAGTCGCCCGAATGAACACCCGCCTCTTCAACGTGCTGCATCACGGCTCCGACATGCACGGTCTCGCCGTCGCACAGCGCATCAACGTCGATCTCGATCGCATCTTCGAGAAAGCGGTCGAGCAGCAGAACTTGATCGCGAACGCCATCAACTGTCGGGCTGTCGAGCCCGAGGGCCGCTGCCTCGGTGGACAGGTACTCCTCGAGTTGTGCGTGGTCGTAACAAATCGTCATCGCGCGACCGCCGAGCACGTAGGACGGGCGGATCAGCAGCGGGAAGCCGACGCGCTCGGCCGTTATGCGTGCCTCGTCGGAACTTCGGGCTATTCCGTATGGCGGGCAGGCGATGCCTGCGCGATCCAGTAGGTCACCGAACCTCTCGCGATCTTCTGCATGGTGTTTTACGGCTTTAAGCAAGCCAGCATCGCCGAAGCAGCCTTGCAACGGGAATACGAATACTCCGAAGCCTTGCTTGCCAATATGTTGCCAGGCCCTATTGCCTCTCAACTCAAACGCAATCCTGGCCAAACCATCGCGGACAGCCACGAGGAAGCAAC
>JBMYXO010000003.1:0-58758 GCA_049608465.1 Solirubrobacterales bacterium | reverse complement strand
CCCGCCTCATCGGCGGGCCTTTTCCGTTAAGGTCCCAGACATGGCCAGCTTTTTCTATGAAACATTGGGCCGCGTCACCTGGGCCGTCGGAACGCGCAAGGTCAAGCGGGCGATCACGCCGACGCGCAGCCGCAGGAACTTCTTCGCCGTGGTCGGCGTAGTAGCGGTTGCAGCGGTAGTCGGCGGAGCCATCCTCGCCCGCACCAACGCCCCGCGCACCTAGCCACACCCGCAAACCACGCAAACTCCGACCAAGGCCTCACACCAGGTGTGAGCCCTCCCACGCAAATTCCATACAACCTGTGGCACCAGGTGCCACAGGTTGGTCGCAATTTGCGAGATAAGGCCAATCGTTGGCGTTCTGCGAGGAATATGGACGCCTGTCGGCGACTTACCATCAGTCGCGTGAGTTCGAATGGGACAACTTCCGCGCCGGTCGCGCACCTGCACGTGCATTCCGAGTATTCGCTGCTCGACGGTGCTGCGCACATCAAGGACCTCGCCAAACGCGCCGCGTCCTTCGACCAGCCCGCGCTCGGTCTGACCGACCACGGCGTGATGAACGGGTCGATCGAGCTCTACGAGGCCTGCAGGAAGGAAAACGTCAAGCCCGTCTTCGGCTGCGAGGTCTACTACGTCGACGACCACCGCAAGAAGGACACCGCCAAGCGCGAGCGCAACCATCTGACTCTGCTGGCCGAGAACGACGTCGGATTCCGCAACCTCGTGAAGCTCTGCAGCGCCGGCTTCCTCGACGGCTACCACCGCGGCAAGGCCAACGTCGACATGGAGCTGCTCGACAAGTACAACGAGGGCATCATTGCGATGACCGGCTGCCTGGCATCGCGTTTCGTCCGCAGGATCAACGACAACAACGTCGCCGAAGCGCGTGAGCATGCCGACCAACTCATTCAGGTCTTTGGCCCGGAGGACGTCTACTTCGAGGTTCAGGAAAACAAGATCGACGATCAGAACCGCGCGAACCCGCAGATCGCGCAGTTGGCCAAGGAATTCAACCGCCCGCTCGTCGGCACCGCCGACGTCCACTACCTCGGCCGCGAGGACTACCACGCGCACGCCGCGCTGCTCTGCGTTCAGACCAAGAGCACACTCGCCGAGCCGAAGATGACCTTCGACACCAACGAGTTCTACCTCAAGAGCAACGACGAGATGAACAGCGATTTCGCCGCATGGCCGGGAGCGGTCGAATCGACGATCGAAATCGCCGACCGCGTGAACGTGGAAATCGAGCTCGGCAAACGCCTGATCCCGAAGTTCAAGACGCCTAGCGGTGAGAGCGACGGCGAGTACCTACGCGCAATCGCCGAGGCCGGACTGATCGCGCGCTATGGCGATCCGGTGCCTGCGGCGGCCCGCGAACGCCTCGAGATGGAGCTCTCGGTGATCGACAACATGGGCTTCAATAGCTACTTCCTGATCGTCTGGGATTTCGTCAAGTACGCCAAGGACAACGGCATCGCGGTCGGTCCTGGCCGTGGCAGCGCCGCCGGCTCGATCGTCTCGTACGTGCTCAGCATCACCGACGTCGACCCGCTCGCCTACAACCTCCTGTTCGAGCGCTTCCTCAACGCCGAGCGGGTGAGCATGCCGGACATCGACATCGACTTCTCGGTCCACGGCCGCGAACAGGTGATCCGCTACGTCTCCGACAAATACGGCAAGGAATCCGTCGCGCGAATCATCACCTTCGGTCGAATGTTCCCGCGCGCCGCCGTACGCGACGCCGCGCGCGTGCTCGGTCACGACTACGCGACTGGCGACCGCCTCGCCAAATTGATCCCCGAACCCGAACAGGGCAGAAGCCCGAGCTTCGACGACTGCCTCAAGCCCGGACAGCCGCTCATGGAGGTCTACGAGAACGACGACGTCAGCAGGCAGGTCGTCGATCTCGCAAAGGGGCTCGAAAACACTGTGCGCAACAGCTCGATCCACGCCGCCGCCGTGGTGATCGCCGATCAGCCGCTTTCCGACATCGTTCCGTTGCAACTCGCCGAGGATCGTTCGGCAACGGAAACCGAGAAGGTCTACAAGGTCATCACTCAGTATGCGATGGGCCCGGTCGAGGCGCTCGGACTGTTGAAGATGGATTTTCTTGGCCTGCGCAACCTCGATGTGATCGAGGAGGCGCTCGACGTGATCGAGCGATCCGGTCGCGAGCGGCCGGACATGGTCAATTTGCCGCTCGACGACGAAAAGACCTTCGAAATGCTCGCCCGCGGCGATTCGATCGGCGTTTTCCAGTTCGAATCCGAGGGCATGCGCGAAGCGTTGAAGAAAGTTCGCCCGACCGAGTTCGAGGACCTGATCGCGCTCGTCGCGCTCTATCGCCCGGGTGCCATGAGCCACATCCCGGCGTATGCCCGCGGAAAGCGCAACCCCGACAACATCAAGTACATCGACGAGCGTCTGCGTGCGATCACAGAGACGTCTTACGGCGTCGTGCTCTATCAGGAGCAGAACATGCAGGTCGCCAAGGAGATCGGTGGATTTTCCGGGCCGCGTGCCGACGACCTGCGCAAAGCGATCGGCAAGAAGGACCGCGAAAAAATGGCGGGCCTCAAGCAAGAGTTTGTCGAAGGTTGCCTGGCCTCCGGCACCCAGCAGAGCGTGATCGACGCGCTCTGGAAGATGAATGAGGATGCCGCCGACTACTCCTTCAACAAGTCACACGCTGCTTGTTACGGATTGATCGCATACCGCACTGCTTGGCTGAAGGCAAACTACCCGGCCGAATACATGGCAGCGTTGATCAGTTCGGTCATGAGCACGAAGGACAAGGTTCCATTTTTCGTAGCGCAGTGCGAGGCAATGGGCATCAAGGTGCTGCCACCGGACGTCAACGAGTCCGGCCATCGCTTCAACGTCGTCGAGGGCAACATTCGCTTCGGCCTCGAGGCTGTGAAGGGGGTCGGCGGGTCTGCCGTGGACGCAATCATCGACGCGCGCGAGCAGGCTGGACCGTTCGATTCGATTTGGGATTTCTGTGAACGCGTCGACAATCGCTCTGTCAACAAGAAGTCGATCGAGTCCCTGATCAAGTGCGGAGCGTTCGAGTCCACCGGTGCCACCCGCAAGGGGATGCTCGAAGTCCTGGAGGCCGCACAGGCCGCTGGCGTGAAGCAACAGAACGATGCGCGCATGGGTCAGGGGTCGATCTTTGACATGGGTGATGTCGCGGCTGCCACCGAGCACAAGATCGCGCGACCGCCGATTCCCGTGGACGAGTGGGAGCAGCCGGAGATGCTTGCCGCCGAGAAAGAAACGCTCGGTCTGTTTTTGTCAAACCACCCGTTGAAGGCAGTCGCCGGAGCGCTGAGGGCGAAGGTCGATTGCACGGTCTCCGACCTGCTTGGAAAATCAGACGGCGAGTGGGCGACGGCCGGTGGCATGATCGTCGAATCGAAGACGATCCGCACCAAGAACGGCAGCCAAATGATGTTCGCCAAGCTCGACGACCTGACGGCGCAGGTCGAAATCATCGTCTTCGCAAAAACTCTTGACGCCGTCAAGGAGCACCTGGCAAACGACAAGGTCGTCACCGTGCGTGGCCGAATCGACCACAAGGGCGGAGGCGAGACCAAGCTCGTCGCCCAAGAGGTCGAACCCTTCGAGCCAACGGAGGAGGAACTCGCCGCAGCCGCCGGTAGCCCTTTCGGCGGCGACCCAATTCGCGTCGTGATTGACGCCGACACCGCCGAGCACCCCTCAGTTGAAGCGTTCGTCCGCGAGATCCACGGCGTCGTGGGCCTGCACAAAGGCCCGCTGCCGCTGGAAATCGTTGTACGTACCGGTGAAGATGAAGTGGCGCTCGAATGCGGCGACGTCTACGGCGTTTCTCGAAGCACCGCCCTGGTCGCCGAGCTGGAAGACATTTCTGGAGTAGCCGTCTCCGCTTGACGTTCCACTCCGGATCAGGCTCGCGCTTTTTGGCCCTGCTCGCGTAGTTTCCAGGCGGTCTTGACGTCTGCCGCTCCCGGACCGTCCTTCTCTTTGCCCGGGATCTCCAGAAGGACGGGGAGCTCCTCGAAACGTGGTTCCGACAGGAATGCGGCGATGCCGTCCTTGCCGATGAAACCCTCGCCTAGGTTTTCGTGGCGGTCTCGGTGCGAGCCGAATTCATCGCGCGAGTCGTTCAAATGGATCGCGTGCAGTCGGTCCAGGCCGACGATTCTGTCCAGGTCGTCGACCGTCTCGGTCACCGCCTCGGTCGACCGTACGTCGTAGCCCGCCGCGTGTGAATGGCACGAGTCGATGCAGATTCCCACACGTTCGTCGCCGCCCAGCAGTTCGATCAGCTCGGCAAGGTGCTCGAACTTCGCACCGACGGCGTTTGCTCCGGCGGCGTTCTCGAGCAAAAGCTTGCATTCATCGGTCTCGGCCAAGGCCTGCTCACACGTCTTCGCGATGTTTGCCACCGTCGGGCCGTACTCCTGACCCTTCATCACTGGACCGGGGTGCAAGACCACTCCGGTCGCGCCGATGCCGTCGCCCACGCGCAACGCGTGACTTAGGGCGGTCAATGACTTCTCGTGCAGTTCGTCGTCGAACGTGCCCGGGTTGATCAGATATATCGCGTGAATCACGACCGACTCGATCGGCGAGTCCGCCATGGCGGCGCGAAACGCCGCGAAATCGTCGTCGGTGTACTTCGTCGGCCGCCACATGCGCGGACTTTGATTGAAGATCTGGATCGCCGTGGACCCGGTCTCGACACCGCGTTCGACTGCCTTGGGCAGACCGCCTGAAGTGGAAACGTGTGCACCGATCAACATCGGCGTGAAGGTTAGATCACCACCACGGCTTGCGCCTGCGCGATTGCGTAGGATTGCCGCCGATGACCACGCCCACCAACACCTCGCTCGTTGATCGCTTTGCGCCGTCGCCGACCGGTCAACTCCACATCGGTGGCGCACGAACCGCGCTCTACAACTGGCTCGTCGCGCGCGGAGCCGGCGGAAAGATGCTCCTCCGCATCGAGGACACCGACCGCGCTCGTTCGACCAAGGAGAACGTGGACCAGATCCTCGACGCGCTCGAGTGGCTGGAGATCGACTGGGACGAAGGCCCGATTTCGCAAGCGGCGGCTGATGGCCGCCATCGCGAGGTGATTGCGCAGTTGCTCGAAAGCGAGCACGCCTACGAGTTCGAGGGCTCGACTCGGCTGAAGGTGCCCGACGAAGGCAGTACCACCGTGCGAGACGTCATTCGCGGCGACGTCACCTTCCAACACGAGAACATCGACGACTTCACGATCGCCCGCTCCGACGGCTCCCCGCTCTACAACCTCGCGGTCGCCGTCGACGACCTCGACAGCGGCGTCACCCATGTCGTGCGGGGCGAGGACCACCTGTCGAACACCCCGCGACAAGTGATGATTCTCAACGCTCTCGGGCACGAACCACCCGTCTACGCACACCTGCCCTTGCTGCACGGCCCAGACGGCAAAAAGCTCTCGAAGCGACACGGTGCGGCGTCGGTCCAGGAGCTCAGAGAAGCCGGCTACGTACCGGAGGCCGTCCGCAACTACCTCGCGTTGCTGGGTTGGGGCTACGACGACAAACAGACTTTGTTCACCACCGCAGAGCTCAAAGATCTCTTTTCGCTGGAACGCGTCTCGAAAAGCTCAGCAGTCTTCGACGAACAGAAGCTCCGTTGGATGAACGGCACATACCTACGCGAACTCTCACCGGCCGATCTGACCAAACGACTCGAGCAGTTCACCGGTCGCGAAGGACTCGCCGGAGCCGTCGAACTCTGTCGCGAAAAGATCCAGACGCTGGCCGATTTTTGGCCACTCGCGGGTTTTTTCTTCGACGGTCCATCGGACGATCCAAAGGCCCGCGAGAAATTTCTCGACGAAGAAGGACGCAACCGACTGCAGATGTCACGCGACGCACTCGCAAGCGCCGATCCCTTCGACACACCGTCGGTCGAAGCGGCGCTCCGCGATGTCGTCGCGAAGCTCGACGTCAAGCCGAACAAGGTCTTTCAGCCGATTCGCGTAGCGATCAGCGGAACGACCATTTCGCCCGGAATCTTCGAGTCACTGGAGCTGCTCGGTCAAGCCGAATCGCTCGCACGAATCGATTCCGCGCTTTCTGAAAATTGACCGTCACCCGGACGACGGAGCCGGAACGGACGACGAATCTCACGCGCAATCCCACTGGACATCAGGGCTAGACCCCGGGGCCACCCGTTTTTGGGATACTCAGACAGGCATGGGGTCCAGACCCCAGGTCGGCAACTCCACTAAACAAATCGACGATGCTGCCGATATTTGGTCAGGCTCGCAGTTGGGCCAATCCTTTACCAACGCTTAAGGCACGGAAGTCGAAAGCTGGAGAAAACAGACAATGGCACGCAACGCAAAGCAGCAAGCTGCGGCAAGCGCACTCACCGAGAGCGACCCGGCGAGTGAACCTCGTAGCAAGGCAACTTCCAACGAGACGCCGCCGCGTATCGGAGCCCAAGGACAGCGTCAGCAGGGCCACGGCCATCGCCTGACCGCCGCCTTTGAGGCACTCGAGCGCTTTCCGGCCCTCGCGGAGTCGCGTGACCGCGTTCTCCATCTAGTGACCAACGGAAACGAGAAGGCCACGACCGACCTCGTCGAAGCGATCGAACGAGATGTCGCACTCGTGATCACCGTGATCCGTTATGCAAACAAGGCATCTGGTGGCCGCCGCAAAGTCGTCACCGTACGCGAAGCGGTCGAGGTGTTGACGCCTGGAGGCGTCGAAGCGATCGTCACACGCACCAAGACCTTCGACTTCTTCGAACGCACCGCGCAGTGGGATTCCACCCCCGACCGTTTTCGACTGCATGCAATTGCCACGCAACAGGCAGCCGAGCGAATCGCACATGAGATCAACTGGGACGGCGACGTCGACGCTTTGCTGGTGACCGCTTTGCTGCACGACATCGGCAAGCTCGTTCTTACTTATGCATATGACGGCTACCCGCAGCAGGTACATGGTTCGGCGCGCACACCGCAGGAGCGTCTGCTTCGCGAGCGTCGCGAGCTCGGCGTTGACCACGCCCTGGTCGGCGGAGTGCTCGCGCGTCGCTGGGGTCTGCCCAACAGCATGGCCGCAGCGATCGAGCGCCATCACGGCGATGACGAGGGTGGCGAAGCCGCAATCATTCGGCTCGCTGACATGCTCGCGCACTACGCCGAGGGCGGCGACGTCTCTCCGGACGAACTACTCAAGGCATCACGCAACGTGCGCCTCACCGTTCGCCAACTGCGTTCGATCCTCTACGAAGTGCCGATGTCCGGCAACGGCGACCGCAAGCGCCCGACCTCGCCAAGTCCGTTGTCACCGCGCGAGAGCGACGTTCTGCGTCAGCTTGCCGAGGGCAACGTCTACGAGGAGATTGCAAAGAACCTTCACCTCTCGACCAGCACCGTGCGCACCCACCTGCACAACATCTACGGCAAGTTGGGTGTGAAAGACCGCGCGCAGGCCGTGCTGAATGCGGCCGAGAACGGCTGGCTGTAGTCGCGACCTGGCGAAACGACTTCGAGTTCGAGGTCCTCTCACATACGCGTGATCAAGAAGCGGTAGAAGTGACCCGCGCTACATACCCGGAACTCTGATCAGGATTCTCCGCTCGCATATGTAAGCTTGATCACAAGGCCTCAGATGATCTCGATTACGTCCAAATCCGTGTACGCGCTGTCGGCGCTGGTTGAGCTCGCGCATCACGAAGGTGGCGATCCGATTCCGGTCAGCGAGATCGCGCGCCGTCGAGACCTTCCGGCCCAGTTTCTTGAGCAGTTGTTCGGTTCGCTCAGGCGTGCCAACATCGTGACCAGTCGACGCGGCGTCAAGGGCGGCTATCTGCTTGCCCGTCCGGCTGCGAACATCAATGCTCTTGAGGTGGTCCAAACCTTGGACGGTCAGATCAGCGAGGATCAGCTCGCAATCGCACCCTGGGGGGAAATCGTCGGTGCGTTGCGCGATCAACTCGCCGACCGCGACCTCGCAACGCTTGCCGCCGCCGAGACCGCAGAATCCGGCGGAGCGATGTACTACATCTGATGCCTGCCATCACTCGCGACATCATCGACTTGATGGGCGGTACGCCGCTGGTCGAGCTGAAGCGGCTTTCTGCTGATCTGCCCGGAACCGTCGCCGCAAAACTCGAATCCTTCAACCCGGCCGGCAGCGTCAAGGATCGAATCGGCGTTTCGATGATCGAAGCAGCCGAGCGGTCGGGCGAGATCGAAGCCGGAAAAACCACGATCGTCGAAGCTACAAGCGGAAATACCGGCATCGCACTCGCGTTCGTTGCAGCGGCGAAGGGCTACGACCTGATCTTGACCCTGCCAGAGGGAATGAGTCGTGAGCGACAGGGGTTGCTCAAGCTCTACGGCGCGAAAGTCGAGATCGTCGCGTCGATGGGCGGCATGGGTGAAGCCGTCGACGCGGCGCGAAAGTTGGGACGCGGCCCTGAGTACTTTTTGCCCGACCAGTTTTCCAATCCGGCCAATCCAGACGTCCACCGTCGAACTACTGCGGAGGAGATCTGGGCAGACACCGACGGCAAAGTCGACGTGTTCGTGGCGGGCGTAGGCACCGGTGGGACGATCACCGGAGTGGGCGAACGACTGAAAGAACGAAAAGCGGGCGTCAAGGTGGTGGCAGTCGAGCCGGCAGCTTCGCCAGTGCTTTCCGGGGGCAAGGTGGGAATTCATCGGATCCAGGGAATCGGCGCCGGGTTCGTTCCTCCGGTGCTCAATCGCGCGGTGCTCGACGAGATCACGGCCGTCGACGACGAAGATGCGGTCGAAACCGCACGAAGCGTTTCCCGACTCGAAGGGATAAGTTGCGGAATCTCCGGCGGCGCTGCGGTTCGCGCCGCCCTCGACGTCGCAGCCCGCCCAGAGTCAAAGGGCAAACTGATCGTCACGGTGATTCCCGACACCGGCGAGCGCTACGTGTCGACGCCGTTCTTCACTCCGTGAGCGACCAGGTCGAACTTCGACACAAACACGCGCTGGTGATCGGTCTTGGCGCCCGTGGCACTGTTGCGGCTGCGTATCTCGCGGCAGCGGGCGTCGGCCGCATCGGCTTGATCGACGGAGCGTTCGTCGAGGAGCACGACCTACGCGCCGGCCCACTGGTCTTTCGCCCGGACCTGGGCGACGGTAAGGCCGATGGTCTCGCCGTGAAACTCGGCCTGATCGATGCCGACGTCCACGCCGAGCCGTTTCCGGCATTTCTCGACGAAAAGAACGCCGAATTGATCGTCAAGGACGCCGATGTCGTGATCGACTGCACCGGCACTGATGCTTCCCGTTTATTGGTCAACGACGCCTGCCTGCGCGAAGAAGTGAGCCTGGTCAGTGGCGCCGCCACACCGGACGGCGGATGGTGGAAGCCGGTCGTCGCCAAGAGCTGTCTACGAGGGTTCGTCGACGAGTCAGAACCCGAGGCGACAGCGTCGAATGGCGAGGACGCGACGCCTGCTGATCCATCGCCTGCTGATCCATCGGCGGCGGGCGTAGTCGCTGCGCATCAAGCGGCAGCAGCGTTGCAGATCCTGCAGGCGTCAGGTCGAATCGATTCGACCGTGCTCCACGAGTACGAGGCCTCGACGGGCGTCTGGGCCGATCGCCCTGTCGCCTGCAGCGAAGATTGCATCTGCACGGCCGGCTCAGCCGCCGGTACCGTGTAGTCGAGAATCCTTCTGGGCGCGGTTGAGCGCACCGAAGAAAACGCTATGACCAGCTTTCTGCAGGAAATCCGCCAGGACATCGCCGCGGCGCAAGCTCGCGACCCGGCTTCGCGCGGGCTTGGTCGCATCGAGGTGTTCGCGACGTACAACGGCGTCCACGCGATTTTGTTCCATCGCCTTGCGCACCGCATCGACGCGGCAGGTGTGCCGCTGCTGCCGCGCGTGATCTCGTATTTCGCTCGCATTGTGACCGGCGTGGAGATCCATCCGCGTGCACGCGTGGGCGAAAACTTCTTCATTGACCACGGCGCAGGCGTGGTGATCGGTGAAACGGCCGAGATCGGCGACAACGTCACGCTCTATCAGGGCGTCACGCTAGGCGGTACGGGGCTGGAACCCGGGAAACGCCACCCGACGGTTGAGGACAACGTGACCGTTGGGTCGGGGGCGAAGCTACTTGGCCCGATTCGGATAGGTCACGGCGCGAAGGTCGGTGCGAACTCCGTTGTGATTCATGACGTTCCACCGAACACCACAGTGGTCGGCAACCCCGGCCATCCCGTGCGCGTCAACGGCGAGCAGCTCGAAGAGGGCCCCGACACAGACTGGATCCACCTGCCCGACCCCGTCGCCGACGCGCTGGCCGGTCTGTCGGCGAAGCTGCGAGAACTTGAGAGCGAATTGGCTGATCTGCGCGGCGAAGAACTTCCCGATCAGAGCGGCAACGTGCAACCGTTGAAGCGCCGCAAGGGGCACGATCCGACGGGCGGCTGACGGTTTCCTTCGCGGCGCGTCAGGCCGCGGCAGACGTGGTCGCGGCGATCCCGCCGGCCGCAAAATCTTCGATCAACGCGTTGAACTTTTCGGGCGTTTCGAACATCGGTATGTGACCGGTGTCGTCGATCAGCTCGAGGCGGGCGTCCGGCAGCATTTTGGCGTACCGAAAGGCGTCCCGTTTCGGGATCAGACTGTCGTTTCGGCCCCAAATGATCATCGTCTCGGTTGTGATTTCACCAGGGGCGCGGTCGATTCGCGTGAACGCGATCGAACGCGCGGCGTCGACGAAACCGGGCTTTCCGATGCCGGACAACAACACGAGAATCAGTTCCGAGCTGACGTTCATCGGGCGCCACAGCACGATCTTCGTGAACGCGGCGGCGAGGTATTTGTTGGCGGCGATCACTTTGCGAATCAGGTAGCCGAAGGCAAAAAATGCGTTCAGGAACCGGCGGTAGCGAGTGATCCGTCGCAGGTGGCGATTGGCGGTGGAAAATCCTGCGGCGTCAACAAGCACGAGCTTGTTCAGAAGTTCTGGCGTCGACTTCGCGACCAGTGCGCCGATCAGGCCACCCATTGAGTTGCCGACCAGCGTCACTTGCTGGATGCCGAGTTTGTCGCAAAAGCGCTTGACTGCCTTGGCGTAGTTGTCCATCGTCAATTTTTCGGCCGGCATCTCCGAGCGACCGAAGCCGGGGAGGTCCAGGGCGATCACCCGGTAGCGGTCAGCGAATGGCAGGAGATTGAACAGCCAGTTGCGCCAGGTTCCCATGATTCCATGGACGAAGAGCAGGACCGGTTTGTTGTGATCGCCGAGGTCGACGTAGTTGACGCTGCGACCGTCGACCTCGATCGTGCGTTCGTGCTGGGACCAGTCGTACGTATCCCAGGTTGCATCGATCGGAGCGGCCCAGCGATCGACGACTTGATTGTCCGGTTGAACGTCGTTCATCGCGACGAACTTTACACGAAATGATGTGACGATCACCGCTTTGACTGCCGCCGATGACGCCGAATCGCGGCTCCGAGGGCAGGGCTATGCTCGATGAGTGGCTCAACTCTTCGCCGATACAGACCTGACAGCTGGGCTCAACGAGCCACAGAAAGCCGCTGTGCTGCACCGCGGTGGCCCGCTGCTGATCCTCGCCGGAGCCGGTTCCGGCAAGACGCGAGTGCTCACGCATCGCATCGCCCACCTCGTGCAAAGCGGTGATGCTCGACCGGAGCAGATCCTGGCGATCACCTTCACGAACAAGGCAGCCAAAGAAATGCGCGAGCGTGCCGAGAAGTTGGTTGGGCCGCGAGCGCGAGCGATGTGGCTAACGACCTTTCACTCGGCCTGCGCCCGGATTCTGCGCGCCGAGGCAGAGCGGTTTGGCTACACGAGTGGCTACACGATCTACGACTCGGCCGATTCGCAGCGACTTGTTCGCCAGTGCCTTGAGGCGCGCGAGGTGGACACCAAGCGCTATCCGCCGCGCTTGATCCAGTCGATCATCTCGCGGGCGAAGAATCAATTGATGAATGCCACCACGTTTGCCCAGCACGTCGACGGCGTCGTCGACGAGGTGGCCGCCGCTGCGTACGAGACCTACGAGCGCCGCCTGCGCGAAATGAACGCGATGGACTTCGACGACCTCCTGCTCAGAAGCGTCGAGCTCTGGGAGACCTTTCCCGAGGTGCTCGAGCGCTATCAAGGCGTTTTTCAACACATCCTCGTCGACGAGTACCAGGACACCAACGCCGCTCAGTACAAATGGGTCGAGCTGCTCGCCCACAAGCACCGCAATCTCGTCGTGGTCGGCGATGACGACCAGTCGATCTACGGATTCCGCGGCGCCGACGTTCGCAACATCATGGACTTCGAGAAGGACTTTCCAGATACTGCGGTCATCAAGCTCGAGCAGAACTATCGCTCGACCGGCCGCATCCTCGATGCCGCCCACGCAGTCGTTTCGCGCAACAGCGGTCGCAAGGGCAAGAAGCTCTGGACCGACGGCCCGCTCGGAGATCAGATCAAGATCCGCCAGTTGACCGATGAGCACGAGGAGGCGCGCTTCGTCGCCGGCGAAATCCAGCGCCTGACCGAAAGCGGGATCGCCAACACCGATGTCGCGGTGTTCTATCGAACGAACGCACAGTCACGAGTGCTCGAGGACACGCTGGTGCGTTACCGGATGCCGTACCAAGTGATCGGCGGCACGCGCTTCTATGAACGCGCTGAGGTCAAAGACGCGATCGCCTACCTGACGATGCTGGCCAACCCGAACGACCAGGTGTCGCTGCAGAGAATCATCAACGTGCCCCGGCGTGGCATCGGCAAGACGACCGTTGATCGCCTTCTGGCATACGCGAATACGACCGGCGAGCCAGTGCTCGAGCTGGTCGGGCGAGCCGAAGACGTGCCTGGACTGGGCGGAGCGGCGCTGAAGTCGCTCGCGCGATTCTCCGAAATCGTCACGTCACTGCGCGAAAAGGCCGCAGCCGAGAAGCACGTCGGCGACATCGTCGAGGCCGTGATCAATGAGAGTGGCTACGCCGACGCATTGAAGGCCGAGTCAACGATTGAATCCGAGGGACGACTGGAAAACCTCGCTGAATTGGTCGGTCTGGCGCGCGAATACGACCTCAACGCCGTCGGCGACGACGACGCGGGGCTTGAGGCCTTCCTCCAGCAAGTCGCGCTGTTCTCGGATCAGGATGCGATCAAGGACGACGAAGGGCAGATCACACTGATGACGCTGCACAACGCGAAGGGTCTCGAGTTTCCGGTTGTGTTCATGATTGGCGTCGAGGAGGGCATCTTCCCGCACTCTCGCGCCGTTGACTCAGGTGACATCGAAGAGGAACGCCGACTTTGTTACGTCGGCATCACCCGCGCGCGGCAGAACCTTTATCTGACCCACGCGGCCCGGCGGATGCTTTTCGGTGAGACCGGATGGAACGAGCCCTCACGCTTCATCGACGAGATCCCCGCCGAGCACGCCGATGTCGCGGTCGAAACCAGCAACGGCAGCTCGTACAGTCGCGGTTCGCGGTCGGCCGGAGGAGACACGGGCGGCGGCTTCAAGGCCTCGGCCGGTTCTGGCTCGTCGCTGCCGATGGCGCGGTTCAAGGCCGGTGACGACGTCGAGCATGCCAACTTCGGGGAGGGGATCGTGATCGGAGTCGAGCCGGGCAACATGATCGTCGTGCGATTCTCAGCGGATGGTTCCGAACGCAAATTCATCGCTGACTACGCGCCGATCACGAAAAGGGTAGGGGCGGGGGCATGATGGGCGACAAAGAATTCAAGGGTCCGCAGCCAGTTGGTGAGCCATATCGAGCCGATCCGTCGGATCCGCTGCCGTTCCCCACCGAGAACGATGCGCCGCCGCGCCACGAACCGCCGGCAGACCTACCGGAAGTGCCGCGCTGGACGCGTCCTCCTTCGCACTCGCCGGAGTTTCAGCCCGGCACGCAAACACCGCCCGCTCCCGGCCTTCAAGATGGCGGCCCAACCGGTGAGTCGCATGTGCGGCCGCGCGGAGCGCCGTTCAACGAGGATGCCGGTCCACAGAAGGTGGAACCACCAACGCCGGCCTATCGCCAAGCTCGAATCGGTATGTGGATCGGCGTCGCCTCGCTGTTCATCTTCAACATCATTCTCGGTCCGATAGCAATTGTCATGGGTATCGCTGCGATTCAGCGCGGCGAGAAACGCATCGGCTCTTGGGCACTCGGGCTGGGTATCGCGGGGACGGTGATCGGCATCGTGGTGATGGTGTTGGTCGCGACCGGAGTGATGCCTAGTCTCGACGAGCTGATGCAGGATCTGCGCGAAGGACGATGAGATTCCTAACGCGAAACATCGGCCGCCTGCAAGCTTGATGACCGAAACAGAGACTCCGAACACTGCGATCACGACTGAACTGATCGACGGCAAGTCGATCGCGGCGGATGTTCGCAAGCAGGTAGCTGAGCGCGTCAGCGAGTTCAAGTCGGCGCATGGGCGGGCGCCCCGTCTCGTGACGATCCTCGTCGGTGACGACCCGGCCTCGCACGTCTACGTCAACAACAAGCACAAGGCCTGCGCCGAAGTCGGAATCGACAGCGACGACGAACGACTTCCGGCAAGCACGAACAGTGAGTTTCTGGCGAATCTGATCGACCAGTTGAATCGACGCGACGACGTCGACGGCATCCTGCTTCAGCTGCCGCTGCCAGATGGGTTGGACGACGACTCGATGACCGAGCTGATCGCACCCGAGAAGGACGTTGACGGTTTGACGACCGCAAACGTCGGACGCGTGGTGCAGGGGCGGGATGCGTTGACCCCGTGTACCCCGAGAGGCGTGATGATTCTGCTCGAGAAAGTCGGTGCGCAACTCAACGGCGCCGAGGCTGTGGTGATCGGCCGGTCGAATCTCGTCGGCAAACCAGTCGCATCGCTGCTGCTTGCGCAGAACGCCACGGTCACGACATGCCATTCGCGCACTCGTGAGTTGGCCGAACTGTCACGCCGCGCCGACATCCTCGTGACGTGCGTCGGATCGCCGAAGTTGATTTCTGGCGACATGGTGAAACCCGGTGCGATCGTTATCGATGTTGGCACCACTCGCAGTGAGAATGGCTTGGTCGGGGACGTCGATTTCGACGCTGTCCAGGGCATCGCCGGCGCCGTCACGCCGGTCCCGGGGGGCGTCGGCCCGATGACCATTTCCTGCCTGCTCGAAAACACTGTCAAAGCGGCCGAGACTCGAGCCGGCGCGTAGTCTTCGCCCATGTTTGGTGACAAAGTCAGACCGTCCGAGTTTTTTGCGCTGATCGCCGCGTTGGTATTGCTGATTGCGACTTTCTCTGCGTGGTTCACGCTGCCTGCGATCGACGAACTGCGCCAGCTTGCCCCGAATGCCAACGTGATTGGCGGCGGCGATGGCGGTGCGATCAACCTCAACGTCTGGGACCTGCATTTCACGCGTTGGTTCGTCTACCTCTCTGTTCTGCTCGCGGTCTGCATGTTTCTCGCGGCACTGCTGAGCCGAACCGCCGACTGGTCGATGATCCTCGCCACGCCGCTGACCGTATGCAGCTTCGTCGCCGCCATCGGCATGACGTATCGCGTGATCGATTCGCCGCGCGACTTCGCTGACGCGACCGGCTGGTTCTACGTCGCTGTGATCAGCTCGCTCACCCTGTTCGCCGCCGCCTGCTGGGCCATCCGCGACGAATCCGTTCCCGCCGGCTTCGATCAACCCCCCAGCCCAGAACGCCTACAACTCGATTAGCCCGCCAAGGTTCGCTTTTTCGCGAGCCTTGTTTTACGAAGTTGTTTGATTTCTTTCGACGGGTGTTTGGCCTGGGGGCCGTACACTCTGCGCCGTGATTTCTGGTGACGATGTGGCATACGTCGCGCGACTGGCGCGACTTCGTTTGACGGAGGACGAACAGGCGCAGATGACGCGCGATCTCTCGAGCGTTCTCGGCTACGTCGAACACATGGACGAGCTCTCGTTGGACGACGTAGAGCCGACCGCTCGCGTGGTCGATCTCGTCAACGAGTTGCGACCGGATGAGGTGAAGCCGGGCCTGACCAAGGAACAGGCGCTCGCCAACGCACCGGACGTAGCCGACGGCGGTTTCGCGGTACCAGCGGCCGGGAGCTGACCGTGTCGCAAGACTTGCTCAAGCTCACTGCCACGCAGGCGGTTGACGCCATCCGGGCCGGCGACATCGCGGCCAGCGAACTGCTCGATTTCTACCGAGCCCGCGCGACTGCCGACGACTTCAACTCGTACCTGTCGGTGGATGAGGGCGGCGCCGTCGCGTCTGCTGACAGCGAACTAGCGGGCGTACCGATCGCGATCAAAGACCTTTTCTGCGTTGAGGGGGTTGAAACTCGCGCGGCGTCGAAGATCCTCAACGGATACGTGCCGCCATACGACTCAACTGTCGTGGCGAAGCTTCGTGCGGCCGGCGCCAGCTTCATCGGAAAGACGAACATGGACGAGTTTGCGATGGGTTCGTCCAACGAAAACTCCGCGTTCGGGGCCGTGCGTAACCCGTGGGACCCGTCTCGCGTACCTGGCGGTTCGAGCGGCGGATCGGCGGCGGCAGTGGCAGCCGGCAGCGCCCCGTGGGCGACCGGTACCGACACCGGCGGCTCAATTCGCCAACCGGCTGCGTTGTGCGGCTTGGTTGGGTTGAAACCGACCTACGGAGCGGTCTCGCGTTTCGGCATGATCGCGTTCGCGTCGTCTCTCGACCAAGCGGGCCCGATCACCCGCGACGTCGCCGACGCTGCGTTGATGCTCAAGCACATTCAGGGCAAGGACGCGAACGACTCGACGTCGATCGGTCTGCCCGAGAGCGTCGTCTCGCCTTCGGCCGAGAATCTGAATGGCCTCAAGTTCGGAGTTCCCGCGCCGCTCGACTGGGACGGCGTGCAACCCGGTGTGAAGGCCGTCTTCGACGCGTCCTGCAAGCGCATCGAGGCCGCAGGAGGCGCGATCGTCGAGGTTCCGTTGCCGCACGCCGACTACGCGTTGTCGGCTTACTACGTAATCGCGCCTGCGGAAGCCAGCGCCAACCTCGCCCGGATGGACGGCGTGCGTTTCGGCCAGCGCGCCGAGGTGTCCGGCGGATTGACCGAGATGTACGAGACGACTCGCGGCGAGGGTTTTGGTCCGGAGGTCAAACGCCGCATCATGCTCGGCACCTACGCGCTGTCTTCCGGCTACTACGACGCCTACTACGGCCAGGCCCAGAAAGTCCGGACGAAGATCGTCGAGGATTTCAAGTCTGCATACGAATCCTGCGACTTCATCATCACGCCAACTTCTCCATCGGTCGCGTTCGGGCTCGGCGAGAGGACCGACGACCCGCTGCAGATGTACCTGTCCGACTACTTCACGGTGCCGATCTCGCTGGCCGGCGTTCCCGCGATCTCGCTGCCCGCCGGCTTGGCCACATCGGATGGCTCGGCGGTCGCTGAGCCGGGCACCGAGGGCGCCCTGCCGGTTGGCCTGCAGATTGCCGCGCCGCACTTCGCCGAGAACAAACTGCTCGAGGCGGCGCACGTGTTTGAGCGCGAGACGGACTTCGCCGACGGCCCGTGGTTGTGGGGGAGCTAGCGATGAGCGAAGCCACAAATTACGAGCCTGTCATCGGTCTTGAGATCCACATTCAACTTGCGACGAAGACAAAGATGTTCTGTGGCTGCCGACTCGAGTTCGGCGCTGAGCCGAACACGTTGACCTGTCCGGTCTGCCTCGGCCACCCAGGAACGCTGCCGGTGCCCAACGAGCAGGCCGTCAAGTTTGCGATCGCGACCGGCCTCGCCCTCGGCTGTTCGATTGCGCCTCGCTCGATGTTCCACCGCAAGAACTACTTCTATCCCGACCTGCCCAAGGGCTACCAAATCAGCCAGTTCGACATCCCGATCTGTTCGAACGGCGAACTCGCCGGCGTGCGCATCCACCGCGCCCATATGGAGGAGGACGCCGCGAAGAACATCCACGTCGGCGAGTCCGGCCGCATCCACGGCGCCGGCCGCACGGTCGTCGACTACAACCGTGGTGGCACCCCACTGGTCGAGATCGTCACCGAACCGGACATTCACTCCGGCTCGCAGGCGCGTGAATGGCTGCAGTTGTTGCGCGCGACAATTAAACGCCTCGGCGTGTCGGATGTGAACATGGAAGAGGGCTCGCTGCGCTGCGACGCAAACATTTCGATCCGCCCAGTCGGCCAGCAAGAGCTGGGCGTGAAAACCGAGCTCAAGAACATGAACTCATTTCGATTCATCGAACGCGGAATCGATGCCGAGATCGCGCGCCAAACCGCGCTGTTGAACGCAGGTGAGAAGGTCGAGCAGGAGACCTTGCACTTCGACCCGTCCTCTGGCTCACTGACCTCTCTGCGGTCGAAGGAAGAGGCGCACGACTACCGCTACTTCCCGGAGCCAGACCTCGTTCCCGTCGCGCCGTCGACCGGGTTGATCGACGAAATCCGTGCGTCGCTCCCCGAGCTTCCGCTTCAAAAGGCCGAGCGGTACGAGCAAGATCTCGGAATATCGGCCGAGACGTCACGATTTCTCGCGTTCAACGCAGAGATGGGTGCGTACTTCGAGGCAGTGCTCGCAGCCGCGGGCGAAGGCGCCGACACCAAACGAATCGGTGACTGGGTCGTGGGTGAGTTGGTGGCGCGCCTCGGTGCGGACGCCGACCCCGCCGAATCGAACGTCGAACCCGCCGCGATGGCGCGACTCGTCGCTTTGGTGGGAGAGAAAGCAGTGACGAACTCCGGCGCGAAAACCGTCCTCGACATGCTGGTCGAAAGCGGGGGGGACCCCGACGCGATCGTGGAGTCGGAGGGTCTCGCAGCAATGGGCGACAGCGACGAGCTTGCTGGGATTGTCGACGCTGCCCTCGAAGCCAATCCAAAGGCCGTCGAGGACATGAAGTCCGGCAACATGAAGGCGATCGGCGCAGTCATCGGCTTCGTGATGAAGCAGACGCAGGGACGCGCCGACGGCGGTGAAGTCACGAAGATCGTTCGCGAGAAGCTGGGGCTCTAGTTGCGTTCAAGTTGCAACAGTTGAGCACTGCCGCCCGCCACAAGCTTTCCACTCTCCGACCAAACGCGTCCGTCGACGAACATCACGCCGTCGCGTGCAACTGGGTTCGTGTGTTCGATCAACATCCAGTCGGTTTGCGCCTCGATGTCGTGGAACCACGCCGAGGTGTCGAGATTCGGCGCGAAGAGTGTGTGGTCGGGGTACTTCTGCCTTGCGGCCCGGTAGCCGAAGGTGTCGAGCATCATCAGCGGACGCGCCGCGTCGAGGAATGGGTCTTTGAATTTCGCCGTCGGATGGAACCGAAACCATTCGCGGCAGATCGGATCGCGCGAAGTCGAGTTCGAAATCTTCAGCACCGGGCGACGCTCGACGTGGTCCCAGAACGTGAACATTTCGCTACCCGGACCGCTGAATCGAAACGGCTCGACGTCGTCCGGCATTTTGTCGGTCGGCAGTGACGTCACGTCGTGCGAATGGCCGGTGGTGTCGCCCGACGTGCGCACCAGCGCGGTCAGCACGATTTCGCCCCCCTGCATGATTTGTACAGAAATCGACTCGGATCGCTTGCCAGCGCGTTCAAACGCCGCGGTCACCTGTGCCGACGCGAACTTCGGCGACTTGAGGAAATGGCAGTAAAAACTCACCGGTCGCGACAACTCGGACAACTCGCCGGCTGCCCTCAGCGCGATGGCGCTGAGGTAACCACCGCTCGGCCCCCAGAGTTGCCACCGATCGCTCAACTCGATCTCAAAGTTGCCGTCGTCGCCGGCCAGAGAAGTTGCTGCGTCGAGCGATATCGATTGTTGATGAATCTGCGGCGAGCTCGGCGACGTCATGGCGCGAAAGTTTGCCACGTCCCGCGGCTAGCCTCACGATCGCATGGAATACGCAGTGGTCCCACTGATCTTCGGCCTGCTCACCGGCGCCGTCGGCAAGTACAAAGGCTCGTCGTTCGCGATCTGGTTCATCGTCGGCGCGATCCTCCCTGTGATCGGACTGATCGCCGCATGGGCGAGCCAATCCACCCGGCTCGACCCGCGCCGCGAATGCCCCAACTGCAACGCCGAAGTCGGTATCGCAGTGCAAGTCTGCCCTCGCTGCGGAGAAGACCTTGACTACCCCGAGGCGCTGCTTCCACCCAAGGGCTACTCCTTCGCCGACCCCGATCAGCCCGCCGACTAACCCCAAAACCCCCCAATTTCCGACCAAGGCCTCACACCTGGTGTGAGGCCTTGCATGCAAATTGCGGGAATTTGGTTGCATGGACCACAGGGGGTGACGAAACCGACCGATGGCGTTACTCTGTAGGGACGAGCGCGACGTCCATCTCTCTTGGGCTGTGGCGCTCAATCGAATTCCCGAAATAAGTTCAACCCGGCTGTGCGCACGAACACCACGTGCGTGGGGCCGGTATTCAAGGCCAGGCGTGAGATCCACGCCAGATCCACCAGCTCAGCAGGCAGGGGCAAGGATTGGCCACCGCATCGATGTCTCGCGGACCACGGAAATCCCGTGGACGGAGATTGAAAGGAGGGACTGAAGATGCGAGCAGTTGAGGCACTAATGGCAGCGCTCAAGCACGAGGGCGTCGACGTCATGTTCGGCTATCCCGGAGGGGCGAACCTGCCGACGTACGACGCGATCTACGACGCCGGCATCAAACACATTCTTGTTCGACACGAGGCAGGAGGCGGCCACGCGGCGGAGGGATACGCCAAGGCCACCGGCAAGGTCGGAGTGGCGCTCGCCACCAGCGGCCCCGGCGCCACAAACCTCGTCACGCCGATCGCCGACGCGATGATGGATTCGGTTCCAACGGTCTTCATCACCGGCCAGGTCCGCACCGACCTGCTCGGCACCGACGGCTTCCAGGAGGCCGACATCACAGGCATCACCATGCCGATCGTCAAGCACTCGATCATGATCCGCGACCCTCGCGACATCCCAACCGCGATCCATGAGGCATTTCACGTTGCCCGAACCGGTCGCCCTGGCCCGGTGCTCGTCGACATCCCGCAGGACCTCTCGCGAGCCGACATCGAGTACGAACCGATCGACAGCGTCAGCATGCCCGGCTACCAGCCCACCAGGAGTGGAAACGCCAAGCAGATCCGGCTCGCGGCGAAGGCGATGGCCAACGCAAAGCGCCCGATCCTCTACGTCGGCGGCGGCGTCGTGAACGGCAACGCCGCAGAGCCACTTCGCGATCTTGCGACCAGCGACAAGTTTCCCGTCACCTGCACGCTGAATGGCTTGGGCGCATTCCCGGCACCACACGAACAGTGGCTGGGAATGCTCGGAATGCACGGCACCCGTGCCGCCAACTACGCGATGGACGAGGCAGATCTGATCGTTGCGATCGGCGCACGATTCGACGACCGCATCACCGGCAAGTTGAGCGAGTTTGCGCCAAACGCCAAATTCATCCACATCGACGTCGACCCGGCCGAGATCAGCAAGAACGTGCCCGCGCACATTCCGATCGTCGGCGACGCCAACGAAATTCTGCCGAAACTGGCCGAGGAGTACAAAAGCCTGAAGGCCGACACGTCGCGCATGAACGAATGGTGGGATCGCATCGCGCACTGGCGCGAGAAATATCCACTCACCTTCGAGGATTCCGCCGACACCGAGATTAAGCCGCAGTACATGGTTCAGGCGATGCTTGAGGCCACCGCAGGCGAGGCGATCGTCTGCAGCGACGTCGGTCAGCACCAGATGTGGACCGCGCAGTACTACGACTTCCCCGAACCTCGCCGCTGGATCAACTCCGGTGGCGCCGGCACGATGGGCTTCGGCCTGCCTGCCGCAATGGGCGCGCAGGTCGGTCGACCGGACGACCTCGTGGTCTGCATCTCCGGCGATGGCTCATTGCAGATGAACATCCAGGAGTTGGCCACGCTCGCCGACAACGACATTCCCGTGAAGATCTTCCTGATGAACAACGGCTACCTCGGCATGGTCCGTCAGTGGCAGGAACTGTTCTGGGATGGCCGCTACAGCCACGTCGACACCGGCAATCACCCCGACTGGGTGAAGCTGGCCGACGCCTACGGCATGAAGGGAATGCAGGTCACCGACAAGACCAAGCTGGTCGGGTCGTTCAAGGAGGCGATCGAGCACGAGGGCCCGGTCTTGGTGGACGTCCGCGTGACCAAAGAAGAGAACACGTATCCGATGATTCCGGCCGGACAGGCCGCAAGGGACATGGTGGGCTGAGCGATGGGTGATCCAGGAACCAAAGAAGTGTTTCGCCTCGAAGACCTCCAGGTGACAGGCACGCGCAAAATGGGCCGCAAGCACGTCCTCTCGATTCTTGTGGAGAACGAACCCGGTGTGCTCGCGCGCATCAGCGGCCTCTTCGCCCGACGCGGCTACAACATCAACACGCTCGCCGTCGGCCCGACCGACGACGAAAACATTTCGCGCATCACAATGACGATCGATGGCGCGGAGCACCCGATCGACCAGGTCACCAAGCAACTGCACAAGCTGATCCACGTCCTGAAGATCAGGGATCTCGAGCCGGAGGACACCGTCGCGCGCGAGCTCGCGTTGCTGAAGGTTGACGCCGACGCGCACACCCGCCAAGAGGTGTCGCAACTCGCGGAGATTTTCGGTGGTCGTATCGTCGATGTTGCCCGTCGCTCCGTGACGGTCGAACTGACCGGCAGCGAAGAGAAGATCGAGGCCTTCGAAGAGCTGCTCAAGCCCTTCGGTCTGATCGAAATGGTCCGCACCGGTGAGATCGCTGTGCAGCGCGGACGCAGCGAAACCTAGGTCGCCGAAAGGGCACCAGATGATTGGATGGAGACGAACGCGCCGGGCCAGCGGCTCGCGCGCGTCTTCTCCAACCGTTCCGACAGAGCTGGGGTTCGGCACAGAGGCCTACGCACGCTTGGCCAGAAACGTCGACGCAGCACTGACGAAGGCCCGCCACCGCGGCAACGGGGTGGTCGCCGCGATCACTGTGCCGGTCCGTGCAGGCATCGATCCCCTCGAGCACATTTCTGCCGCGCGCGGAAACGACGAACCCTGGTCGACGTTCATCCAGCCCGCCAGAAGCGACCTTTCGATCGCCACGCTTGGCGCCGCCGCCGTGGTCGAGGCCAACGGACCGGGACGTTTCGCCGCGCTGGCCCGCGACTGCGGCGAACTACTCGATGCCGCCGAGGCCGATGACTTGTTCAGCGACCCGATCGCGCCGCCCGGTAGTGGCGTGATCTGGTGCGGCGGATTCGCATTCAACGACGACGACCCGTGGGGGGATGCCTGGCACGAGACGCGTTCGGCGCAGTTCGTGCTTCCGCGCGTCGCAATCGCCAGATCGGGAGGAGAAGATCCAGTCGCGCGTCTGACGATTGCGATTCACGTGCAACCCGATGACGAGACGTCCGCGCTGATCAGTTCCACAGAGTCATTGATCGAGCGACTGGCGCTCGACGCCGATCTCGCCGAGTTTCGCAATGAGTCGCGACCTGCACACCAGCCGGATCAAGGGACTGCGGCTTCATCGGCCGCTCCCGAGCACTATGAGAACGCCGTCGCCCGCGCCACCGAGCTGATCAGTTCCGGCGAGATCGAGAAAATCGTGCTGGCAAGAGAAGTCACGCTCCGGCGCGATCACCCGATCGACATCGTCAACGCGGTGCGTGGGCTGCGCGCGCGGTTTCCCGAGTGCACGACATTCGCCGTCGGCATAGGTGACCGTGCGTTCATCGGCGCATCTCCGGAGCTGTTGATCCGGCGCGAAGGCCGTCGTGCCTCAACGATGGCGCTTGCAGGGTCGATGCGGCGTGGCGAAGACGAAGCGACCGACCGCCGCCTCGGCGAACAGCTCCTGACCAGCGACAAGGACAACCGCGAACACGCGATCGTGGTCAGGCAAATCGAAAGGACTCTCGGTCGGATTTCTGCGTGGATCGCAGCAGGCGAGAAACCTCAGCTCGTGAAGGTCAAGAACATTCAGCATCTCGCCACGCCGATCCGCGCCCAGCTCACAGAACCGCGTCCGGCGATCGAGTTGGCTGGCTTGCTCCATCCCACGCCGGCAGTTGGCGGCGAACCGTGGCCCGAAGTTTCAAAAGTGATCAAGACCCTCGAAGGCTTCGATCGCGGCTGGTACACCGGCGGCGTCGGCTGGATGGACCTGCTCGAAGACGGTGAGTTCCACGTGGCGCTGCGCAGCGCGTTGATCAACGGGAATCGGGCGAGACTGTTCGTCGGCGCGGGAATCGTTGGCGACTCCGATCCGTCGGACGAGCTTGCCGAAACCGAGACGAAGCTACAGGCACTTCTGCCTGTGCTTCGCGAGTGTTAGCGAAACGCGCCCGTCTCGGCCAGGGCGGCAGCGACTGAATCTGAAACGTGCGCGGCGACGCGATCGTGGCCTGCTTTGTTTGCGGCGCGATCGGTCTTGAGGTGAATGAATCCGGGCTGGGCAACCGCAGCAGCCAGTGCGTCGCCGTCGTGTGGTGCGGTGTACGGAAACCCATAGGCCTTCACCAACGCCTCGACATCCACACCACTCGGCGTGGCGATCAACTCCTCGAAGTGATCCTCGTGTTCGGCGACGGGCAAAAAGCTGAAAATCCCACCGCCGGCGTTGTCGACGCAGACGATCGTGATTGGGATGTCGTGTCGCTTTGCGATCGCCAACGCTCCTGAGTCGTACAAAAAGGCCAGGTCGCCGGTGAAGACGATGACTCGGTCGCAGTTGTACGGCGCACGCACGCCCAAAGCCGTGCTGAGCACGCCATCGATCCCGTTGGTGCCTCGGTTGGACAGGTAACGGACGTCGTCGCGCGAGACTGGCCCAAAGGCTTCGACATCGCGAATCGGCATCGAGGACGAGACGAAGACCGTCGCACCTGCTTCAAGCGACGCCAGTGCATGTCGGTAAACGGCAGGCTCGAAGGGAAATGGTTCGGCCGACAGCGCGTGATCGATCGCCGTCTGTGCGGCGGTCTCGATCACATCCCAGGCGCTTGTCCAACTCGGCGAGGCCGTCGGGCCTTCAACGCGTCCGGCTGCCGCGGTCAACGTTGCAAGTGGGTCGCAGTGCCAGATCTCGCTTGCGTTGCGGGTCGGTTCTGCCCAGCGACCGCGCGGGTCGATCACGATTTGGCGGCAACTCAAATCGGCCAACCACGTACGCAGTGGCTTCGACGTTGGCGTTTCGCCAATCCGCACGATCAAATCCGGAGTCAGTTTTTCGGTGACCGGCTGCGAGCGCAGAATCAGGTCGTAGCTGTTGATCAGCGGCGTGTGTTCGGCCAACTCAAATCGGCGCAGTTGAGAGAGCGAGTCAGCAAACACCGGAACACCGGTTGCGGTGGCCAGATGAGCGATTGTCAGTGCCAGGTCCGGCTGATGCTGTTCGCCAATCACGAAGATCGGATGTTTGGCCTCTGCCAACGCCGAGTAGAGGTCGGGTGCGAGCGGCGTTGCTGTATCGGACCGGGTCCACACCGCGCCGTCGGCACGCCCCTGAGCGGCCTCTGTCCCGCAAATGGCCGAATCCAGTTCTTCGACCTCTGGTCGCAGTGGCTCACGCAGCGGGAGATTGACGTGCACCGGCCCGGGATCGTCGCCCTGCGCCTCATCGACTGCGCGGCAGCCGAGCGAGCGGAAGTGGCGTAGGGTCTGCTCGCTGAACTCATGGTTCCCGGCTTCCACAAACCAGCGCACCGCAGAGCCGTAGAGGTTGATCTGATCGATCGCCTGGCCCGCACCGACGTCGCGCAGTTCGGGTGGGCGATCTGCAGTGAGCACTATCAACGGAATCCCGGCGTGCGAGGCCTCCACAATGGCGGGGTGGAAGTTCGCCGCAGCCGAACCCGAGGTGCAAGTGAGAATCACGGGCTTGCGTGTGGATTTGGCGATTCCGAGCGCAAAGAATCCGGCCGAGCGCTCGTCGAGCACGCTCCAGCACTTGATCCCGTCCTGATCGCCGAGCGCGTATGCAACCGGCGCGTTCCGCGAGCCCGGCGCAACCACCGCGTGTTCGATCCCCGCGCGTGCGAATTCGTCGATCAGGACGCGTAGGGGGGCAAATGTCTCGTTCGTCAGTTCCATTGATCCTTCTGCATGGCTTCGCGCAGACCCCACAATCGTGGCAAACCACGATCGAATGTCTGCCCGAGTGGCTGGATGTGCACGCTATCGAGCTTCCCGGTCACGGGCAGACCGGGCTCACGCGCGGCGAGCCAACAGTGCAACTGGCGCGTGAGATCGTTGACGAGGCGGTGGACCGCGTCGCCGGCGCAGCTGCGATCTGGGGCTACTCCCAAGGCGCCCGGATCGCCTTCGACTACACGCTGCACAAACCCGACAAGGTCAAAGCTTTGATCGCAGAAAGCGGCATCCCGGGAATCGAAGACCCGATCAAGCGCGCCAACCGTCGCAGCGGCGACTATGCGTTGGCGACGCGAATCGCAGACGGTTCGATCGAGGAATTCGTGGACATGTGGGAGAAGCTTCCTGCGTTGGGCGAGCAGTCGAAGTCGACGATCGCCGCGCAGCGCGAGGACAGGCTGCGAAACGATCCCAAGGCCTTGTCGGCGGCATTGATTGGCATCGGCCAATCTGCATATGAACCGGCCTGGGATCGTCTGCACGAGATCACCGCACCGACGCTGCTGATTACCGGCGGGCGCGACGCGATCTACACGCAGCACGCGAAGCGACTCCAGAAATCGATTCCACGTGCGAAGCACGTCGTGGTCGACGAGGCTTCTCACGCAGCCCACATGGTCGAGCCGGAGGACACCGCCGAGGCCGTGGCAGCGTTCCTCGCCGACGTCGCCTAGCGAATCATCCGATCGACCACTCAGCCAAAGCATCCTCGTCGAGCTCAACGCCAAGGCCTGGCCGGTCGGGCAGCGCGATCTTCCCCTCCGAAACCGTCGGCATCTCAATCGCATAGTGGTCGATGAAGAGTCCGCCGGTCGCAAGTCCGTTGGCGAGTTCGAAGTCCGGGCGCGCCGCAGCGAACTGCAGCCCTGCGGCCAGTCCGATCGGTCCGTCCAGTGAGCTGGTCACGAAGGCGAGCAATCCCGCCTGCTTGGCGGTGTCTGCGAGCTGTGCGGCTGCCGCGACGCCTCCGACCTGCGACAGCTTGATCGCCACACCATCACATGCACCGTTGGCGATGTGACGCTCAAGGTCGGCGGCAGTACGAACGCCTTCGTCGGCAACGATCGGCACGATCGCCGAATCGCGCACGCGGTGCATCCCTTGGATGTCGTCGCCATCAACCGGCTGCTCGATCAACTCAAGGCCAAAGCTCGTCAGCTCGCCGATCACGTCGATCGCTTCCGCGGTGTACCAAGCGCCGTTGGCGTCGAGTCTGATCCGCGTCTGAAAACCAATGGCATCGCGCAACGCTTGGACGCGCCACTTGTCGTCCTGCATTCCGACCTTCAGTTTGATCGTGTCGAAGCCGGCGTCCCTGGCATTGCGGCCCTGTTCGGCAACGTCGTCCGGCGAGCTGCTCGCGATCGTCGCGTTCACCGAAACGGCGTCGGCAACTTCAGTGCCGATCAGGTCCGCCACGCGAACTCCTTCGCGTTTGGCGCGTAGGTCGAGCAGGGCGACGTCTATTGCCGCATCCACGGGTGCGGGAAGTGCCTCGCCGATTGTCAGCCCTTCCACGTCGACGTTGGCGTCTTGAAGGTGCGGTCTCGCGTGGAGTTCAAACGCCTCGACCAGCTCGCCTAGCGGGATTCCGCCAACGCCGGGATACGAAGTGATCTCTCCTAGGCCGACTTGTCCGTTCTCGTCGGTGATCCGCAGGATCGCGAGATCGCGCTCGGTGGTTGAGCCCTCGGAAGACACGAAAGCTGTTTTCAGCGGTAGCCGCAGCGCGAACAGTTCAACCCGTTCGATCTTCATGCGTCAAGACTACGACGCGCGGTTACGCAAGCAGCAATCCGACTGACAACAACACGCAAAATGCGAGTTCCAGTCGGGCACTGTCGGCCAGCGCTTTGTTCAAGGCCGCGCCGTCAGTGCGGTCGCGAACGGTCTTGGCGAGCGGCGGCTGCAGCGGTAGTGCGAGCAGTGCGAGGTTGATCCAGGCCGGCAGGTCGGTGATCAACCAGATGATCGGAACCAGCGCAAACGCGATCAGCAGCGTCGCGCTGAAAATCGTGCGCATCTTCGCCCGACCTAGCCGAACGGCAAGAGTTCGCTTGTTGGCACGACGATCGGTGTCGACGTCGCGGATGTTGTTGACCATCAGCAGTGAGCAGGCGAGCAGGCCGACTGGGATCGACAACGCGAAGGCCTCCCACGAAAGTTGTTCGGTCTGCACGAAGTAAGACCCCATCACGGCGACGATGCCGAAAAAGAGGAAAACGAACACTTCGCCGAGCCCCTCGTACCCGTAAGGGCGGGGCCCGCCGGTGTAGAGCAAGCCGGCGATTATCGACGCCGCTCCGACGAGGATCAACTCCCATCCGGCTTCGAGGACCAGGTACACGCCGGCAAGTGCAGCGATCCCGAACGCGATCCACGTTGCGTAGAGCACGTATCTAGGCGGCACAAGCCCACCCGCGGTTACGCGAACTGGCCCGAGCCGGTCCTCGGTGTCCGCGCCGCGACGCGCGTCCGAGTAGTCGTTGGAGAGGTTCGTACCGATCTGGATGAACAAAGCACCGACGATCGTCGCGATCAGAATCGGCAGTTTGAAGATGCCGGCAGGGCCGGCGGCGAGCGCGGTACCTACCGCCACCGGCGCCAATGCCGCCGGGAGCGTCTTCGGCCGAGCGGCCTTGATCCAGACTGAAGCGGCGCCCATCTATGGGCGCTTCGGGAACTTGGAGAAGTCGGGGTCGCGCTTCTGCACGTAGGCGTCGCGTCCCTCTTGGGCCTCTTCGCTCATGTAGAAGAGCAACGTCGCGTCGCCAGCGAGCTGCTGAACGCCGGCCATGCCATCGGTCGCGGCGTTGAACGAAGCCTTGAGCATGCGCAGCGCCAAAGGCGACATCGCGAGCATCTCCTTGCACCACTTGACGGTTTCGTCTTCAAGCTGGTCGAGCGGCACCACGGTGTTCACGAGGCCCATGTCGAGCGCCTCCTGCGCGTCGTATTGGCGACAGAGGAACCAGATCTCCTTGGCCTTCTTCTGGCCAACGATCGAGCCGAGGTATCCAGCACCGAAGCCGCCGTCGAAAGAGCCAACCTTCGGGCCGGTCTGCCCAAAGCGCGCGTTGTCCGCAGCGATCGTGAGGTCACAGACGATGTGCAGCACGTGGCCGCCGCCGATCGCGTAACCAGCAACTTGCGCGACAACCGGCTTGGGGCAACGACGAATCTGAATCTGCAGGTCAAGCACGTTGAGACGGCCAACACCCTGCTTGGCAACGGCGTCGTCGCCGATGTAGCCGTCATCGCCGCGGATGCGCTGGTCACCGCCGGAACAGAAGGCATCGGGACCTTCGCCGGTCAAGACGATTACGCCAACTGCGGTGTCGTTCTGTGCGCGGGTGAACGCGTCCGAAAGCTCGAAGAGCGTCTGCGGGCGAAAGGCGTTGCGAACCTCAGGCCGGTTGATCGTGATCTTCGCGATCCCCTCGTGAAGTTCGTACTTGATGTCGTGGTACTGCTCGCCTGCGTTGGTCCAGGTGACTGGCAAAGGTCGCTCCTTTGAAGACTTTCTCTAGCGCGCGCAGTTTAGGGAAAACCGCACAGACTTCATTTCGGTGGACGCATTCACGGTGTTCGGCCGGCGTTGGTCCGATACCCTCGCCCGCATGATCTACGACAACGATGCAGACCTAACAAAACTTGATGGAAAGACCGTTGCGATCCTTGGATTTGGATCGCAGGGGCACGCTCATGCGATGAACTTGAAGGACTCGGGCGTCAACGTGATCGTTGGCCTCAGGCCCGATTCCTCGTCCGTTGCCAAGGCAGAATCGGCCGGCCTGAAGGTCGTCGACGTGGCAGAGGCAGCAAGCCTCGGCGACGTCGTGATGATCCTGCTTCCGGACGAGCTTCAGGGCGACCTCTGGGAATCAGACATCAAGGACGGGATCGTTCCCGGCAACCTCTTGCTCTTCGCCCACGGCTTCGCGATCCGCTACGACCAGATCAAGCCCGACGAGGGCATCGATGTCGCGCTTGTCGCGCCGAAGGGACCGGGACACCTCGTGCGGTCGCAGTTCGAAGAGGGTGGAGGAGTCCCCGGACTCGTCGCCATCGAGCAGGACGCATCTGGCAACGCCAAGGAACTTGCACTCGCATACGCCAAGGGCATCGGCTGCACCCGCGGCGGTGTGATCGAGACAACCTTCAAGGACGAGACCGAGACCGACCTCTTCGGCGAGCAGGCCGTCCTTTGTGGCGGCGCCACCGAACTGGTCATCGCTGGTTTCGAGACCTTGGTCGAGGCTGGCTACGACCCTCAACTCGCTTACTTCGAGTGCCTGCACGAGCTCAAGCTGATCGCCGATCTCCTGTATGAAAAGGGCATCAGCGGCATGGAGTACTCGATCTCCAACACGGCCGAGTACGGCGACCTGACGCGCGGCACCCGCGTGATCGGCCCGGAGTCGCGAGCCGCGATGAAGGAGATCCTTTCCGAGATCCAGTCAGGTGAGTTCGCCAAGGAGTTCATCGCCGAGAACAGGTCCGGCAAGGAAAACTTCACTCGCATGCGCGAAGAGCACGCCAAACACCAGATCGAACAGGTCGGCGGCGAGTTGCGTGCGGGCATGGACTGGATCAACACCGAGTTCGACAAGGGCTAGCTGCAGCCGGTAGGTTGCTGTCTTCGGGCAACGATGAACGAGCAACCCAACAGTCCTCAGCACGGCGAAAACGCCGGGCCGGAAGTGCCGGTTCCGCCACCGGCAGTTGGCCAGCAGGCGTACTACCTGCCGGTGGGCCAGGCGCCGCCGCCAGGTGCGCGACCGGTGCCGGCCGGCCAAGTCCCCGGCCAGCCAAAGCAGAGCAACGACGCTGCCGTCGCAAGCATCATCGTCGCGTGCTCATCGATCGGACTCCTGTTCCTGACGGCCGGGCTCGCTGCGCCGATCACCGCGATCGCTTCGACGATCGCTGCATTCCTCGGCCACAAGGGCAAGGACGACGTCGACAACGGCAAGACCACAGCGCAGCGTGATTTGGCAGTCGCTGGATTTTGGACGGGGATCGGCGGGGTGATCATCTCAGTGGTCGCCCTGATCATCTGGGTCGCTGTAATCGTCATCCTCGCGGGGAGTGAGAGTTTCTGGGACGAAATTGACCGCGAGTTCAACACTTCAGGCTCGTTCGATTAACTTAGGCCTCTAAGCATGCTTGCGATTGAGACACACGATCTCGTCAAGACCTTTGGCGAGACCCGCGCCGTCGACGGCGTTGACCTCTCCGTGGAGCAGGGGTCGATTTATGGCGTCCTCGGGCCGAACGGCGCCGGCAAGACGACCACGATCCGGATGCTCGCCACGCTTCTGAAGCCGGACGCCGGCAGCGCGAAGGTGCTTGGGATGGACGTCGAGTCGCAATCGGCGGACATCCGCAGCCGAATCAGCCTGACCGGCCAGATCGCGTCCGTCGATGAAGAACTCACCGGTCGCGAAAATCTGCGGCTGCTCGGCAAACTGCTCGGGCTCGGTGGGAAAGGCGCCGCCAGCCGCGCCGACGAACTGCTGCAAGGCTTCGGCCTCACCGACGCGGCGGGCAAACTCGTCAAACATTTCTCAGGCGGAATGCGCCGGCGGCTGGACATCGCCGCCAGCATCGTTGTGACTCCAGAACTGCTTTTTCTCGACGAGCCGACCACCGGCCTCGACCCACGATCACGAAACCAAGTCTGGGACATCGTCCGCGCGCTCGTCGGCCAGGGAACCACGGTTCTGCTTTGCACGCAGTACCTCGACGAGGCAGACCAACTCGCCGATCGCATCGCCGTGATCGATCGCGGCAAAGCGATCGCCGAAGGTACGCCCGCCGAGCTGAAGTCATCTGTCGGCAAAAGCGTGCTTCACGTTCGCTTGTCCGACGCCTCCCGGCGCGACGAGGCCGAACGCGTGTTGGTGACGGAGCTTGGAACCGAGCCGATCGAGGCTGCCGACCAGGCGGCGGTTGCGGTTGGCGTGCCGAACCCGGATCGCGCCGCCGAGGCGGTTGGCGTGCTTGCCGACACCGGCGTCGAGATTGCTGGTTTCTCGCTCGGCCAGCCAAGCCTCGACGAAGTCTTTCTGGCCCTGACCGGACATACTGCGAGTGAAGTCGAGGCCGCGGAGGAGGAATCTTGATGGCAGTCGGAATCGAAACCAAACCCGAAGTCGATCAAGAATCGATCTCGACCGAGGCTATTCACGCTGCGTTGGTGGCTGGGCAACGCCCGAAGCCGGCCGGCGCCTTCTCGTCATGTCTGAGTTTCGCCTGGCGCTCGATGCTGAAGATCAAGCACGTACCCGAGCAGCTGATCGACGTGACCATCACGCCCGTGCTCTTCCTTGTGATGTTCGTGTATTTGTTCGGCGGCGCGGTCGCCGGATCGACGAGCGATTACCTGCAGTACATCCTTCCCGGTCTGCTCGTTCAATCAGTGCTCTTCACGACCGTCTACTCGGGCATGTCGCTCAATACAGACCTGACCAAGGGCGTGGTCGATCGCTTTCGCACACTTCCGATCTGGAGCTCCGCACCGCTGGTCGGGGCGGCGTTCGGCGACATCGTGCGCTACGTGCTCGCCGGACTTGTTGTGATTGTCGCCGGTCTGATCATGGGCTATGACGCGTCAAACGGCGTCACGGGAATTCTGCTTTCGATCGGACTGGTCGTTGTCTTTGCGTTTGGCTTGGCTTGGTTGTTCACAACGGTTGGTCTGTTGATGCGGTCACCGAGCGCGGTTATGAACGCCGGCTTCATGTGCCTCTTCCCGCTGATCTTCCTCAGCAACATCTTCGTCGAGCCGTCCACGCTTCCCGCTGCGCTTGAGTGGTTCGTCGGCGTCAACCCGATCAGTCACGTCGTCACCGCAGTTCGCGGACTGATGGGCGGCAATGCCGACAGCGGCGACATCTCGTTGGTCTTCGCGGAGGCTGCGGTGCTCAACGCGATCTTCGTGCCGTTGACCACTCGTCTATACCGAACACGCTCTTAGTAGACGATTCCTGTAGAAAGTCTGGATCATCACCAGACTGCTCAGGAGCTCCCATCATGAATAACGGCCGTCTCGTCCTCGTCGCGATGGTTTTCGCGTGCGCGATGACTTTCATCGATCAAACCATCGTCGCGATTGCGATTCCCGACATCGAGAAAGACCTCGGGCTGTCTGACGATGCCAGCCAGTGGGTGGTGAATGGATATCTGCTTGCCCTCGCGGCGTTGTTCGCGTTCGGCGGAAAGCTCGGCGATGTTCTCGGCCGCCGAAGCATGGTGACGGTGGGCGTGATTGGCTTCACGATCTGTTCGGTGCTCTGTGGCTTCACGCCGGATGGGTCGATTTCAGAGGCGTGGCTGATCGCCAGTCGCGTCGCGCAGGGTGCCTTTGCAGCGCTGCTGTTCCCGGCCGCGGTCGGAATCGTCGTCGCGGCGTTTTCCGCAGACGAACGCGGAAAGGCGATGGCGATCTTCTTCGGCGTCACTGGAGGGCTCACGGCGGTCGGCCCGTTCCTGGGCGGATACCTCGTGGAATGGACCTGGCGATCGATCTTCTGGATCAACGTGCCGGTGGCGATCATCGCGCTGATCATGATCCACGTTTCCAAGCCCGACAATACGAAGCGACCCCAGAAGCTGGACTACCGCGGCACCGTTCTGATTGCCGGAGCGATGGGGCTCGTCGTTCTTGCACTACAACAGGCGACTGAATGGGGCTGGATCTCTGCCCAGACGATCGGCTGCATCGTTGCTGGCCTGATTCTCGGAGCGATCTTCATCAGACGTGAGCTGTCGATTGATTTGCCGCTCTTGCAACTGCGGATTTTCTCCGATCGTGGCTTTGCGGCAGACAACATGATCCTTGCGTTGATGTCGATCGCCTTCGTGCCGTTCTTCTTGTTCGCCAGTGAGTACGCACAGATTGCACTGGGTCAAAGTGCCAGTGGGGCGGGCGAGTACATCATGTACTTCTTCATCGGTTTCGTGGTCGCCGCGCAGATCGGTGGTCGAATGCTCGACTCAGATGGGGCCAAGAAGCCAGTGTTGATAGGAAGCGTCGTTTCGGCAGTCGGGTTCTTCATGCTGGCCGGGCGGGCGACGGACCTCAACATCAACGATCAGCAGTGGCCGCTGATCATCGCCGGCGCCGGCGTCGGCATGATTCTCGGCCCGGCGAGCACCGACGCGCTCAACCGCGCCGCCAAGACCGCGTACAGCGAGGTCACAGGAATCACCCAGACTGCCCGAAATCTCGGAGCCAGCATCGGACTGGCAGTGCTCAGCACGATCCTCATCTCGCAGACCAAGACCAATGTTGTCGATCGGCTGGGCGCCGACGGCGTGTCTCGCACCGAAGCCATTTCTGTGGCCGATTCGCTGTCTTCTGGTCCCGGGGCGGCGCCTTCGGGAGCGTCAACCACCAGCGCCGAGTTGGTTCACAGCGTGCAGATGGCGTTCGCCGATTCGATGCAGGTTGTCTTCTACATCATGGCCGGAGTGATGGCCTCGATTTACGTGATCGCGCAGATTTGGATGGTCAGCGGTCGCGCCGAATCGGTCGAGGAGGCGGCGGCTGAACAGTCGGTCGATCCGATCGTGTCGGAGCCTCTGGCGAGCGGCTGACGGCATTGGGCGGGATTCTGGCGAACGCTAATCTCTTGCCCCGATGACGCCCAGCCCCTACATCAAGCCGTATCTGCAGACCCCTGGCCCAACGCCGATCCCGCCAGAGGTTTCACAGGCGATGGCATACCCGGTCGTTTACCACCGCGCACCGGCCTTCGTGCCGATCTACGCGAAGGCGCTGCAGGACCTCAAGAAGGTCTTCGACACGCAGAACGAGGTGCTCTGCTTTGCAGGATCGGGCACCGCGGGCATGGACTCAGCCTTCGCAAATCTCGTGCAGCCCGGCGACAAGGTGCTCGTCACCTCGGCTGGCAAGTTCGGCGAGCGTTGGCGCGACCTGGCCGAGGCCTATGAGGCCGACTTCGTCTACCTCGACGTCGAATGGGGCACCCAGATTGACTCGGCCGAGGTGGACCGCGTTCTCACGGAGAACCCGGGCATCGAACTCGTCTACACCACCTTTTCAGAGACCTCCACCGGCGTCGTCCACGACGTAAAGGCGATCGCAGAGGTCGCGCACAAGCACGGCGCGCTGATCATCGTCGACGCGATCTCGGGCCTGGGCGCGGGCGAGCTGCACCAGGACGGATGGGATCTCGATGTCGTCGTCTCCGGATCGCAGAAGGCGCTGATGCTGCCGCCGGGCATGGGCTTCGCCTCGCCCAACGACAAGGCCTTGGAGCGCGCCGCGGCAAAGCCGCAGGGCCGCTTCTTCCTCGACTGGAACAAGACCGCCAAGGGCCAGAAGAAGGATCCGCCGGACTCGCCGTTCACGCCGCCGGTCAACCTCTTCATGGCGCTCGGCAAGGCGCTCGACATGATCCTCGAAGAGGGCTTGGAAAACGTCTACGACCGCCACCGCCTGCTCGGCCGCGCCGCGCGCGCCGCGATGAAGGCGAACGGGCTGGAGATCTTCGGTCTCGACGCCGAGGAGGCCGCTGTCGTGACAGCCGTGTCGATCCCGGATTCTGTAGATGGTGGTCAGGTCACGAAGATCATGCGCGACAAGTACGGCATCACGATCGCGGGCGGTCAGTCGCAGCTCAAGGGCAAGATCTTCCGCATCGCGCACTGCGGCTATTTCGGGCCGTTCGACATCGTCACAGTCGTGGCCGCGCTGGAAATGACTTTGAAGGAACTCGGTGGCGACATCGAGCTCGGCGCGGGAGTCACCGCCGCGATGAACGTCTTCGCCGACGCTGGCGTTCCGGTGAACGCGTAAGCATGTCCGGCGAGTCTTCCAAAAAACACAGCGTCTTGGTCAAAGAGAAGATCGCCGACGCTGGCGTCACGCTGCTCCAAGAGAAATACGACGTCACACTTGGAGTTGACTGGGACGACGCGCAGCTCGACTCGCAAATCGGCGAGTTTGACGCGTTGCTCGTGCGCTCGGCGACGAACGTCGATGCGGCGTTGATCGAAAAGGCTTCCAACCTGAAGGTGATCGGCCGCGCGGGAGTAGGGGTCGACAACATCGACGTACCTGCAGCCACCAAGCGCGGAATCATCGTTGCCAACGCGCCCGAGAGCAACATCGTCACGGCGGCAGAGCACACGATGGCGCTGCTGATGGCGGTAGCCCGCAACGTCCCGCAGGCCGACGCTGCTTTGAAGGGCGGCGATTGGGCTCGCTCAAGGTACGGCGGGGTGGAGGTTTACGAGAAGACCCTCGGCATCCTCGGATTCGGTCGCATCGGCCAGCTCGTGGCGGCACGCGCCCTCGGGTACCAAATGAAGGTCGTCGCGTACGACCCGTTCGTGTCTGCGGAGCGATTCGCCGAGCTGGGCGTTGAAAAGGCGGACGACACGGACGAAGTGCTCGCTCGCGCAGATTTTCTCACCATCCACCTGCCGAACACGCCCGAGACCAAAGAATTCCTGAACGCGGAACGCCTCGCGAAGATGAAGGACGGCGCACGCGTATTGAACGTGGCGCGCGGCGGATTGGTCGATTACGACGCACTGCTCGACGCATTGCAGTCCGGCAAGCTCGGCGGCGCCGGCCTCGATGTCTTCCCGTCCGAGCCGATGACCGAATCGCCTTTGTTCGAACTGGACAACGTCGTCGTCACACCGCACCTGGGTGCCTCCACAACGGAAGCCCAGGATCGCGCCGGAGTGCAGACCGCCGAACAGATCGACGCGGCGCTGTCAGGCGAGTTCGTCAGCAATGCCGTCAACATCCCGAAGGTCGGCAGCGAGGACATGAAGATCCTCGAGCCGTTCATTCCGCTGGGCGAGCGGCTGGGCAAGTTGGCGATCGCGCTGGCAGAAACGCCGGTCGTCGACAAGATCGAGATTGAGTACCAAGGCCGCTTGTCGCACTTCGATACACGGTTGCTGACCGTGGCAGTCTTGAAGGGGATCCTCCAAGGCCACACCGAGGAGGATGTGAACCTCGTCAATGCGCCGGCGCTCGCAGATGAACGCGGAATCAAAGTGACCGAAACCTCAGTTTCGACGGCCGAGGACTTCACCGAGCTGATCAAGGTCTCGATCCAATCCAACGGCGACCAGATCGTCGTCGGCGGCACCGGCCTCGGCCCGAAGAATCTGCCGCGACTGGTGCTCGTATATGGCCAAGACTTCAACCTCGAATTCGCCGACCACATCGCCTTCTTCCGCTACGAAGACCGCCCGGGAATGCTGGGCAAGGTCGGAACGCTGTTCGGCAACAGCGGTGTGAACATCGACAACGCCGTGATCGGCTCGAGCGAGGGTGGGCCAGCTGTGCTGGCCGTCACCTCGAAGGACGAGCCACCGCGGGAGCTGATCGATGAGATCCTGGAGCTTGAGGGCTTCCAGGATGGGCATGTGGTTAGCTTCTAGCAGACTTTCTTACATGTGTGGAAGCGTCCAGCACGGATCCTAATTCCCGCACGAATCAAGATTGTGAATGGCAAGCGATAAAGGTCAGAAAGCCGAAACCGTTGCATTCATCTCCGATGCCGACGGCGAGTTTCAAACCTTTCGTGAGTTTTCGACTGAGTTTCAGTGCTCGGTGGTCCCGGTTGTCGGACTGACCGAAAGTCGTGTTTCCGGTCTCGGAACCGCGTTTCTAGTAGCGCATACCGATGATGGGGCGGGCATTTACGTAACCGCTCGCCACGTGCTAGACGACTTCCGCGAGATCGTTCCAGGCGGCATTAGGCCGGCGATCGTGCTTCCGACAAAAACTGGCAACATTCGAATAACTGCGCCAATCGCTGCGATTGGAGTCGGTATGGAACCGACCGACGTTGGTGTCATTGGAGTCAATCTGCGAGAAGTCGCCGATCGAGTCTCATCCGATTTCCCTCGATTTCAGATTTCACTTGCCGAACCTCAAGCCGGCGATGAGTTCATGGCGGCGGGTTACTCGGGGCTCAGCACAGCCATAAACCTCGCTGGCTCGCTTCAGTTCGACTGTCCGCTCCACTTTTCCAAAGGTTCAGTTCTCGAGGTACATCACTCACATCGCGACACAGCGATGATCCGGTTCCCGTCCGCGAGGACTGATGCGCATTTTGAATCCGGGATGAGCGGAGGACCTGTCATTAGCGGCGACGGCGACGTGATCGGTGTCGTTTCGTCGTGTTTGCCCGGTGAAGCCGGACTTGTTAAATCCACGTCCTATTTTGCGCTGATCCCAATGATTGCTCACGCGGTACTTCGACTCCCGTTCGGCAAAGTATTTCCGGTATGGAAGTATCTCCAGAACGGAGAGTTAATCGCGGACAAGCGGTTCGGCGTGACGATTGAACGGGACGAAATCGGGATGTGGGTGATCCACTACTCAACTGCGCGTTCGGGCGAACGGGATAAGGGTTGAAAACAAGAAGCATCGAGTCGATCGCGTTTCCTACAACCTTGATCGATGCAGTCCTGGTGCGAGATTGGTTTCAAGTAGAACATGTGGTCAGCTTCTAACTGAACCTCCACAGTCTTCCGCACCAATCGCGGTTAGATTCATCTCATGCCCTTTGGAATCTTCTCCGACGATCCCGCCGACTACGTCAACCCGGACCGCCCGGACTGGCGCGAACGCCGCGGCCCACCAATGACCCTTTCATCCGCCTTCGGCGGCATCGGCTTCGTCATTGGCCTGATCCTCGGCTGGACCACCGACCTCCGCGAAGCCCCCGCCGCACTGGTCGGGGCAGTCGGCGGCATGCTCATCTTCGACTTCTACTGGCGCTGGATAAAAGACACGCTCCCGCTCAAACGCCGCTAGAATCACCTTTGCTGTGACGAACGCGCTCAACCTCCGACTTCTTCTTCTCCTTCCCCCTCGGGGGAACTAGTCACGCGCGCCCGCCCTGGCGATCAAGGGCCGGCCTCAACCACAGCGAATACAGATTTCAACGAGAGAAGAAGAAACGGAGGTTCTCATGAACCCGGGAATTGAGCCCCAGACGGGCAAGCCAGAAGACCGAGTAGTCATTTTCGACACCACGCTGCGCGATGGTGAGCAGTCGCCGGGCATTTCGCTGAACGCGCAGGAGAAGCTGGAGATCGCACAGCAGCTCGCGCGGCTCGGCGTGGATGTGATCGAGGCCGGCTTCCCGATCTCCTCGCCCGGAGATTTCGAGGCCGTCCAGCACATCGCCCGCAACGTAGAAGGCCCGACGATCTGCGCGCTGGCACGATCCTCCGCGCAGGACATCGACGCCGCCTGGAACGCGATAAAAGACAGCGAGCGTCCGCGCATCCACACGTTCCTGGCCACCAGCGACCTGCACATGAAGTACAAGCTGCAGTCTTCGCGTGAAGACGTCAAGGGTCAGGTCCGCGCCGCCGTCGCGCACGCGCGCTCCCTGTGCGAGGACGTCGAGTACTCGCCCGAGGACGGTTCGCGCTCGGACATCGACTTCATGGCCGAGGTCATTCAGATTGCGATCGACGAGGGTGCCACCACGATCAACGTTCCCGACACCACCGGCTACGCAATCCCGGAGGAGTACGCGGCGATGTTCACCGCCCTCTACGAACGAGTTCCGGATCTGCGCAAGGTGATCGTCTCCGTCCACTGCCACGACGACCTCGGGCTGGCCGTCGCCAACTCCTTCGCCGGAGTGCAGGCCGGCTGCCGCCAGGTCGAAGGCGCGATCAACGGAATCGGCGAACGCGCCGGCAACACCTCGATCGAGGAGTTCGCGATGCTGCTGCGCACGCGCTCGGAGAAGATCGGCGGTCTCTGGACCGGCATCAACACCGAGGAGATCTCCCGCACCAGCCGCTTGGTCAGCCGCCTGACTGGCTACCCCGTGCAGCCGAACAAGGCGATCGTCGGCCGCAACGCCTTCGCGCACGAGGCCGGCATCCACCAGGACGGCGTCCTCAAGAACCCGCAGACCTACGAGATCATGGAGCCCGAAACGGTGGGCCTGACCAGCAACAACCTGGTCCTGGGCAAGCACTCCGGTCGCCACGCCCTGAAAGAGGCGCTGACCGATCTGGGCTACGAGATCGACGGCGAACGTCTCAACCACGCCTTTAAGGCCTTCAAGGAGATCGCGGATCGCAAGAAGGAAGTGAACGCGATGGACCTCGAGGCGATCGTCAGCGACGAGATGCGCGACGATTCCAAGGCGTGGACGTTCGACGAGTTCGAACTGCACAGCGCCTCCGAGGGCAAGCCGACGGCGTCGGTCAAGATGACGCGGCCAGACGGCGAGAAGGCCAGCGGCAACGGAACCGGCAACGGCACGATCGAGGCGCTGTTCGACGCGATCAACTCGTGCGTGGGGGTCAAGCCGATCCTCAACGAGTACCGCGTTGAATCAGTGACCTCCGGACCCGACTCGATCGGCGAAGTCTCCGTGATCATCGAGATCAACGGGCTGACGGCTGCCGGCCAGGGAGTGTCCACCGACACCGTCTGGGCGAGTGGGCGTGCGTACGCGCGTGCACTCACCAATGCCGAGCGTCGTCGTGGCGTGGTGGACGAGGCCGAAAGCGCTGCCGCGCGGGCGGCCTCAACGAACCCGGTCGTGCCGTAGTCTCAGCCGCGTGACGACGCTCGATCAGCTCGAAACGGCCCGCGAAGACTTCGTCTGGAAGGACGGCGAGCGGCTGATCGCCTTCGGTGCGTCGGCGCTCGCCAGTCTTCCCGGCTTTCTGCGCGCGGCGCAGATGGAGGAGTACGTGCTGTTGACCACCGAGCGCGGACTTGACCAACTCGACTCGGTCGGCGGCGGGGATGTTCGGAGTGGCGCGGTGGAAATTGTGACGGTGGGTGAGGGCAATGTTGCCGACCTCGCAGCCGAACTTCTCGACGCAGTTGGTGCGCGTCCGATCGTTGCCGTTGGCGGCGGTCGGGTGATCGACGTCGGCAAGGCCGTTGGCGGTGCGAGCGATCAACGTGTGGCTGCGATCCCCTCCACGCTTTCCGGCGCGCCGATGACCGGTGTGCATCGACTACCCGCTGGTTTTGCCGGCCAGGCCAAAACTGTCCGCCCGGCAATCGTGATCGGCATACCGGACTTGATGGCGTCGCAGCCACCTGCGCTTCGCACCGGCAGCGCCATGAACGCTCTTTCCCACGCGATCGAATCTGCGTTCGTGACCACTTCCAGCCCCGTTCCGCGCCTGGCGGCCATCCGCGGAATCGAACTCATCTTCCGCTCACTTGTGAGCGACGAGATGGACGAAGTCACGCGTCGGGTGCGAATGGCACTGGGTGCGATCGAAGCCGGATACGCGGTCGGCGCATCTGGATATGCCCTACACCACGTGATCTGTCAGACGATCGTTCGCATGGCGGAGGTTCCACACGCTCCGACCTACGGCGTGATGCTGCCCTACACCCTTGAGTTCTACAAAGTTCGTGACGCGCTGACCTGGCAATTGATTGCCGACGCGATGGGCACGGCGGACCCATCGGTAGAGCTGGCCCAAGTCTGTGCGTCTGCTGGCAACCCCACGTCTCTCACGGATCTGGGCGTGAATCCGGCTCGGATCGAAGCGATCATCGCCTCTGCCTCCGAACGCCGCGAGCTGGCGCTGACTCCCGGCGGCGCAAATGCTGACGAAATCAAACGGCTGGTTTCGGCTGCTAACTAAGGCGCAATTCCCGCTTTGTAGCCACTCGCTAGGTTGACGAAGGCATCATGGCCCGAAGAGTTTTGACCGATAAGGTCGATCACTTCACTAACTCTGTTTCAAATGAAAGTAGGTTGTCCGGGCGGACCCGCAAATGAATGATGATTGAACGCATTCGCAATCTAGTTCTTCTACTGACACCGGTGGCGCTCACGTTCGGAATAGCGGCGTTCTCGCTGAAGTTTGTCAAAAATTCGAAGCAAGGTTCCGTTTTTGCCCCGCAGAAGCGAAGCACCTACGTACAAACCAGTCCTAGCAGTCCGATCTACAGACTCGAAGAACCCGGAAAGCGGTACGACAATCAGTCCGGCACGATTTATCGCACCAAATTCAGGGTCTCAAAATTCTCCGCGAAGGGTCGTCTGTATCGAGGCTTTGGAAATCGAGGAACGACTGAAACGGTCAAGCTCGGGCGCGCTGGTGAAAACTGGGACTACACGGTCGTTCCCTTGAACGACGGCCGCGTCGCCGTGTTCGCGTCGCTCGGCACTTCGCCGGGCTTGCGTGATTTGGGGTACAGCATCGCGATGTTTACCAGCCGCGGCAGACTCGACCGTAGGTTCGGCGAACGTGGGTTATTAACGGTCCGATATAGCAGGCGCGAGTATCGGGAAAATGTGTTCACAACAGAAAGCGCCGTCGCTATCGGTAGGTCTGGCATAGCCCTTTGTGGGGGTTTTGTCACGACCAGTAACCTTAAGCCGGCTCGCGCGGCAATCAAGGGCTTCGGGCCCAAAGGCGAACCGCTTTCGGGATTTGGCGTCGGCGGTACCGTACATATTGACGACCTATTTCCCCAAGCCGACTCGAAAAACACGTTTTGTCAGCATGCGGTTGGCGGCGATTCGATCGTGGCGAATCTGGTTACAACATTCTCAAAAACGAGTATTGCGACCGGCGTTCTCCGGATCACTGAACAAGGCGAACTAGATCGCACTTTTGGCACTAACAGTTTCTCGGAGCTGCCGCTTGTTCCGTTTGGCGGCAAGCTGGAGTATCCTTCTTATAAAAAGCTTCTGCGTGATCGTCAAGGGCGGCTGCTGTTCGTTGCTTCGCTGGTGGGCGAGACTCTTGAATATCCAAAGCCGTACTCCGTGGTGTTCCGACTTCTTCCCAACGGTGGATTGGACCCAACGTTCGATTCCGACGGCATGGTGGAATTGCCCGAGCTTGCCGAGACGCTTGTCCCGCGTTCAGATGGCTCGCTCCTGATCGCAGGATTAAAGAATATGGAGTTTCGCAAGACACGAAAGTTTCGACGTACCGAAGCTACGATTCCCGTGACAATGTCCGTCAACATGGATGGCTCGCTCGACCGCCGGTGGGGTCGGCGCGGCTACCGCACTGCAAAAAAATATGAGTCCATCCCGACCCAATCAATCACTGTGCGCGGTCGAACCTACTTCGCAGGCCCATTCGTTCGCAAGCGATTTTTCCCCGACTATCCGGGACCGCCACGGCGTTTTTTCTATGTCGCCACTCGCTAGGTTGAAGACGGCATCGTGGCCCGAATGGTCCTGACCGATAGCCTCGGATTCACGGTTTCGTCGCCTGTATGAGGCTGTGCGTGAAAAGGTCGAACCCGTGCGGCAAGTGTGCGCCTGAGGTCGACACCACTTGAGAAAACATTCATCCAACGTTGCAGCCATAACCGGTATCGCGATGCTGGCTGCCATAAGCGTGCTGTTCGCCGCCGCCAGCAACTCCGAAGCGTCGACCGCACTGCGCCAAGTTCAATCTTCAGCAGTACCGGCACTCCGCGCCGTCAAACCGAGCGTTTTTACTCAGGCCACCCCTCGAAGTCCGATCTTCCGGCTTGAGGAACCAGGCACGAAATACAACGACAACTCGGGCGCGATCTACCGGACGCAGTTTCGTTTGACGAAGTTCACTAGGAACGGGAGATTGGTCAGATCATTTGGTCGGCGTGGGACCACTAGAACAATTAAGGTCGGTCGGGCTGGTGAAAACTGGGACTACCGAGCCGTGCCTCTGCGCGACGGCCGCGTGGCCGTATATGGGGGCCTTGGCGGAGTTGACGAACCAAGCGTGATCAACCTTGGGTATTCGATCACGATGTTTCGTTCGAATGGCAAGATCGACAGACGATTCGCAGATGGTGGCCAATTGGTCGTCCGTTATCCGCACTCGAAATCAAGAAAAGGTGCGTTCTCGGCAGACACTGCTGTTCCGCTAGGCAGATCAGGTATCGCACTGTGCGGAACGATTTTCCATACGGAATTTGGTTTGCGGGTTGGTGCGATCCGCGTGTTCCGAAAAGATGGTCAGCCTGAGCCCGGTTTTGGCAATGGCGGGACGATAACTCTGGACGGCGCTTTCGTGGGAAATCGGTTCGGCACGTCTGCGTGTTATGCCGCGCAGGGAGGGAGTTCCATTGTGGGCGCGTTCGGAAGCTTCCGTACCGAAACCCCAATGACATTCAACGACTCCGACAACCAGTTGATCCGTGTCACTTCAAGGGGCAATCTCGATCGAAATTTCGGCACCGGCGGCCGCACCATATTCCCACGACTTTCGTTCGGCAAAGGCTCATTCAGCGGAGAGGTTTTCTCTATGACCTCTGACCGCAACGGCCGTTTCCTCGTACACAATCACATGTACGACCCCGACGTGGATTCATTTGCCGTGCTCTATCGAATGAACAAGAACGGGACCGTTGACACCTCTTTCAGCCGTGACGGAGTCGCGAAGTTGCCGCAGTTTGCGAATGTTGTTGCACCGCAGGCGGACGGTTCTGTATTGATCGGCGGTGAAGCAACCGCCAGAAAGAAACACGGCAGCAAATATGAAACGTACGTCGCTCCCACGATGATGTCAGTGAACGAAAACGGCACAAGTGATCGCAGGTGGGGACGGCGCGGCTACAAGATCTTCAAGAACTACAACGATCCGATCGAACAATTCATAACGGTTAGAGGCCGGCAGTATTTTGTCGGTCCCGCCCGATATCGAAAAGGCGGGACTCGGTATCCAGGCCCAAGGCTGCCGTTCTTCTACGCGACAGGGCGTTGACCATGTGCACCTGGATTTGGGTTCGATGTGCCGATCTCGCCGAGCACAAGCGGATACTCGGGTGAATGCTGCCGACCGCTTTCGCCGCACCGCGGACAGACCCTGACAGTCCCAACGATTTCGACCTTCGCGAGTTGTTATCCAAAGCAGTGGAACTGCGCAACGATTCACTCCACCAAGTAACGACGATTTAAAACAAGGTGCCGGTTTTGGCAAACCTTGTTCCGGACGAAGGTGGATGTACGTGATAACGTACATGCGTAATGGCTGCTGTCAAAGCACTTCCTACAACCGTTGACGACATCGTCGTTGGCCCTCGCGTCAAGGCCCTGCGTGAAGCGATGGGCATGTCTTTGCGCGACCTTGCAGATCGTTCCGGCGTATCTGCGCCGATGCTCAGTCAGGTTGAACGAGGGGAGACGTCGCCAACGCTCAGCGTTGCCGCAAGAATCTCCAAAGGCCTGGATCTCACGCTGAGTCAGCTGCTCAGGCTCGACGAAACCCACCACGTAGTGATCGTCAGCAAGGGACAGCGCCGTCAGAGCGGCGAAACGTCAAAGGGCCACAGCTACGAAATGCTCACACCGCCGCTACCCGGCCAACGCGTCGCACTCAGCGAACACACACTCCAGCCCAGTGCTTCAACCGGAGGAGAGGGCGACAGCCCAATGCACGAGCCCGGCACCCGCGAGACCGTGCTGCTGCAAAATGGCGCTCTCGATCTCGTGATTGATGGCGAACGCCGCACACTTACCGAGGGGGATTCCGTCACATTCGACGCGGATCTCCCGCACCACTTCGAAAACCCGGGAACGACCGAATCCGTCTTCCTCGCCGTAACCGCCGCCGGTCTCAAACGCGGCTAACGACTTCCATATAGAAACCATTCAGGAGCCAGCACGATGTCAAAAACGATGTTCGAGAAAATCTGGGATCAGCATGAGGTCAACGAGGGGCTGATCTTCATCGACCTCCACCTGGTCCACGAGGTGACGAGTCCGCAGGCGTTTGACGGCCTCCGTCTGGCAGGCAGGAAGTTGCGCCGCCCGGATCGCACGCTGGCCACTGCCGACCACAACATCCCGACCGACGGCGCAACCACGCTGGCCCAGATCAAGGACGCGCTCAGCCGCAAACAGATCGAAGTGCTCGAGAACAACTGCGCCGAGTTCGGCGTGCCGGTCTACTCGATCGGTTCCGAACACCAGGGCATCGTCCACGTGATCGGCCCGGAGATTGGAGTCACCCAGCCGGGCATGACGATCGTCTGCGGCGACAGCCACACCGCCACACACGGCGCGTTCGGCGCGTTGGCCTTCGGCATCGGCACCAGCGAGGTCGAGCACGTACTGGCCACGCAGACCCTGCCGCAGCGCAAGCCCATGTCGATGCGCATCAACTACGTCGGCGAGCTCGGCTTTGGCGTCACGCCGAAAGACCTGATCCTCGCCACGATCGGTCAGATGGGTGTTGACGGCGGAGTCGGCTACGTCGTCGAATACGCCGGCGAGCCGGTCGAGAAGATGAGCATGGAAGGCCGCATGACGATGTGCAACATGACGATCGAGGGCGGCGGTCGCGCCGGACTGATCGCCCCGGACGAGACCACCTTCGAGTGGATTAAGGGCCGCAAGGCCGCGCCTTCGGACGCCGACTGGGAAGACACCGTCGCCGCATGGAAAAACCTTCGCACCGACGACGACGCCGTCTTCGACAAAGAGGTCACGATCGACGCCAGCTCGATCTCGCCTCAGGTGAGCTGGGGAACGACGCCGAGCATGGTCACACAGGTGACCGGCAGCGTCCCGAATCCCTCCGAGTTCGAGAACGACACCGACCGCGACGGCGTCGAGCGCGCGCTCGAGTACATGGGTCTGGAGGCCGAAACGCCGATCCAAGAGATCAAGCTCGACCGTGTCTTCATCGGCTCCTGTACCAATAGCCGAATCGGCGACCTCCGCGCCGCGGCCGAGGTCATTCAGGGCCGCAAGGTTGCCGACTCGGTCAGCGCGATGGTCGTGCCGGGAAGCGCGCAGGTGAAGATCCAGGCAGAGCAGGAAGGTCTGGACAAACTCTTCATCGACGCCGGCTTTGATTGGCGCAGCGCCGGCTGCTCGATGTGCCTGGGCATGAACCCGGACACACTCGATCCGGGCGAGCGCTGCGCAAGCACCAGCAATCGAAACTTCGAAGGCCGTCAAGGCCGCGGTGGCAGAACTCACCTGGTGAGCCCGCAGATGGCTGCGGCCGCAGCAATCGCCGGCCACTTCGTCGACATTCGCGAGTGGAACTAGCTTCAGAAAAGGATTAGGGAGACAGCCAACATGAAACCGATCAGCAAATTGACCGGCAAGGTCACGGTCCTCGACCGTTCCGACGTCGACACCGACCAAATCATCCCCAAGCAGTTCCTCAAGCGAGTTGAGCGCACAGGCTTCGGCGAGTTCCTGTTCTATGACTGGCGCAAGGAACCGGATTTTGACCTGCCCGCCAACCCGATTCTCGTCACCGGTCGAAACTTCGGCTGCGGCAGCTCGCGCGAGCACGCGCCATGGGCGCTCAACGACTACGGCTTCGACGTGATCATCGCCCCGAGTTTCGCGGACATTTTCTACAACAACTGCTCCAAGAACGGCATGGTTCTCGTGACGCTGCCGGAGGAACAGGTCAAGGAGATCGGCGCAGCCGGTGAAGCCACGGTCGATCTGGAGAATCTCGTCGTCACGGCAGGAGGCAAGGAGTACCCATTCGAAAAGGACGAGGGCATCCGCCACCGCCTGATCCACGGCCTCGACGACATCTCGATCACGCTCCAGGACGAACAGTTGATCAGCGACTACGAAGCCGATCGCGAGCGTACGGGTCCGGTGACCACCGCGCTATGAGCGACGCAGCGAAGATAGTCACGCTCCCCGGCGACGGCATCGGCCCCGAAATCATGGACGCGGCCAAAGAATTGATGACGACTCTCGGCGGAATCGAGTGGGAAGACCACGATCTCGGCGGGGTCGCGATCGACAACCACGGCGTCGCGCTTCCGGACTCAACTCTCGAGGCCGCCAAGGCTTCAGACGCAGTGCTGCTCGCGGCCGTCGGCGGACCGAAGTGGGATTCCACAAACCCCGACGACCCGCGGCCAGAGCAGGGCCTGCTCGGCATTCGCAAGGGATTGAATCTCTACGCGAACCTGCGCCCGGTCAAACCGATTCCGGCGCTGTACGCATCAAGCCCGCTCAAAGAGGATCGCATCAGCGGCACAGATCTGCTCGTCGTACGCGAACTCACCGGCGGCATCTACTTCGGTGAGAAGTCGCGGATCGACGACGTCGCAACAGACGTTTGCGCTTACTCGGTCGCCGAGATCGAGCGCATCGCACGTATCGCGTTCAAATCGGCACGTACGAAAGTGACCAGCGTCGACAAGGCAAACGTGCTCGAGACCAGCCGTTTGTGGCGCGAGACCGTCGTCCGCGTCCATCGCGAAGAGTTTGCCGACGTTCCGCTCGATCACCTCTTGGTCGACAACGCAGCGATGCAACTCGTTTCGGCGCCCAGCGACTTCGACGTGATCCTCACAGAGAACCTCTTCGGCGACATCCTCAGCGACGAAGCAGCGATGATCACCGGATCGATCGGAATGCTCCCCAGCGCCAGCATCAGTGGCGACGGACCGGGCATGTTCGAACCCGTGCATGGCTCGGCGCCAGACATTGCGGGGCAGGGGCTCGCCAATCCGATGGCGATGTTTCTCTCGACAGCGATGATGCTTCGTCACGGACTCGACAGAGCGAACGACGCAGCGCGGGTAGAATCCGCAGTGGATTCCGTGCTGGGTGGTGGCCTGCGAACTGCTGACCTCGGCGGAGACGCCGACACCGCAACCGCTACCGCAGCGGTGCTGGCGGAGCTTTAGCTCGGCACTGTCACGGGCGAAAACAAACAAACGCATACGCGCGAGGTAACCAATGGAGCCAACTGAGTACATATGGCAGAACGGTGAATTCATCCCCTGGGATGAGGCGCGCGTACACGTACTCACGCATGGCCTGCACTACGGCACGGGCGTTTTCGAGGGTGTCCGTTGTTACAACACGGACCAGGGCCCCGCGATCTTCCGCGGTCTCGACCACATGAAGCGTCTGCACACCTCGGGCAAGCTCTATTACATGGAGCTCGAACACACCGCCGAAGAGCTGCTCGAAATCACCAAAGAGCTGATCACAAAGAACGGCCTGACCGATTGCTACATCCGCCCGTTCGCGTTCCGCGGCTATGGCGAGATCGGACTGTTCCCGCTAAACAGCAAGATCGAGTACTCGATCGCCGTCTGGGAGTGGGCCAGCTACCTCGGAGACGAGGGCAAGAGGAACGGCATCCGCGCAAAGATCTCTTCCTGGCGCAGGATGTCGCCGGCGAGCTTCATTCCGCAAGCCAAAGCAAGCGGTCAGTATCTCAACAGCGTGCTGGCAAAGATCGAGTCGCACAACGCCGGATATCAGGAGGCAATCCTGTTGGACGAGAACGACTACGTCTGCGAGGGCTCGGGCGAAAACATTTTCGTGGTCAAAGACGGCGAGATCGCCACACCTTCGCTGGCCAACTCGATCCTTCAAGGCATCAACCGCGACAGCGTGATGCAGATCGCCGCCGACATGGGTATCCGCGTTGTCGAACGCAACGTCACGCGCACCGAGTTGGTCACAGCAGACGAGGTCTTCATGACCGGCACTGCGGCCGAATTGGTCCCGGTGCGCGAGATAGACGACCAGGTGATCGGCGATCCCGGACCGACGACGCGTCAACTTCAGACAAAGTTCGACGATGCCCTCTACGGCCGCGCGCCCGAGTACAACGAGTGGCTCGATTTCGTTGGCACGCCTCAGCCGGTCGCAAAGGACGCCGCTCAGGTATAGGCTGTCTCACGTGACTTTCCCAATCTTCAGTCGACGAATTACCAGCGCCTGACCCGCTCAAAGGGCACGCACGTGCGTGCCCGGAGGTCAGGAGTTCGCATTCGTCCACCGAAGATCACTTGAGGAAAATCACATGACCGACCACAAATCTCCCGTAATAGAGCTGTACGACACGACGCTGCGCGACGGCATGCAGGGCCCTGGTATGTCGCTGTCCGTGGAGGAGAAGATCCGCGTGGCGCATGCGCTCGACTCGCTTGGTTTCCACTTCATCGAGGGCGGATTCCCGAGCTCAAACCCCAAAGAGATCGAGTTTTTTGAGGCGCTGAGCGGCGAAAGCTTCGAGAACGCGGTCGTTGCGGCCTTCGGGATGACTCGACGCCGCGACGTGTCGGCCGCCGATGACGAGGCTCTTCAAGTGCTCGTCGAGAGCTTCGCGCCGGTGTCGACGATCGTCGGAAAGACGTGGTCGCTTCACCTGGAGAAGGTCACGAAGGTTTCGCCCGACGAGAACCTCGCGATGATCGCGGAGTCTGTGGCGTTTTTACGTGGAGAGGGCAAGCGCGTCATCTACGACGCCGAGCACTTCTTCGACGGCTTCCGCGACGACCCGAAATACGCACTTGAATGCGTGTCGGCAGCCGCCGAGGGCGGCGCAGAATCCGTGGTTCTGTGCGACACGAATGGCGCCTCGTTGCCATCTCAGATCGCCAGCGCGACGGCCACGGTGGTCGAGGCAATCGGCGGCCGCGTTCGCGTTGGCGTGCACACGCACGACGACGCAGGCGTGGGAGTGGCAAATTCGCTCGCCGGAGTCGAGGCCGGTGCCACGCATGTCCAAGGCACCGTGAATGGATATGGCGAACGCACCGGCAACGCCAACCTGATCACGATCCTGCCGAATCTGCAACTGAAGATGGGTTATGACTGCGTTCCGCCGGAAAGCCTCGAACATCTGACTGAAACCGCCCACATGATCGATGAAATCTGCAACATGCAGCCGGACAGCTCGGCACCGTACGTTGGGCTCGATGCCTTCGCCCACAAAGGCGGAATGCACGTAGCCGGAATGGTCAGCGATCCGAGCACGTTTGAACACATCGATCCGACGTCGGTCGGAAACGACCGAAACATACTGATCTCGGAGTTGTCCGGTCGCGGCACCGTCCAGGTTCGCGCCGCCGACGCCGGAATCGACATCGACGCCGAGAAGGCCGCGAAGATCGTCGATCGCGTCAAGGAACTTGAATCTCACGGCTACCACTTCGAGGCAGCCGACGCGTCCTTCGATCTGCTGATCCGCAAGGAGACCGGCGCATACAAGCCGCTCTTCAAGCTCGAAAGCTGGCGCACGATCGCCGAAAAACTCGAGGACGGCAAGGTCCAGACCGAGGCGACGATCAAGATCTGGGTCAACGGCGAGCGCTTCGTTCGCACCGCCGAGGGCAACGGACCGGTCAACGCGCTCGACAAAGCGCTGCGCGATGCCATCGGCGAGACCTATTCGCACCTCAAAGACATCGACCTCGTCAACTTCAAGGTCCGAATTCTCAACGAGACCAAGGGCACGGGCGCAGTGACGCGCGTGTTGCTTGACGCATCCGACGGACACAAGACTTGGGGCGCAATCGGTGTTTCGGAAAACATCATCGAGGCCTCTTGGGAGGCGCTCGTGGATGCACTCGAATTCGGCATGCAGCCCGGTTCTGAAAACGAGGCGTCGTCATGAACGATTCACTCCCGGCGCTCGATGTCTTGCCGATGGCGCGGCCCGAGATCGGCGCTCGCGAAGAAAAGCTCGTGCTTGATGTCCTGCGCAGCGGCGTTCTGTCGCTCGGACCGATGGGGCCACGGTTCGAACGGGCGATCGCGGACTACACCGGGGCTCCGTACGCGTCGATGGTCTCCAGCGGCACTGCCGGTCTGCACCTTGCGATTCGTGCGGCCGGTGTCAAGCCGGGAGACGAAGTCATCACTTCGCCGCTCAGCTTCGTCGCCTCCGCGAACGTAATCATCTACGAACACGCGACCCCGGTATTCGCAGACATCGATCCCGTGACCCTGAATGTCGATCCGGCCAAGGCCGCCGAACGTGTCGGCGAATTGACCTCCGGCATCCTTCCGGTTCATCTGTTCGGCTATTCGGCAGCAATGAACGAACTCGAAGCACTGGCACGCGAACACGACCTATGGATTGTTGAGGACGCCTGCGAAGCGCTCGGCGCAATCGATTCCGACGGACTTCAAGTTGGATCGCGCGGCAATCTTGCGGTGTTCGGCTTCTATCCGAACAAGCAGCTGGCCACGGGAGAGGGCGGAATGGTCCTCTGCGCGACCGAAGAACAGAAGCGGCGCATCGACAGCGAGCGCAATCAGGGGCGCGCGCCCGACATGGGCTGGCTCGACCATCAGTCGCTCGGGTACAACTACCGACTGAGCGATGTCTCCGCAGCGATCGGCCTCGCCCAATCGGAGAAGCTCGACGACATGCTCGCCCGTAGGGCACGCGTCGCACATTGGTACTCCGAGCGGTTGAGGGAGGTCGACGGAGTCACGGTGCCCTGCGCCGACGATGGTCGGAACAAACGCAGCTGGTTCGTCTACGTACTCCAGCTCCCCGCAGGCACCGATCGCGACGCCGTGATCGAGTCGCTCAGGCGTGACGGGATCGCAAGCAAGCCTTACATGCCGGTGATCCATTTGCAGCCGTACTACCGCGAGCAATTCGGCTACGTGACCGGTGACTTTCCGGTCGCCGAAGAAGTGGCCGAACGATCGCTGGCGCTCCCGTTCTTTCCATCCATGCAAGAGGGCGATGTGGAGCGCGCCGTGACCGCGCTCCGTGCTGCCCTCGCGCAGAACTGACCAAACGCAAACCTAGGAACACCCGATGATGGCTCGATTCGAAGACCCCCAAGACGCACTCTTCAAAGCAATAAACACTTCGCTCGGCTACGACCGCCGCCTCTACCCGGAAGACATCGAGGGTTCGATCGCCCACGCGGAGATGCTCGCCGCAAAACACATCATCACGGCAGAGGATCTCGAGGAGATCAAGAACGGAATGGTCCAGGTCAAGAAAGAGCTTGATGCCGGAGTGTTCGTTTTCAAAGACGACGACGAAGACATCCACATGGCGATCGAACGCCGCCTGACCGAGGTTGCCGGCGACGCAGGGGCGAAGCTGCACACCGCACGCTCGCGCAACGATCAGGTCGCGACCGACGTCACACTCTTCACCAAGCGGCATGCACAAGTTGCCAGCGCGAAGCTGGCGAAGCTTCTCGAAACGATTTACGTGCTCGCGGATGCTCACCGTGACTGGGCGATGCCCGGCTACACGCATCTACAGCGAGCGCAATCGGTGTACCTCGGTCATCACCTGCTCGCGTACTTCTGGATGTTCAGCCGCGACCGCCAGCGCTTCGCTCAGGTCGTTGACGCGTCAAACACGCTTCCGCTCGGTGCCGGGGCGCTGGCCGGTGCGAACTTCGAAACCGACCGTCAGATGGTTGCCGACCGCCTTGGATTCGAAACGGTCGCGCCGAACTCGATGGATGCGGTTGCCAATCGAGACTTCGTCCTCGACTATCTCTCCGCCGCGGCGACCTGCGCCACGCACCTGTCGCGCATCGGCGCCGAGATCGTTTTGTGGTCGAGCGAGGAGTTCGGTTTCGCGGAGGTTTCGGATGGTTTCGCATCTGGGTCCAGTCTTATGCCGCAAAAGAAAAACCCCGACGCCGCCGAGTTGCTTCGCGGCAAAGCTCCGCGAGTTCTTGCCTCCCTGACGACGCTTCACGGCGTGATGCACGGTCTGCCGCTCACCTACAACAAGGACATGCAGGAAGACAAGGAGGCGTTGTTCGACGCCGTTGACACGCTCGAGCTCTGTCTCGATGCCGCCACCGGCATGCTCGAAGGGATCGTCTTCCGCCGCGAGCGCATGGCAGCTGCGGCGGGCGACCAGATGCTGGCCGCCGTGGATGTGGCCGATCTTCTTGTTCGTAAGGGGGTGCCGTTCCGCGAGGCGCATGGAATCGTCGGGTCACTGGTTCGCCACGCCGTAGACACGGGCAAACAGCTCTCCGAACTCACCGACGACGAACTCGCTGGCTTCAGCGATCAACTCGGTGACGACTACCGCGCACTGTTGTCCGATGGTGGCTGGATCGAGAGCAAGGTCTCGCGCGGTGGCACATCGAGCAGCTCGCTCGACGAGCAGTTCAAACTCGCGCGCGCGCAGCTAGGGTGACGGTGCCGCGCCGCCGCCGGCTCCGCCGGTGTCCGGGTCGCCACCGTCGCCCGCCGGTGGCGCCTGTGGTTCGGGCGCGGGTTCGCGCGGAGTGTCGCGGGCCGGTGTGCGATCGCGGTCTCGGTCGCGTGGCGCGTTCTGTCGCTCGTTCGTCTCGCCGTCGCCGTCGCCGCCGCCGCCGGTCGCGCCACCTTCGCCCGGTGAGGTGGATGGGACACCGACCGGCCCGGAAACAGCTTCGGTCGGGCTCTTCTTGCCCGCGTCACGTGCCTTCTCAATCTGCATCGCCTTCAGCATGAAAGCGCGGAAGAGCAAAGCTGGGTAGGTACCGCCGGCCACCGGCTTGCCTCCGTACTCCGTGAGCATCGGTTTCATCGCGTCGGGGTATCCGACCCAGATCGCAACCGTGAACTCCTCGTTGAAGCCAACGAACCAAGCGTCTCCGTAGTTCTCGGTCGTGCCGGTTTTGCCCGCCGCGAATGATCCGATATCCGCGGCCTTGCCGGTTCCGTTGGTGACCACCGAGCGCAGGGCGATTTTTGCCTGCTGCCCAACGTCTGTTTTGAAGATTCGCTCGTACTTGGTGCGGTGGCGCTGACGTTTGAAGGTGCGACGGTTCTGGAGCACCTTTTCGATCGCAGTCGGGCTGTTGGCGTCGGGCGCCAGTGAACCCATTGGTTTGCGCCCATCATTTGCGAGCGTCGTGTAGGAGTAGGCCATTTCGAGCGGTGTTACGCCCTCGCGAAGGCCGCCGAGAATCATCGCCGTGTTGCGGTGGATGGGTGTGCTGATTCCCATCTCTCTCGCGGTGCGCGCGATTTTTGAGGTACCGACTCGCCAGCCGGCGCGTACGTATGCGGTGTTGTCAGAGGTGGTGGTTGCCGTGAGCAGGTTTGCGGTGCCGAGGTAGCTGTCCTCGTAGTTTTTGATCAGCACGGAATTCGACGGGTCGTCGATCTCCGCCGATTTGAAACTTGAATTCAGGCTCAAGCCGTTTTTCAGGCCGGCGACCAGGGTGAAGGTCTTGAACGAAGAACCCGGTTGTCTGTGTCCTTGTGTAGCCAGGTTGAACGGTCGCTCTTCGTAGTTGCTTCCGCCGACCAATGCTCGGACCTTGCCGGTTTTGTTCTCAATTGCGACCAGTGATGCGCTCGGCCCGCCGACCGGCAATGTCTGCGCGATGATCTGTTCGGCCGATCGCTGCATGTCGAGGTCGAGCGTCGTGTGCACGCGCAGCCCACCACCGAATGTTGCGCCGGCGTCGTACTTGTCGACAAGCATCTGACGCACCCAAGTCGAGAAGTACGGTGCCTCCGACTTTTCGTAGGGCCGTGTGATGTCGTCGATCGACGGAACTGCCTGGAGCTTGCCTCGCTCATATATCTCTTGCGTGATGAAGCCCTGATTGAGCATGTTCAGAAGCACGAGATCGCGCCGCTTGGTCGCGTTTTCGGGGAAGGTCACGGGGTCGTACATGCTCGGTGACGCGATGATTCCGGCCAGCAGAGCAGCCTCCCAAGGATGCAGAACCTGTGCGCATTTCGGCGCGCAATTCGGGTGCGATGTCTTGCTGAAGTAGGTCTCCGCCGCGGCCTCGATGCCGTACGCACCATTGCCGAAGTAGATGGCGTTCAGGTACTCGGTAAGGATTTTGTCCTTCGTCCATTGACGTTCCAGGTGATACGCAAGCGCAGACTCGCGAAGCTTTTGCATCACCGTTCGATTCGACTGTGCGGCCGTGGCGTTCTTGACGAACTGCTGAGTGATCGTGGAGGCGCCCTGCTTGGCGCCAAAGCTCGTCACGTCGGCCACGATTGCGCGGCCGATTCCGCGGAAGTCAACTCCGCGGTGTGTGTAGAAGCGGCGATCCTCGATCGCGACAACTGCCTGTTTCATTGTCGGCGAAATTCCGTTGGATGTGACGAGAATGCGGTTCTCGTTGTTGCGCAGGCGAGTGATCTCGCGACCTTCGCGGTCGTACATGATCGATGCCTTCGCGATCCGGTACTGCTCTCGGTCCTCCAGCGCGGGAAGGTCACTGGCCACCGCCATCATCATTCCGAACACCGTGGAGATTCCGGCAAGGATCATCAAACCGCCGGTGATCAGCAGGATGCGGAGCTTTTTGATCCGCGGCCCGGCGTCGTCGCTGCGTTTCCTGTTGCGGCGAGATCGCGTGCGGGCAGTCTTGGTGTCTTTCGGGTTTGATCCTTGGGACATGCGCTGCTTGGGCAGTTACGCCCGAGTAAGGCGATTGCGTCGACGGAGGGAGTCCGGGTAGAGGGCCGCCTCGAGCTGGGCGAAAACTGAACGGTCGGCGTTGCCACGATCCGAGTGTGGTCTGCCGAGTCGACGTACTCATCGAGCATAACAACGGCACCTGCGGCGGGTTGCGGTTCGAATGGGCGAATCCTTGCTAGTTAGTATCGCCGCGTGCCCTCAGCAGTCGACACCGCGAAAATGCTCGAACGCAACGCCGTCGACGCGCTCCCTGCCGGTGGATTGGAGGCAAAACTGCGGCTCGCAGAGAGCGAGGGGAGGCCACTCCGGGTCAAGCTCGGCATCGATCCCACTGCGCCAGACATCCACCTCGGCCACACGGTTGTCCTGTCGAAACTTCGTGAGTTTCAGGATGCCGGCCACACGGTCGTTCTGATCCTCGGTGACTACACGGCGCGGGTCGGGGATCCCAGTGGACGCTCGAAGACTCGCCCCGAGCTGTCGGTCGAAGAAATCGACGCAAATGCGGCCACTTTTCAGGAGCAGGCCTTCAAGGTGCTCGACGCCGAACGCGTTGAAGTGCGCCGAAACAGCGAATGGCTCGACATGTCGATGATGGAGCTCTTCAAGTTGATGCGCATACCGACAGTCGCGCAACTGCTCGAGCGCGAAGACTTTTCAAAGCGCTACTCAGAGGGCTCACCGATCGCCCTGCTGGAACTGCTTTATCCGCTGCTTCAGGCATACGACTCGGTCGCCGTTCATGCAGACGTCGAGCTGGGGGGTACCGACCAGAAGTTCAATCTGCTGCTCGGCCGCGACATTCAGACGGCCCACGAGATGCGCCCGCAGACGATCATCACGATGCCGATTCTGCCGGGAGTGGACGGCGTTCGCCGTATGGGCAAGTCGCTGGGCAATCACATAGGCGTCACAGAACCGCCCGAGGAGATCTTCGGCAAAACGATGAGCATCCCCGATGATGTGATGCCTCTCTATTACGACCTGTTGTTCTCGACCGAACCCGATACTTCGCTTTCAGCGGTGCAACAGAAGCGCGCGTTGGCCAGGTCGATCGTTGCGCGTTTCTACGACGACGATGCTGCACAGGAGGCCGAGGCGCACTTTGACAAGCTCTTCAAATCCCACGACATCCCAGATGAGATCGAGGAATTCGTGCTTTCCGGCGACGAGATTCATCTACCGGCACTGCTCGCCGATGCGTTTGGACTCTCGCGCTCCGAGGCAAGACGATTGCTCGACCAGGGAGGGGTGAGTTTGGACGGCACAGCGATCGAACAAGGTGTGCTCGACGTTCCCGCCGGGGAGTTGGACGGGCGGGTCCTGAAGGTGGGAAAGCGCCGATTCAAGCGCCTCAAAGTTTGATTGCGCCAGCAATCGCACGATCAATCTCAGCCCAATCCAGGATCACCGCAGATCACCATGTATATGTGTTATCTTTCGCAAGCCGGAAATGAGCCATTAGTGAGCTTCCTTCTGACACCTGGAGATTCCCCCTTACGTAGTTCCTAGCGGACTTGCGCGCAGTACCGGGGCCTCTCCAGCAGTGAGAGGCTTTCTTTTTGCCCAGTTTCCAAGCGTATGTCGAATCTGACGACGCCACGGTCCTTGAAAACTCAACAGCGTGAACGATGAATGGCTCCGAGCCGTTTCGACCTGTCGAAGCGAATTCGGAATCACTTGTCGGTCCAGATTTGTCCTTATGTGGGGATCCCTAGCCGGGCCCCTGCATTTGGAGCTAAAGAATCACACCGCTCTTCTTGTTTCTACAGGAGCAAGTGGAGTGGGTCAGGGTTCACGGCGGCTCAGTCTTCGGACACAGCCTCTGTGGATATGCCTGACACCCGTCATGTTCGGAAGCAACGGTGTACAACCGCTTCCAACAGTTCATGACAACTCTCAATACCGAGAAGACTTCGGTCTTCTCTTTCACGGAGAGTTTGATCCTGGCTCAGGACGAACGCTGGCGGTGCGCCTTATGCATGCAAGTCGAGCGAAGCTTTTCAGTAGTTTACTACAGAAAATGACTGAGCGGCGAACGGGTGAGTAACGCGTGAGCAATCTGCCCAGTTGACCGGAATAACCCGAGGAAACTCGAGCTAATACCGGATGTGCCATTCCCTCACAAGAGGGCCTGGTAAAGGGAGCTTCGGCTATCCGCAACTGGAGGAGCCTGCGGGGCATTAGGTAGTTGGTGGGGTAAAGGCCTACCAAGCCGACGATGCCTAGCTGGTCTGAGAGGACGATCAGCCACACTGGAACTGAGACACGGTCCAGACTCCTACGGGAGGCAGCAGTAGGGAATATTGCACAATGGGGGAAACCCTGACGCAGCAATGCCACGTGAGTGAGGAATGTCTTCGGATTGTAAAGCTCTGTCCTATAGGAAGAACGGCATTATGGTTAATACCCATAGTGTTTGACGGTACTATAGAAGAAAGCACCGGCTAACT
>JBMYXO010000002.1:48063-61301 GCA_049608465.1 Solirubrobacterales bacterium | reverse complement strand
ACGGCCCATTCTTTAAGCGCAATCGGCATCGTGTCGCCGATTATAAGTACGACACGGATAGCACGCGACAGCTGCGCGTGACGACGACGCTATCGGGGTGACCTGCCGTGGCCACCGCCACCCGGCGTCTCGATGCGGAGTGTCGATCCGGCGTCGAGATCGCCGACAGACTTCGCCGCGATCGGTTGACCGTCGATCGCGTCGGTTCCGCGAACCCCGTCGGAGCCACCGGCGGCTGCTCGCGGAGCGTGCCGACGGCGCTCGGCAATCAACGAGTAACGCATCGGTTCGAGTGCTTCCACCTCGCGAACGATTCCATCGCCACCCGAGTGCGCGCCGCCGCCGCCGCTCCCGCGACGCAGGGAAAATTCGCGTACTCGAATCGGAAACTCCAATTCAAGTGCCTCGATCGGCGTGTTCAACGTATTGCTCATCGCGACGTGTACGCCGTCTGGTCCGTCGGCATCCGGACAGGCACCCTGGCCACCACCGAACGTCTCGTAGTGGGTGAATCGTTCGTTCCCCAACGTCAGGTTGTTCATCGTTCCCTGGCCCTGAGCGCGATCGAATGCGGCCAGCACGAGATCTGCGACACGGCTCGAAGTTTCAACGTTGCCGCCGGCGACGGCCGCCGGCGCGACAGCGTTGAGTATCGATCCCGACGGCGCGACGATTTCGATCGGGCGATACGCGCCCGCGCACGCCGGAACGTCCGGTGCGCAGAGCACGCGCATCGCGAAGTAGCAAGCCGACTGCGTGACAGCGAGCGGACAATTGAGGTTGCCGGCGATCTGCTCGGCGCTGCCCGAGAAATCCAGCGTCACGCGGTCGCCCTCCACTGTTGCAACAAGACGAAGAGGGATGTCGTCGTCGACTCCCTCAAGCACGTCCTTGGCGCGATACTCGCCGTCGGCCAGTTCCGCGATACCTGCTCGCGCGCGTCGTTCCGCGTAGTCGAGTACCGCCTCGACCGCCTCGGAATACAGCGAGGACCCGTGCTTTGCGGCGAATTCGACGACGCGATCGGCGCCGCGATCACACGCTGCGATCTGTGCGCGTAGGTCGGCAACGCGTTGGTCAGGATCTCGCATCTGGGAGGTCAGTTCGGCCAGAAGCTGCTCATCGAGCTCACCTCGCGCGGTGATCAGCGTCGGCGGGATCACGACTCCTTCTTCCGCGAGCGTTCGACTGTCGGCCGGCATACTCCCCGGCTCGCGGCCGCCGACGTCGGCATGATGCGCTCGGCAGGCGGCGAAGCCCAGATGATTTTCGGATTCGTCGAAGATCGGAGTGACGATCGTGATGTCCGGCAGATGGGTGCCGCCGGAAAACGGGTCGTTGAGGATCCAGGCGTCGCCTGAGCGATGATCCTCATTCAAGACGGCGGCAACTGCTGACGGCATCGCCCCGAGATGAACGGGAATGTGCTCGGCTTGCATCGTCATCTGTCCTCGGGTATCGAACAGGCCCGTTGAACAGTCGCGCCGCTCCTTGATGTTTGCCGAGTATGCGGCACGAATCAAAACGTTTCCCATCTCTTCGCAGGTCGCGCCCAGCGCGCCGGCCGTCACTCGCAGCATGATCGGGTCGATCATCGACCTTCACCTCCGCCGAGTGCCCGCGCGAGCACCACGTCGCCATCGACGTTCTGACTGGCGTTCCAACCGGTCGGCACCACGATCGTCGCTTGGTCGAGTTCGAGGATCGCCGGGCCATCGATCGACCCTGATTGCCCCAGCGCGCCCCGACGAACCTGCGTCGATCGCCAGCGGCCGTTGAACCATGCCGACCGGCTCGCGATCGTCGAACTCGGCGCAACGGACATCGTCGACGGGGGCGCGCCGACCGCCTCGACACTGACCCGGACGGTCACCAATTCGACTTCGCCTGTCGGGTCGCTGAAACCGAAGCGTTCACGGTGGGCGTCGTGAAATGCCCTTTCGAGCTGTTCGAATTCACTTTCGACCGCGAGTTCGAACCCCTGACCGCGATAGCGGACGCTGTGCACCACGCGCGTCTGCAACGTGTGAAGCGGACGCTGCAACTCCTCGGCCCCGCGAGCCGCCAGCTGCTCAATCACTCGCTCAACCTGCGCTCGGTCGAGTTCTCCCAGCGAGCGCACGATGCTGAGCGAATGGTCACGTCGGCTCCCTGCGGCGGCCATGCCAACTGCAGACAGCACGCCGCAGGCAGCCGGGCAGATCACGCGCCCGATTCCCAGGGCGTCGGCGATCGCGGCTCCATGCATCGGGCCCGCTCCGCCGAACGCCACCAACGAGTGTTCGCGAGGATCGACCCCGCGAGCGACCGTCATCGCCGCAACTTGGCCCTGCATCTCGAGGTTCGCAATCTCGATGATTCCGGCCGCGGTTTCGTGCACGTCGAGCATCAGGCTGTCCGCCAATGACCCGATCGCGCGTACAGCAGCGTCATGATCGAGCTGTAGCCCGCCGGCCAGCGCGGAGTTCGAATCGAGATAGCCCAGCAGCAAGTTTGCGTCGGTCACGGTCGGTTGTTGGCCGCCGTGGCCGTAACAGGCCGGTCCCGGGTCGGCTCCGGCTGAGTGCGGTCCGACTCGCAGTGCGCCGCCGTCGTCGCGCCAAGCGATCGATCCGCCGCCGGCCCCGACTGTCCCGATGTCCAGGGTCGGTAGAGCGATCGGTCGACCGCCAATTTCGTGGTTTCCAGTCGTTCGAACCTCGCCGTCATCGACCACGCAGACATCGGTTGAGGTGCCGCCCATGTCAAACCCGATCGCCCGCAACACGCCGCGTCGGCTCGCTGCGAGTGCCGCACCGATCGCTCCGCCGGCCGGACCAGACAGCACGGTTGACGCAGCGTTCTGCGCCGCAAGCTTGGCACCGGCCGCCCCGCCGTTGCTGAGCATCACCTCCGGCTGGGGAAGGCCGATCTGCGCGGCTCGTTCGGCGAGCACACCGAGGTAGTCGGCGAGCAGGGGAGAAAGGGCCGCGTCGGCGATCGTTGTGGCGGCACGTTCGTACTCGCGAAATGTGCCCACGACCTCATGCGAGAGTGAGACATGGACGTGGGGTAGTTCGCGGGCAATGATTTCGCGTACTCGTTGTTCGTGCTTCGGGTATCGGAACGAGAACAGCAGGCAGACCGCTATCGACTCCACTTCGGCTCCGGCGCAGTTCGCACACGCACGCTCAACCGAAGATTCGTCGAGCTCGCTCACAACGCCCTCCGGCCCGCATCGCTCGCGCACTCCGTATCGCAGGTCGGCTGGCACGATCGGCACGGGTCCCGGGGCGCACAGCCGGTAGAGATCGGCACGATTCTGGCGACCCAATTGCTCGATGTCCACGAAACCCTGGGTGGCAAAGAACGCCGTGCGGGCGAACGTGCCTTCGAGCATCGCGTTCGTGGTCACGGTCATGCCGTGCAGGAAAGTCGCAATCTGCGCTGGCCGAACGTCGGCGTTTTCCATCGCCTCGACCGCCGCAGCGATCACGCCGACCGATTGGTCGGAGGGTGTGGTTGGTTGCTTGCCCGTGAAGAGCCCGTCGTCAGTTGACACCACCGCGTCTGTGAAGGTTCCGCCGACGTCAACGGCGAGCGTCGCCCCCGGGTTCATGTTCTCCACCGCAGCATGGTTGGCACACTAATCGGCGCACGAAAAAGGGAACCTCTCGGTTCCCTTTTTCGTGTCCCGCGACCTTGCCATGCCAAGGTCGCGGCTGCTGCTCGGAAGCGGCTCGATTGCACCCAGTACGAAAGGTGCGCGACGCCCTTGAGTTACCGGGGGAGGTGGCTCTCAGGCGGCGTCAGCGTGCTCCTCTGTCCCATGCAGTTCCTGAACCACGGCCGAAGCGGCTGGTTCCTGTTCGGTGAAGTGGGGTTCTGCCAGGTGCTGATGAGATGGGCAGTACTCGGTGCCGGGCACGATGTTGCGCATGCACGGCGTGCTGCGACGGGTGGTCGCGCGGCAGCGCAGTCGAGTTCCGTCGGGCTTGTAGCCGCGGGCGGCGTAGGTGCGCGTCACCTGAAGCGCGCGCTCGACGTGCTTTGCGATCAGATTGAAAACCTGCAGCTGGTCGGTGATCGGGAAGTAGGCTCGAATCTGTTCGAAGAGGAAGCGATCGGGGTGGTTGAAGTAGCGCCAGTCCTCGGCGATTCTGTCCATCGTTTGCTCACAGGCGGTAAGCACCACGCCACGTACGTCGCTATTCACACCGTTGACGTGCTCGTCGGTGATGAAGGGGGAAATGTCTTTGTAGAGGGCTCGACTCAGTGCGTACATGGTGCTGCTCCCTTCGGCCTTTTGGGCCTTGTTCCATTCAGGGCTGCTGTTCCGTCAGTGCAAGCAGTATCTCGCACCTAGGTGAATATCCGGGTATCGCTTCATTAAGCGCGTTTTAACACGGAAAGTTCCTGCAAAACCTCGGTTTTTTTTACCGCGGAACGGGTTACTTACCGGTTACCCATTATGTATACGCGAGAAACGACATTCCGGATGTCCGAGAATCGACGAATTGTTTAAGTTTCGCCACTCGGCGGGAGTACTCCCGCGAGCGATCAATCCCAGTGCTCGGCCACCGGCGCGTCGTCCGGACCGAACACGAAGTGCCGGAAATCGAGCTCGTCGTCCTTGTCGGGGAAGTCACTGCGATGATGCGCGCCGCGTGTCTCCTCACGAGCCAGCGACGCGGCTCCGATCAGGCGTACGAGGGGATTGGCGCTGTCACCAAGTCGACTCAGCTTCTCGGCCGAGCGTTCGATTCCGGCGCATTCCCAGAGCAACCTGCGAGTGGACGCGGGGTCAGGGTCCTCGATGTGTTCGACCACCTGGGCGTCGCCGCTGAGTATTTGAGCCCGCAGCTCATCGCCAAGCTCGGGTTCAGCCAGCGCGGCCAGCGCGGCGCGCCTGCCGAAGACTGCGCACTCGGCCAGCGAGTTCGACGCGAGGCGATTCGCGCCGTGTAGTCCGGTGCATGCACATTCGCCGACGGCCAGCAGCCCGGCCACGTTGGTTCGTGCCGCGAGATCTGTGACGATTCCGCCCATGCTGTAGTGCGCCGCCGGGGCGATCGGGATCGGTTCGGAGCGGGGGTCGAGGCCGGCCTCCTCGATCTTCGTGTAGACGTTCGGGAAGAGCAGCGGATCGATCTTCCGCATGTCCAGGAATACAGCGCTCGGCGGGCCGCCGTCGTCGCCGGTGATGCGCCTCTCCACGGCGGCCGCGACCTCGTCGCGCGCCGCGAGTTCGTCGATGAAGCGTTCGCCGGACCGGTCGACCAGTGTCGCGCCTTCGCCGCGAATTGCCTCGGTGATCAGGAAGCCCTGATTTCGCGACGGACTGAGCAGCGCGGTCGGATGAAACTGGAGAAACTCGAGATCCGCCAATTGGGCACCGGCGCGATGAGCCATCGTCAACCCGCTGCCGATCGCCGCCGGCGGGTTGGTGGAGCGCGCCCAGAGCGCGGCCGAACCGCCGGTGGCAAGGACTATTGCTCGAGCCGGGAGCGTCAACTGCTGTTCTCCAATGGCGACTTCGACGCCGACGCAACGGCCGTCCTCGATGATCAGCGACTTCGCCGAGGCATGCTCGACGACGGTGATGTTTGGATGTTCGGCGACGCGTGCCGAAAGTTGACGCGTGATTCGACGGCCAGTTGCGCTGCCGCCGGCGTGGACCACGCGACGACGACTGTGTCCTCCTTCGAGACCGAGTGCCAGCGCACCGTCACCGTCGCGGTCGAAATCAACGCCGAGCGCGAGCAAGTCATGAACTGCGGCGGGCGAATCCTCGACGAGTACCCGAACTGCGCTTGCGCGTCCGAGTTGACGGCCGGCCGCGATCGTGTCCTGTGCATGAAGATCTGGCGAGTCATCGGTCCCGAGCGCTGCTGCAATCCCGCCCTGCGCCCAATAGCTCGCCGTTGTGGCAAGCGCGGCCTGGGAAACAAGCACGGTGCGGGCGCCTTCACGGGCGGCCGTCAAAGCTGCATAGAGCCCCGCGGAACCTGCGCCGACGACGACGATCTCGGCGTTCTGACTTCGCATTGCGGTCATCGCTGCGATACGGCTGAATCGTCGAGTATGTCGCGATAAACGCTGAGCACGCGCTTGGCCATCGCATCTGTTGAATAGCGAGCGGCCGTCTCGCGGCCAGCGATGCGTGGATCGGGGTCGTCGAGAATCGCCGACAGGGTGGCGTGCCAACTGCGCAGATCAAAATCCATGCAGTAGCAACCACGGACCCGTTCGAGGGCGATCGGTGCGATGCCGGTTTTCGTGGCGATTACCGGCACGTTGCAGGCAAGAGCCTCGATCGTGGCGAGGCCGAACCCCTCATGCTCGGAAGGCACGATCACCGCGTCGGAGGCGTTGATGTAAGTCGAAACCTCGGTCGGTGGCACGCCGCCGAGCGTGAGCAGTTCGACGTCACCGACTGTGCTGGCGAGTTCCTGCGCTCGGTCGAAGCGCTTCTCCGGACGCGAAGGGTCGGCAGGGAAGAGCACGAAGCTGCCCTCCGGGTCGATGCCGAGTGTTCGGCGAGCCGCCTGACGGTCAGACTGTGCGAAACGATCGAGATTCACACCGGTCGGCAACACTGCGACCGGTCGTCTCAGCTTCTTGACGGCCGCGAGTTCGCGTCCGAGGTCGTCCGAGACGACCGCAGCTTGATCGATCCTGCGCGCGAGCCGCTTGGACCATTTGCCGACCTTTTCGTGACGCAGGTCAGTTCCGTGATAGGTCACCACCAGCGGGGTGGCCTTCGCCCGGCGCGCCACCCAACCGGTCAGGCCGTAGTGGGCGTGGACGATGTCGTACTGCCGAGTGCGGAGGTGCTTTCGCAACGGGCGAACCGCCTTGCGGTAGGCGTTCATCCCTCCGCCTTCGATCACGTAGAGCTCGGTCTGCACGCCTTCGAGGCGACTCAGCGCCTCTAGCTGCTCGCGCACGAACACGCCGAATTCCGGACGCTCGCGCGTCGGGTACATGTTGGTGACGATCAGGACTCGCATCTACAGGTGCCGAAAGCCGAGTGTTTGGCGCTGGCAGGAACGCGAACGCTATCGACGCGAGCGACTGACTCGCGCCCAGCGCACGTTTTGTGTTGACGTTTGGCGAGTTCGTCGCAGAGTTTGTGCATTTGCGTCTTGAACTGTCACACCCTCCGCTGAAGGATCGGAGGGCAAGTAAAACACTGAACGAACTGGAGTCATCCATGCAATCTCTGCAGAACCTCTCGCTGCGGCTATCGGCCATCGCGATCGACCGTGCACACCGCGCCGGGGACATAGCTCGCGACCAACGTGGGCAGGCGACCGTCGAATACGTCGGCCTGACGGTCGTGCTCGGCACCGGCATTGGGCTGATCGTCACCGGTCTCGACGGCCTCGGATTTGCCACCAAGATCGGAAGCAAACTGATCGGTGGCATCACCAAGGCGTTGGGCAAGATCGCTTGAGCGGCGAGCCCAAGTGGAACGTTTGCCGCGACTGACTCGATCGTTCTCGCGAGCGCGCGACATCGGCGCCGCGAGAACAGTCGGGCGGCGCGTATGATGCGCGACCGATGGAACGCCGAGGACGAACCAATGACGCGACGAGAACGGTCGAAATCGAACCGGGATTCGTCCGAACTGCCGATGGCTCCGCGTTGATCTCGATCGGCGAGACTCGAGTGATCTGCACCGCCTCTGTCACGAGCGACGTACCGAAATGGATGGCCGGTCGCGGGAGCGGCTGGGTCACCGCCGAATACGGCATGCTCCCGGCGTCGACCGGAGACCGCAAGAAGCGTGACAAGGGCGGCAAGCAAGACGGTCGTTCGGTCGAGATTCAGCGATTGATCGGACGCAGCCTGCGCTGTGCGATCGACATGAACCTGCTCGGCGAGCGCTCTGTGTACGTCGACTGCGATGTGCTCCAGGCCGACGGCGGAACTCGCTGCGCCGCGATCACCGGCGGCTACGTGGCGCTCCATCTTGCGCTCCAGAAACTAATCGAAGGCGGCGAGCTCGACGCGATGCCGTTGATCACCTCGGTCGCTGCGATTTCGGCCGGGATCGTCGATGGCGAGGCTCTGCTCGACCTCGAATACGTCGAAGATTCGCAGGCCGACGTCGACGCAAACGTCGTGATGACGGGCGACGACGGTTTGGTCGAGGTGCAGGCCACTGCGGAACGCACACCGCTCTCGAAGGCGTCGCTCGACGAGCTGCTCGCTTTGTCGGCCAAGGGCATCGCCGAGCTTCGAGTGGCTCAGGCGACCGCCATCGGTACAGAATTGCCCGGTAGCTGAGGGACGTTCAGCCGTGGGTCAGCCGTCGGACAAATCGACAGGCACGCGTCAGCTGGTTCTCGCCACTCGTAACGACCACAAGCGGCGGGAGTTCGCCGGACTGCTCGATGGGTGGGAGATCCTCTCGCTGCCGGACGATGTGACGCTTCCGCCTGAGGACGGTGAGACCTTCGCAGCGAACGCAATGGGCAAGGCACGTGCAGCCGCGGAGGCAACAGGCATCGCGGCGATCGCCGACGACTCGGGCATCGAGGCACGCGCACTTGGTGGCGCGCCGGGTGTTCGCTCTGCGCGCTACGCCGGTGAGAATGCTGCCGACGATGACAATCTCGAGAAGTTGATGCGCGAAGTAGGCGCGACCGATGACGCGGCGGTCGAGTACGTGTGCGCGGTCGCGTTCGTAGATCCGGGACAACCGGCGGTCGAAAAGATTTTCGAGGGCCGTTGTGCCGGGATCCTGATCGACGAGCGGCGCGGTGCGGGCGGATTCGGGTACGACCCGGCAGTCGTTCCCGACGACTACGACGATGGTCGCACGATGGCCGAGCTAACCCAAGCCGAAAAGGACGCGATCAGTCATCGCGGGCGGGCGGTGCGTGATCTGGCTCGCTGGCTTTCTGAAGCGGCACCAGATTGATTGCCGCAGATGCGGCAACTGCAACGAACACGCCGCCATATCCCTTGTACCCGGAGAGGAACAGCACGACGGCAGCGATCAAGAACATGGCGGTCGTCAGCGACCAGGCGATTCGGTTCACAGCCATGCATATAGTCTGACCGATCGCGCCGATGGGATCTGAAACAGCTGAGAACTCCACCCCGTTGGTCGCGCCTGAGGTAGCCGAGCGATTGCTCGCGCGTGCTCTCCGAAACGGGGGCGATTTCGCAGAGTTGTTCGCTGAACGACGGCACGGGCTTTCGGTGTCGCTCGACGACGGGCGTGTCGAAGGTGCCAGCGATGGCAGCGAGGAGGGCGTCGGCGTGCGGCTGGTCGTCGGTGACGCGACTTACTTCGGCTATGTCGATTCGCTGAACGAGGGCGATGTCGCCACGGTTGCCGATTCGATTGCGCAGGCCGCTCGCGGCGGTGCGGCTCAACCGCAATCACTTGTGGCGGCCGCGCGGGTGAACCCACAGAACGTCGTTGTTCGACCGGAATCAGTCGAACTCGCCAAGAAGGTCGAGTTGCTCCGTGCCAGCGACGATGCGGCGCGTTCGGCGGGAGACGAGGTGACGCAGGTGAGCGCCGGCTATGGCGAGAATCGTCGAACGGTCAGCGTCTACAACTCCGAGGGTTTGGCGGTCGGCGACGACCGCATTCGTGTGCGCCTGGCCGTCCAAGTCGTTGCTGCTCGCGACGGGCGTATCGAAAATGGCACCGAGACGCTCGGGGGTCACATCGGCTATGAACTGATCGAGTCAGACGGGGCGAAGGTCGCTGATTCCGCCGCTCGAAAGGCACTGACGGCGCTCGACGCGGTGCCTGCGCCGGCCGGCAAGATGCCGGTCGTGGTCGGGAATGGATTCGGCGGCGTTCTGCTGCACGAAGCCGTCGGCCACGGTCTAGAGGCCGACGCTGTCCAGAAAGGTGCAAGCGTCTACGCCGGAAAGCTCGGCGAGCAGCTCGCGCCCGCGTTCGTCAACGCGTTCGATGACGGCCGCAAGCCGAATGAATGGGGGACCGACGGCATCGACGACGAGGGTATGCCGACCCAGATGATTCCGATAATCCAAGATGGTGTGCTCGGATCGTTCCTGCACGATCGTCGCAGTGCGCAGCGTGACGGTGTGCATTCGACCGGTAATGGACGCCGTGAGTCGTTTCGTCACCTGCCGGTCCCGCGCATGACCAACACGTATTTCGCGCCTGGGGACGAGCAGGTCGCTGACCTGATCGAGGCCGCCGGCAACGGGCTGTACGCGGTCTCGTTTGGCGGCGGACAAGTCGAACCGGCAACCGGAGATTTCGTTTTCGGAGTGTCCGAGGGATACTTGATCGAGAACGGCCGTGTCACAAAGCCGGTGACAGGCGCAACGCTCACCGGGAACGGGCTGGCAGCGCTTTGGCAGGTCGAGGCAATTGCCGGCGATCTCAAGCTCGCGACCGGCTACTGCGGAAAAGCCGGCCAGCGCGTGCCGGCCGGAGTTGGTCAACCGCACGTATTGCTGCGGGAACTGACCGTCGGCGGTACCGCCACATGAAGGACCTGATTGAGATCGCGGAACTCGCCGCTGGGCTTGCGGTTGACGCTGGAGCCAGCAGCGCGGAGGGGTTCGCGCAGGATGAGCGCGAGGTCGAGATCCGCGTTTTCGACCGCGCCGTCGAGAGTTTGACTGAGGCCGGAAGCCGCGGCATCGGGATCCGCGCCTTTGCCGGCGAAGGTCGAAGTGGCTACGCCTTCGGGACTGCGTTTGACGAACCGGCACTTCGAACGCTGGCCGCTCGGGCCGTGGAGATCGCCAAAGCCGCTGACCCCGACGAACACGCCGGGCTGCCGGGCGACTGCGGTGTGGCGCCGACCGGCGATTTGGTTGCCGCGGACTTCGACGAGTGGAACACGGCCGCGAAGGTTGAGTTGGCGATCGCCGTGGACGATGCCGCACGTGCAGCCGACGAGCGTGTGAGTCAAGTCGAACAGTCGATCTACGCCGACTCACGCGCACGAATCGCGATCGCGAATTCGGCCAGTTTTCGGGGCGGCTACGAGGCAACCGGCGCCTACGCCTACAGCTCGGCCTTCGCCGGTGAGGGTGCGGATCTGATGACCGGCCTCGGCCTCGGCATGGGCAAGGGGCCCGGCGACTTGGACGCAGCGGCTATCGGTGGCGAGGCGGCCGAACGCGCGGTGACGTTGCTCGGCGCGCGCTCGACTACCAGTCGCAAGGCGCCAATTGTGCTTGACGCGTTCACGGCTGCCAGCTTCATGGGATTGATCGCGTCGGCGCTGTCGGGTGAGGCAATCCTGCGCGGTCGCTCTCCGTTCGTTGGTAAGACCGATGCCGTGGTGGCCGCCGAGCACCTGCAGATCGACGACGATGGATTGATCGATGGCGGGCCGGCCAGTGCGCCGTTCGACGGCGAGGGCGTCGCGCAGCGCCGAACTGCGTTGCTCGCCGGTGGGAAAATTGAAAACCTGCTCTACGACTCGCGGACCGCCCGCGAGGCCGGCGCCGCTTCCACCGGGAATGGTCGACGCGGGTCGTATCGCGGATCTCCGAGCCCGGGAGCGACCAACACCGTCGTTGCCGCTGGTTCGCAGTCGCTGGACGAGCTGCTCAAGCTCGCCGGAGACGGACTGCTCGTGACCAACGTCGTTGGCCTGCACTCAGGCGTGAATCCCGTTTCCGGGACATTCTCGGTCGGCGCGTCCGGAATCGAAATCAAGAACGGCGAGCTTGCCGGTCCGATCCGCGAAGCGACGATCGCGAGCGATTTGATCTCGATGCTTGGCGCGGTGGAGGCGGTCGGCGCGGAGCGTCGTTGGGTGCCGTTCGGTGGATCTGTGCTGACTGCACCGTTGCTGATCGCGGAGATGACGATCGCTGGATAACTCGGCTTTGCGCGCGAAGCGCATAGCCATGCGGTTTATGCCAAAACGGGGGTAGGGGGCTCCATATAGCAGTAAAAAGCCCCTATTTTCCGCGCAAACCCGCATCCCATCTGCCGTTGCGTCCGCGAGAAGCGTTACGTTGGCCGACGAATCAACCCTCATCCCTCAACGAGGAGGAACTGTGACAAAGCAGGAATTCATTACCCAGGTAAAAGAAAAGGCCGACCTCACCACGGGCGACGCCACCAAAGCAGTAGATGCCGTTCTCGACACGATCTCCGACACGCTCAAGCGTGGTGGCGAGGTCGCATTCACGGGCTTCGGCAAGTTCAGTGTCTCGGACCGCAGCGCTCGTCAGGGCGTCAACCCGCAGACCGGCGAGCGCATTCAGATCGCCGCTAGCAAGGTGCCGAGGTTTTCGCCGGGTGCCAAGCTCAAGGCGACTGTCAAGGGCGGCTGATCGAGAGTCAGTTTCAGCCCTTTGGCGACCGACTCGCAGCGCTCGTTGAGGAACGAGAGAGTCAGCTCGTTCTCGGCCTCGATCCCGACCCGGCCAAGCTTTGGCCGAACGCGATCGAGGCCGTGGACGGCGGCCAGCCAGCCAATGAGCTTGCTGCACAAGCGGTTTCCGAACACTGTCGATCGGTGATCGCGGCCGTCGGCGCGGACTGCGTCGGCGTGAAACTTCAACTCGCGTGTTTCGAACGGCTCGGCGCGCCCGGATGGCGGGCGCTGACCGAGACCGTCGAAGCCGTCAAATCGGCCGGACTGATCGCCATCGCTGACGGCAAGCGCGGCGATGTTCCGGTGACGGCGGCGGCATATGCCCAAGCACTGTTCGGCTCGACATCCTCGCCATGGGGCGATATTCAGGGACTCGGGGCCGACGCCGCAACGGTCAATCCATTGCTCGGCGCTGACTCGCTCGAGCCGATCGTCGAGCAGGCGGTTGCAGCCGGGGCGGGAGTCTTTGCTCTCGTCCGCACGTCCAACCCGGGCGCCGAAGACATCGAGGCACTCGAAGTTCGCGGAACGGATGACGCGACCGTTACCGACCATCTCGCACGGCTTGTAGAAAATGTCGGAGCGTCATCGGTCGGCACCAAAGGTCTCTCGTCGCTCGGTGCTGTCGTGGGCGCGACAGCGCCGACGCACATCGAGCGTCTGCGCCAGGCGATGCCGCACGCGGTGTTCCTCATGCCTGGAGTCGGCGCGCAAGGCGGACGCGTGGAGGATCTCGCCGCAGCTTTCGCAGCAGGCCGAGCATCGGCGTTGGTCACTGTCTCGCGTGCGTTGGTCAACGCTTGGGAGAGCGACGGCGGTCAACCGGACTCGAGTGCGCGAAGCGCCGCCGGCCAGCTTCGCGAATCGATCTGGTCGATCTCGGGCTGAAGATTCGGCTACGACCGGAGC
>JBMYXO010000002.1:35790-48053 GCA_049608465.1 Solirubrobacterales bacterium | reverse complement strand
CCGGAGCGCTCGTCAGTCTGTAGTTGAACGGCTGAACGCGCCGATTCAGTCCGGTTGGAGTTCTGCCGGCGACGAGTATGGAACCCGCGACCATATCCAGCGCAGCATCCTCAGCTACTCATTCTGGAGTTGCGCCGGCGCTCAGCGGAAGCGCACTGACGGCTCGCTTCGGGGCCTTCGCCGGCGAGTATCGATACGCCGTGGACCAGCGATCGGCGATCGCCGCAATCGACTGGATGCTCGGCTCAGCCGAAGTCTCGCCGCTGACCGAGAACATCGTCGTCGGAGTCGACATCGAGACGTCGTCGCTCAAGCCGGCGGACGGGCGCATCCGACTTTGTCAGCTGGCTGCCGGCAGTCGCGCCGTCGTGATCGATGCGTTCGCATTCGACCCCTGGCCATTGATCCGATCGGCGTTGATCGATCTCCGCCCGGATTGGATCGCGCACAACGCCGAGTTTGAGCAGAGCTGGTTCGCGCGCCACGCCGGATTTACGCTGACGCCGATGTTTGACACGCGCTGGGTCTACATTCGCGAGCGAGCTCGTCGCTTCGGTCCGGAGGTTGGAGGGTCGAGTTCCCTGCAGGCGGTCTGTGCCGAACTGTTGGATTTTGAACTGTCGAAGGAGCAGCGTCTGAGCGACTGGACCGCGCCGGTGCTGTCCGCCGCACAGGTCGAGTACGCCGCGCTTGACGCGCTGGTGCTTCCGGTTCTGCGCGCGCGTCTTGAGCGCGACGCGATTGAATTCGGCTGGACCGCGGAGATCGCGGCCGCGACCCAGCGTTCGCACGAAGAAGCCGACCGATTTCGCTGATTTACAGGTTTTTCTGCGGTCGGCAGGTGTTACGCCGGTTGCAGCGCTTACCGCTGACGGGCGATGCGCCGTTATGATCGGCTAAGTGGCCGATGCGATGAAACAGCTGGTGTTTGCCGAGGCGCAGACGACCCGAGGCGGTACGCCGTCGAAGTCGCCTGGTGCGAGTTCGAAGCGACGCGCTCCTGCGTCGAGGCGTCCGTCTGGCGGCGGCGCGAACCATCCGCGTCGTCCAAGGAACGCGAAGGCCGGCGCCGGAGCGAGATTGTTGGCCCCGGCCGCGATCCTGGTTTTCGCGATCGCGATGTTCGCGGTACTGACAGCTGATGACCCAACGCAGCCACAGCCCGCAGCAACGCAGTCCGGAAGTGAATCCTCGTCGCGGTCCACGCAGAGCGGGAGTGACGACGGCGACAGCAGTACGACTACCACCAGACGCTCGTCGTACACGGTCAAGCCCGGCGACAGCTTTGCCGCGATCGCCGAAAAGCTCAATCTCGACGTCAACGTACTCTCAGAACTGAATCCCGACGTCGACCCCCGTGCATTGCAGCCGGGCCAGAAGCTCAAATTGAAGTGACCCGATCAACCCTTGTGAAGCTCGCGCAGATCAGGGCGGCGCGAGCCGCACTGCTGTCCGTCGCCGCGGTGACGCTGTCGCTTTCGGGTTTCTCTGCGATCGCCTCTGCCGCCAACGTGGAGTATTCGGTGAGCGAGCGCACGGTGCGATTCAAGAGCCCGCGGATGCCGACCGGGACCAACGCGAAGAGTGCCGTCGTGATGGATGCCGAAACGGGTCGGATGCTGTGGGCCCTGCGCCCCAACCAGAGACGCCTGATCGCCAGCACGACGAAGATAATGACCGCGCTTGTCGCGATTTCCCGCACACGGCCGAATGAACTGCTGACGGCGACCGCGTATCCGGCCGGTCCGGGCGAGTCGCTGCTCGGACTGAAACCGGGCGAGCGCATGACCGCGAAAGACCTGTTGACGGGCTTGATGCTCGCCAGTGGAAACGATGCTGCCGACACACTCGCCGCTCGCACCGCGACTTCGCGTGCGGCCTTCGTTAGGGCGATGAATCGGCGTGCGCGGACGCTCGGGCTGCGCGGCACGTTGTTCGGTAACCCCGTCGGCCTCGACGTTCCGGAAACTTACTCGACGGCATCTGACTTGGCGAAGCTGACGCAACACGCACTGACCGAGCCCCGCTTCGCGAACATCGTTGGCAAATCGAAGGCGACGCTGCGCAGCGGCGCACGCACGCGGCGAATCAGCAATCGCAATCGACTGGTCGGACGCTACTCGTATGTGGACGGTGTGAAGACCGGGCGGACGTTGGCGGCCGGCTACGTCTTGGTCGGGGCGGCCAGCCGTGAAGACGCCCGCGTGATCTCGGTCGTTACCGGAGAGCCGAGTGAAACCGCGCGCGACAAAGACACGTTGAAGCTACTCCGATTCGGCCGCGCGTTTTATCGTCCGGTCGAACCGCTCAGTCGCGACCGCGGGGCCCTGCGGTTGCCAGTCGCGTTGCAGGACATCACCGCGGAGGCATATCCGCAACGCGACGTCCGCTTTGCGGTTCGCAGCGGCGACCGTCTGCGCGTGACGGCGGTCGCTCCCGAACAGTTGAAGGGACCGCTCGCAGCTGGCACGCGCGTTGGGACGGCAACTGTCTTTCGGGAAGGCGAGCGAGTAGCCGACGTACCTCTTCGTCTGCGCCGTGCGGTGCTGTCACCGCCGACGCTGGCGGTGGTCGTTCACCAGATCGGAAAGGCACTTCCTTATGTCGCGATCCTTGGATTGATCGGCCTCCTCGGCTTCGTGGTCATTCGTCGCCGACGTCTACGGACGCACAGACCGGAGTACGTGGGATAATCCAGCGGACAAAAGTTCGCGTCGCCGTTTGACCGGGGAGTCAAGGCGACCGATGTCACTTCCAAGCCTGATCAAATCCAGTCCGTGAGAACAGTCAGCAAAGGCAGACGATGATCATCACCGTCACACTCAACGCGGCAATCGACAACACACTCGCCGTGCCCCATTTTCGACTCGGCGCTCGCCATCGCGCCGTCGACAAACATGCCGCAGCTGGCGGTAAGGGGATCAATGTCGCTCGCGCGCTGAAGTGCCTTGGTCAGCCGGTGATCGCCACTGGATTCGCCGGCGGTGTGACGGGAACTCGAATAATCGAGTATTTGACGGGCGAATCGGTGCTCAACGACTTCGTTCGCATTGGCAAGGAGTCGCGTACGTCGACGGTGTTGATCGACCCGACTAACGGTCAGCAGACCGAGATCAATGAGCACGGTCCGGAGGTGACGGACGCTGAGCTCGATCTGTTCCGCGAAAAGTTGATGTATTTGGCGCCGGGAGCGGATATCTGCGTGATCGCCGGCTCGACACCACGCGGTATTCCCGCTGAGTTCTACGGCGAACTGGTCACCGAACTGCGCTCGGCCGGCGTCGTCACCCTGGTCGATGCGGAAGGCGAGGTGATGAGCCAAGCGCTGCGAGCGGAACCGGACTTGATCGCACCGAACGTCAACGAGTCCGAGGAACTGGTCGGCAGGGAGTTCGTCGACGCGGAAGATTTGGCTTCGGCGCCGGCAGAGCTTCGCGGTCTCGGTGCGCGCGACGCCGTCGTCACCACCGCCGACGGCTGCTGGGCCGTACTCGACGCCAATCCGGATGTGACGTTGCGCGTCCACGGACCAACGCTCGACCCGATTACGACGGTCGGATCTGGTGACGCGCTGGTGGCAGGTCTTGTCAGCGCACGCTACATCGGGCTCGGCGACGAAGCGGCGTTGCGCTACGCGGTCGCGTGTGGCGCCGAATCGACGCAGCATTTCGGCGCGGGAACGCTTGATCGCGCGGCCGTTGATCAACTGCTCGATTCCGTCGAAGTGCAGGCGATCAACCGCCCAGTCGTCGGCTGAGACCGTTGTAATCACGTGCTTTGCAGGACATTCGTCGCGACTCGTCGCGTTCCGAAAATTGGTACAGATTGAGCCGTCAGGGCCGCTGGTAACGTAGACGGAACGCGTGTTTAATGCGTGTTTTGCCCACCTTCCCCAAGTCATTTCCGGAGTTCATAAATGGAAGTAGAGATCGGCCGCGGTAAGAAGGGTCGTCGCGCTTACGGCTTCGACGACATCGCCATCGTTCCATCGCGCAGGACGCGTGACCCCGACGATGTCGACATCTCATGGACGCTTGGCCCTTACCGCTTTGAGCTGCCGCTGCTCGGCTCCGCAATGGACGGTGTGATCTCGCCGAAGACGGCCGGCATCATCGGCAAGCTCGGCGGGCTCGGTGTGCTGAATCTCGAGGGCATATTCACGCGGTACGAGGACGCCGAAGAGCAGCTCGACAAAATCGCCGGCTATCCGCCCGAGGTTGCAACCTTGGAGATGCAGAAGATCTATGAAGCGCCAGTCAAGCCCGAACTGATCGCGCAACGCATTCGCGAGATCAAGGACCAAGGCGTGGTCACCGCGGCGTCGTTGACACCGCAGAAGGTGACCGACTACTACGAGATCGCGCTCGAGGCCGGTCTCGACATCCTCGTCATCCAGGGCACCGTGATCTCTGCCGAACACGTCTCAACCACGGTCGAGCCGCTGAATCTGAAGAAGTTCATTCAGGAGGTGCCGGTGCCGTGCGTACTCGGCGGCTGCGCTTCGTACTCGACCGGGCTGCACCTGATGCGCACCGGCTGTGTTGGCGTACTCGTCGGCGTCGGTCCGGGGGCCGCCTGCACCACCCGTGGCGTTCTCGGCGTTGGCGTACCGCAGGCCACAGCGATCGCCGACGTTCAGGCCGCGCGCAGTCAACACATGCTCGAGACCGGTGAATACGTCAATGTGATCGCCGACGGCGGTATGCGCAATGGCGGCGACGTCTCCAAGGCGGTCGCCTGCGGGGCCGACGCCGTGATGATCGGCTCGCCGCTCGCACGCGCATATGAAGCGCCTGGTCGCGGCTACCACTGGGGAATGGCGACCTTCCACCCATCGCTGCCGCGTGGAGCGCGTGTGCGCACCGAGCAGAACGGAACGCTCGAACAGATCCTGATGGGTCCGGCCAACGAGAATGACGGCACGTTCAACTTGATGGGCGGTCTGCGTACGTCGATGGCGACGACCGGTTACGCCGACATTCCCGAATTTCACCGAGCAGAAGTGATGGTTGCTCCTTCGTTGCAAACCGAAGGCAAGCAGCTTCAGCGCGCGCAGTCGGTCGGCATGGGATCAAATGGACGGGCGGCAGTCGCGGCCGGCGTCAACCAGTCCTGAGGCAACGGATTGTCGGGCGCAGAGGCAACCGCAGCGGGATCCCTCGAAGGTGATGCTGCGGTCGAAATGGGCGTTGCCGGCGGCGCTGCCGCCGACTCCGACCTGACCGCGCAAGAAGTCCTGGTCCTTGATTTCGGTGGGCAGTACAGCCAATTGATTGCGCGACGCGTACGCGAGTGCGGCGTCTACAGCGAACTTCTGCCGCATGACATCTCACTCGACGCACTGCGCGAGCGCAAACCGAACGGAATCATTCTCTCGGGCGGACCGGCCTCGGTGTATGCCGATGATGCGCCGGAGCTGCGTCCGGAGTTGCTTGAGCTGGGTGTTCCCGTGATGGGTATTTGCTACGGCATGCAGGCGATGGCGCTGAAGCTCGGCGGTCGCGTGGAGCAGGCACCCGTAGGTGAGTTCGGTCGCTCCAATCTTCACGTTCGCGAACACGGCACGCTGTTGCGCGATCTGCCTGTCGAGCAGCAGTGTTGGATGAGCCACCGCGACACGGTCTACGAGCCGCCGCCGGGCTTTGTGGCGCTGGCATCGAGTGACGAGTCTCCGGTCGCGGCGTTTGAGTCCGCCGAGCGGCAGCTCTACGGCATTCAGTTCCACCCCGAGGTCGTCCACACCCCATACGGAACGGATGTGCTGAAGCGATTCCTGTACGACGTCTGCGGTGCGGATGGATTGTGGAGCGCGGCGTCGGTGATCGACGAACAGATCGCCCGAATACGCGAACAGGTGGGCGACGGCAAAGTGATCTGCGGCCTTTCAGGCGGGGTCGACAGCTCTGTCGCGGCATTGCTCGTCCACAAGGCCGTCGGTGACCAGCTGACCTGCGTTTTCGTTGATCACGGCATGATGCGCAAGAACGAGGCAGAGCAGGTCGTAGCCGTGTTTCGCGACAACTTCCACGTACCGCTGATCCACGTCGACGCCGCAGACATCTTCCTGCAACGTCTCGAAGGCGTGACTGACCCCGAACAAAAGCGCAAGACGATTGGTGACCAGTTCATCCGTACCTTCGAGGCCGAGGCCGGCACGCTCGACGCGAAGTTCCTCGTGCAGGGAACGCTTTATTCCGATGTGATCGAGTCCGGTGCCGGGCATGGTGCGGCGATGATCAAATCCCACCACAACGTCGGTGGTCTGCCGGAGGACATGGATTTTTCGCTGGTCGAACCGCTTCGCTGGCTGTTCAAGGATGAGGTGCGAGCCGTTGGCGCCGAACTCGGCATGGCCGAGAATCTCGTCTGGCGACAGCCCTTTCCCGGGCCGGGCCTTGCCATTCGCATAGTCGGTGGCGAGGTCAACCGTGAGCGCCTCGACGTCGTGCGAGAGGCCGACGCGATTCTGCAGGACGAAATCCGCAAAGCTGGGCTGTACCGCGAGCTCTGGCAATCATTCTGCGTGTTGCCGGCGATCAAATCGGTCGGCGTCCAGGGCGATGAGCGGTCTTACGCCTACCCGATCGTCATCCGTGCCGTAACCAGCGACGATGCGATGACAGCGGATTGGGCGCGCCTGCCTTATGACCTGCTCGAGACTGTCTCCAAGCGTCTGATCAATGAGATCCGCGGAGTCAACCGCGTCGCGCTCGACATTTCGTCCAAGCCGCCGGCGACGATCGAGTGGGAGTGAACGATCGGCGTCGCAGGTCTGTTCCGGCGGCCGCAGCTCGACGCTGATGCCACACCCGTAGATTTCGACTACGCGATCCGTCGTTCGTCGCGGGCGCGCAGCATTCGTATCACGGTCGACCACGGCGGAGTGGTTGTGACCTTGCCGGAACGCACCGCCGAGCGCCATGCCCATGAGTTCGTTGCCGAGCGTGCGCAGTGGGTCGAACGTTCGCTATTGAAACTCGCGGCCGAGCAGGATCTGGTCGCAGCGCGCTCGCTGGCCGACGGTGCCGTGGTGCCGTATCTGGGCGACGAATTGACCCTGCAATTGCTGGCCGGGCCGTCGGGACGCGTACACAGGCCGAGAGGGAGCGATGTGTTGCGTGTGCACGTGCCCGACGACAGCCGTCAGACCGTCGCCGAGGCACTCGAGCGCTGGTATCGGCGTCAGGCGAAGTTGGAGTTCGCGCGTCGGCTCGACGCAGCGGTGGAGCGCAACGGCACTTCGTACGAACGTGTCACCATCCGCGACCAGAAAACGCGCTGGGGGAGTTGCTCCACGAGCGGCACAATCAGCTTCAACTGGCGACTTCTGCTCGCCCCCGAGGACGTCCTCGACTACGTGATCGAGCACGAAGCCGCGCACATCGAGATTCGAGATCATTCGCCGCGATTCTGGGCGTTGCTTCAACAGCGAGTTCCGGAGTGGCGCGAATCACGCGACTGGCTCCGCAAGAATGGCGGGACTCTACGGCTGGTCTAGTCACGACCCGTGCCCACTGCTGCATGGACAGAGCGTGCGGCAGTTTGTGGCTTGGGAATGGGGCCGGAGTTTCCGCTCTGAACGGAATGGCGTTGAACTCAATGGCGGTGGGATGGCTCAAGGACGCGCATCGATGAGACGGCGTTTGGCAATGTCGATCCACTCGCCCGAGTGGTCGCCGTAGGCTGCGATGGCTGCTTCGACGTCGTATTCGACGCGCCGCAGGCTGAACGATCCATCGGCGTCCAGCAGTGCGTATGCGGCACGCTGGTCCCCGTCGAAAGGTAGCCCGACACTGCCCGGGTTGACGACCTCGATCACGCCGACCTCGCGGACGAACTGGATGTGGGTATGTCCGCAGACGATGGTGTTTGCCTCGAAGGAGCTCTCTGCCGCGTCGCCGTCGGTTTCGGCGGGTAGATCCGTGAACCCGATCATGTCCGAGCCCGGTGAGGCGTGGCAGAAGACGGTCATCTGCGCGCCGGGATGTGGAACGTCGACGAGAACGTCCGGGAGCGCCGCCAGCTCGGCGACGGCTTCGGCACCGATCGCATCCCGAACGAACAGGGCGGCGTCGCGGATCGCCTCAACGGGGATGTCGATCGAGGTTGGGTCTGCCACCCACCGCTCTGTGTTGCCGCGCAGCCAGATGGTGCCGGCTGGAAGCGTTTCCAGTCGGTCCAGCACAGCCGCCGGTTGCGCGCCGATCAAGCAGTAGTCACCGCCCAGCAGCCAGTTTGTGGCCCCGGCAGAAGTCGCGTCCTCGATCACCGCGGCAAGCGCGTGATCGTTCCCGTGGATGTCGTATGCAATCGCCAGCACAGGAGGCAGCATACGGGTAGGATGCCCACTCGATGGCGATCGAGGAAACAACTTACGAAGCCCCCCCAGCGGCGGGCGATGAACCGACAGATCTGAAGGTCGTCGGCGCGGACTACATGCTGCGCCTGGCCGTTCCCGAGGACGCTGAGCAGTTGTTCGAACTGGCGAGCGACCCAGCGGTTTCGCGTTTTTTCTCCTGGGGCCCGTACACGTCGATCGATCAGCCGCTCGCGTACATCGAAAGCCTCAAGGAAAGCCGCGCCAGCGGTCGACTGCTCGAATTTGTGATCGTCGAGAACGCGAGCGACAACATCGTCGGCGTAACCGGGCTGACCGAATTCTCGCGACGCGACCGGCGAGCAGTCGTCGGTTCGTGGCTCGGCCACAAATACTGGGGGACGGGCGTCAACCTCGCTTCGAAATCGCTGATCCTGTCGCTTGGATTCAACGAACTCGGGTTGGAGCGGATCAGCTCCTACAGCCACGTCCGGAACGGCCGCTCCAAGGCTGCGCTCGAGCGGATCGGCTTCGTCAATGAGGGAATTCTCCACTCCTGGCACCGCCATCGAGGCGAGCCGCAGGATGTGAACATCCACTGTTTGCTGCGCGAACTCTTCATTCGCTCCGAAATCGGCGCGTATGAAGTGACCGTCACAGGCACCGTACCGCCGCCATTCCGCCCCGAAACCTAGTCGGCATTGTCAAAGTGTCCGAGGCCAGCGAATCCGCAATCGAGGCACCAGAGCCTCAACCGGTCGAGCCACTGGCACCGACGCAGGCCATCGAGGCAATCGACATCCACGCGCCGACGCGTGGCAATCGCAAGCTCGAGCAACTGATCACCTGTGCCAACGCCGATGCGCAGCTGAAGGCTTGGTGGCACGTATCGGCGGTGAACGCGACCCGCCGCCTGGGTATGTCTGACCATTCATGGGTGCATATCCAGGTTGTCGTCAACATCGCGCTGCGAATGCTGAGACTGCTGACCAAGTCCGGTGTACAACCCTCACTCGCGCGCGACTACGGGATGAGCGATCGCGACGCTGAGGTGGTCGTCGCTGCTGGCGCGATGATGCACTGCGTCGGCATGAGCATCCATCGGATCGACCACGAGAGCTACAGCCTGTTTCTGACCGCCGACAAGCTCAATGAGCTGCTCCACGGGATCTACGACGAGCCGGAACGCTCGGTCGTGGTCGCCGAGACGATGCACGCGATCATCGGCCACAGGAGCAGCGGCAAACCACTGACCGTCGAGGCCGGCGTGGTTCGAGTCGCGGACGCGCTCGACATGGCCAAAGGTCGCTCGCGTGTCCCATTCGAGGCAGGGCAGACGAACATTCACGCGCTCTCTGCGGCCGCGATTGACGAAGTGCGGATCATGCCGGGGAAGCAGAAGGCCGTGCGTATCGAGATCGCCATGAACAACTCCTCCGGCATCTTCCAGGTCGACGAACTGCTCGCCAAAAAACTGACTGGATCAGGTATCGAGCCGTACGTCGAGGTGACGGCCTCGATCGAGGGCGAGCACGAACAGAAACTGCTTTCCGACGTCAGTTACTGATTGTCGACGCGCGAATAGATCGCCGCGCGCTCGAGCAGCACGCCCTCTCGGAGACCACCCAGCCCGACTTCGAGCTCGATCCCCACGCGCTGCGTCAGTGCACCGAGAATCACCAGCGACGAAGGCAGCAGCGCCGCCCGCGCCGGTTCGAGCCCGAGACTCGCGGCCAGCTCGGCGGCAGAGGACTTCTGGCACAGCTCGAGCACGCGACGTACGCCGCTGGCGTCGATCACTCCGCCCATCAACTTCTGCGCCGTCGTCGCGCCACCGCCGACTGCAATCGCCTGGCGCAGACCGTTCGGCGGCGTGAAGTCCGAAAAGGCCTCGTCGGCGATCGAACGGGCCGATTCGAGCTGTTCTGGGGTTGGTGGATCGGCCAACAGATAGTCGCGACGCAGGCGTGCGGAACCGATCGCGTAGGACGCCGTCACGGGCGCTTCGTTCGGACGGCAGATTGAGATCTCGGTCGATCCGCCGCCGGCGTCGATCACGACCGTCTCACCGCGCAATCGCGCGAGACCTCCGGTGGCTCCGACGCACGAATACTCGGCCTCTTTGTGCCCGTCAATCATGCGCAGGGGAAGCCCGATACTGCGCTCGACTCGTCGGCAGAGTTCGGCGCCGTTGCTCGCCTCGCGAACGACGTGCGTCGCGATCAGCTCGACGCTTTCGGCACCGAGCTCGCGTGCGCTCGCAACCAGCGCGGACACGGCGTCGACGGTGGCCACGAGCTTGTCCTCGGGCAGCGGCGCTCCGGCCGCCGTTTCACCGAGCAAGGTGAAGCGCCTTTCGGTGGCGACGGTTCGCAGTGCATCGGGTGAGACATCAGCCACCAACAAGGCCGTCGTGTTCGAGCCGACGTCGACGCAGGCGCACCGCCTGCTAGCGGGCCCCGACATCTCGTGCACCGCGTGTCCTCGCTACTTGTGCTTGAAGATCGCGCTCTTGCGCTCGTCGGCACGACGTTCCAGGCGGCCCTGGATGAAGCTGCCGATCGCCGCGACCAACGGGAAGAGGATCACCAGGCCGAGACCGAAAAAGGTGATGATCTTGTCGTCGTGCTCGCCGATCCAGCCCATGCCGTTGTCCCCGGCGAAAGCCGTCGACGTCAGTGAGAACAGGGCCACGAGGGCCAGTGCCAGCACGGTCATGACTGTTTTGCGGACGTTGCGCATTGCGGGAACTATACATGGCTGCGAGGGGGCCGAATCGCCCTCCACGACAAGCTAGGGTGCCGCCGCAATGTCGATTTTCGAAGCGATCATCCTCGGCATCGTGCAGGGGCTGACCGAGTTCCTGCCGATCTCCAGCAGCGGACACCTGAGGATCGTCCCCGCGGTCATGGGCTGGGAGGATCCGGGTGCGGGATTCACAGCAGTCATCCAGATCGGCACAATGGCCGCAGTGCTCCTCTACTTCAAGGATGACATCTGGAAAATCACGACCGCAGTTCTGCGTGGTCTCGCGAGACGCGCCCGCGAGAACGACGCCGACGACATCAGAATGGGCGGGTACATCGCGTTGGGAACCGTGCCGATCGTGATTCTTGGCTTGGCATTCAGCGACCAGATCGAGAATGATGCGCGGAACCTGTATTTGATCGGCGGCATGTTGATCGCCATGGGTCTCTTTCTGGGCCTGGTCGACGCCCTTGCAAAGCACGTCAGGACGATTGAAAGCGTCGGCAAGAAAGACGCGCTGATCATCGGCCTCGCGCAGTCGATGGCGCTGATCCCAGGAGTATCGCGTTCCGGCGCAACGATCACGTTCGGACTGCTCCGCGGGTTCACGCGTCGCGACGCCGCCCGCTTCTCGTTCCTGCTGTCAATCCCGGCAGTCGTCCTGAGCGGCGTTTATCAACTCGGCGACGCGTTCAATGGTTCGACAGGCGCCGGTCCCGCGGCGGTGATAGTCGCGACGATCGCATCGTTCGTCGTCGGCTATGCCTCGATCGCCTTCCTGCTCAAATGGTTGGGCGATCACACTATGGGAATCTTCGTGGCCTATCGCCTGGTCGTCGGCGTCGCCGTGATCACGCTCGCTGCCACGGGCGCAATCAGTTAGGCCCAGGCGTGTTCCAGCGGATCGTTACTTCCACGCGCATGCCGTTTCCCGTCTACTGGCGAATGTTCAATTTCTGGCCTGCGCTGCGGGGCACGGGGATGCGCGTGACTCGCGTAACTCGCGACTGGACCGAACTCGACATCCGACTCAAGCTCAACTGGCGTACGCGCAACTACGTCGGAACGATCTTCGGTGGCAGCATCTACGCAGCAGCCGACCCGTTCTTCATGGTGATGATTCTTAGGCAGATTGGAGACGACTACGTCGTTTGGGACAAATCGGCAAGGATCACGTTCAAGCGACCGGGAACGACCA
>JBMYXO010000002.1:16353-35780 GCA_049608465.1 Solirubrobacterales bacterium | reverse complement strand
TGCAAAGTTTCGAGTGCCGAGCGAAGAGGTCGCGGAACTGAAGGCGATCGCCGATCGCGAGAATCAACTTGACCGCACCTATTCGATCGACCTGAAAGACGCGGAAGGACGCGTCTACGCGACAGTCGACAAGGTGATCTACGTTGCTCGGAAAGACTGGTTCAAAGAACGGCAGGCTCGCCGCGCCGCGCGTTCGCGCGGCTAGGCGCTCGCGTTGCTACCGGCCGACGCGTCCGTGAACTCACGAAACACGCCGGTCACGACAAACGCGACCTGCTCGCCGATGTCCACGCAGTTGTCGCCGATGCGCTCGAGGTGGCGACCGATCAGCACCATCAGGATCGCCCACTCGCGGCGGTCCTCGTCGGTGCCAATCTCGATCGCACGACGGAATATGTCCTTGTTCAGCGCATCGAGGATGTCGTCCTCGACCACGAGATGTTCAGCGAGCTTCGCATCTTGATTTGCGAGCGCCTGCTTGGCTTGCTCGATCTGGCTGCGCACCTGAAGGCCCATGCGCTCGATGATGTTCAGGATCTCGGCGTCGACCGGCGGTTCTTCGCCGGACAGCGGCACGGCCTTCGCGATGTTCACCGCAAGGTCGCCCATCCGCTCGACGTGGTTGTTGGTCGACAACAGCGCAGCGATCAGCCTTAGGTCGCTCGCGACAGGTGCCTGCAACGCGATCAGATTGAGCAGACTCTGGCTCACGTCCAGGTACCGGCCGTCGATCTTGTCGTCTGACTCGATCACCATGCGAGCGAGCTCGATGTCTTGGTTCAGAACTGCTTCGACTGCGCGGTCGGCCATCTCCGCGGCAAGGTCAAACATCGAGAGTGTGATGTCCTCAATGGCTGAGAGGTCTTCCTGGAAGACCATGCGTGGCTTCTCGATCGCCATTGCGTCAGCCAACCTTTCCAGTGACGTAGTCCTCCGTGCGCTGGTCGCTCGGATTCGTGAAGATCCTCTCGGTGTCGTCGAATTCGACGAGCTGTCCAAACCGCTTGTCGTCGTCGTTGACCTTGACGGTGAAAAAAGCGGTCTTGTCACTGACGCGCGCTGCCTGTTGCATGTTGTGTGTGACGATCACGATCGTGTACCGGGTCTTCAGCTCTTCCATCAGGTCCTCGATGCGACCGGTTGAGATCGGGTCGAGCGCCGAACACGGCTCATCCATCAAGATCACATCGGGGGAGGTGGCGATTGCGCGGGCGATACAGAGGCGCTGCTGCTGGCCACCGCTCATACCCAGCGCGCTGTTGTTGAGGCGATTCTTGACTTCGTCCCAGAGCGATGCTCGGCGCAGGGACTTCTCGACGATCTCGTCGAGGTCTTCCTTGATGCCGAGCACGCGGGGCCCGAATGCGACGTTGTCGTAGATCGACTTCGGGAACGGGTTCGGCTTCTGGAAGACCATGCCGATCAACTTGCGTACCTGGACGGGATCGATCTTCTCGCCGTACAGATCGACGCCTTTGTAGTTGATCGTTCCCGAAACCTCGGCACCCGGGATCAAGTCATTCATCCGATTGATGCACCGGAGCAGTGTGCTTTTGCCGCAGCCGGATGCGCCGATCAGAGCGGTGATCTCGTTGGTCGCGATATCGAAGGTGACGCCCTCTACGGCAGTCGACCCGGAATACTTGACGGTTACGTCGTCGACCGTCACCAAATTTTCTCGCGGGGCCTTGTCCGCTTGTTGATGCGGCTCGATCTGCTGCATGGGAGTCACTTGTGCTTGATTCTCTTCCGTCATTGTTGTGCCTTCGACCTTCCGTGCCATCATCGCACCTCAGCGCCATTTTGTGTTGTGTTTGCGATTTTCTCGACCGTCGTGGACATTTTCGATCTAGTACTTCCGCTGGTACTTGTTGCGAAGGAATATCGCCAATGCATTCATTGCGAGCAGGATCACCAGAAGGACGACGATCGCTGCGGCAGCCAACACCTTGAATTCTTCCTGTGGCCGTGAGACCCAGTTGAAGATTTGGATCGGCAGCACGGTGAAGTTGCTGTTCACGCTCTCGGGGTTGAATGTGATGAATGTGAGGCCGCCGATCAGTACGAGCGGCGCGGCTTCACCGATCGCGCGTGAGAGCGCGAGGATTGTGCCGGTCGCGATGCCGGGGATCGCTGCCGGAAGAACCTGACGACGCACCGTCTGCCAACGCGTTGCTCCCAGCGCGTATGCGCCCTGCCGGATCGTGTCGGGCACGGCCTTGATCGCCTCACGCGACGAAATGATCACGATCGGCAGAACGAGCAGACCCAGCGTCAGGCCGGCGGCGAGCACAGTCTGGCCGAATCCAAAAAAACCGCGTACCAAGAAGGCGAGACCAAGGATTCCGTAGACGATCGCCGGCACCGCGGCGAGGTTCTGAAGGTTGAGCTCGATGAAACGGTTCCACCAATGCTCCTTGTCGGCGTACTCCTCGAGATAGACCGCCGCTCCGAGACCGACTGGGATCGTGAATGCCGCGGTTACGCCGATCACCCAGATCGTGCCCATGATCGCCGACTGTGCGCCGGCGTTTTCAGGGACTCCGGACGGGAAACTGGTGAGGAGTTGGCTGTTGAGCCGCGGGGCGCCTTCGACCAACACCTGCACGATCAACGTGACGAGCGCGATGATTCCGAACCCGAGGCTGAAGACCAGGGCGACCTTGAAGCCGCGCTCGAAGAAGTCGCGGTGTCGCGATTCGAGCTCGGTGCGCGCGGCAGCTTCGCCAATCGACTTCATCATTCGTAGACCTCTCGATATTTGCGCACCAGACGGATACTGAACATGTTCATCACGAAGGTGATTACGAAGAGCGTCGCGCCGACCGCGAAGATCGTCTTGTAGCCGATGCTTCCGGTGGGCTGGTCGCCTAGGCCTGCAGCGGCGATGAACGCGGTCATGGTCTGCATGCCTTCGAACGAGTTGAAACTGAGATTCGGCGTACCGCCTGCGGCTACGAGCACAATCATTGTCTCGCCAACAGCTCGCGAGACGCCCAGCACGAACCCGGCGACTATCCCGGAAAGTGCGGCGGGGAGAACGACTCTCGTAGATACTTGAGCTTTGTTGCTACCCAGCGCCAACGCGCCTTCGCGCAATCCGCCGGGCACTGCCGCCATGGCGTCCTCTGAAAGAGACGCAATTGTGGGCAGGATCATCACGCCCATGACGATTCCCGCTGAAAACGCGTTGAAAACGCCGGGCCCGTTGCCCCAAGGCCAGATGTCCTGAATCAGGGGCGTCACGAACGTCAGCGCGAAGAAACCGTAAACGACTGTGGGGATGCCGGCAAGCACCTCAAGGACCGGCTTGAGGAAGCCTCTTGTACGCGGACTGGCGTACTCGCTCAGATACGTCGCGGCGCCCAGTCCGAAGGGAATGCAAACGATCAGTGCCCAGAAAGTGGTGACGAGCGTTCCGGTGATCAGTGGGATCACGCCGAAGCTCGGCGGGTTGAAGAGCGGAGCCCATTCGACTCCGCCGAAAAACTTGATGATGCTGATTTCGCTGAAGAACTCGATCGACGGCTCGATCAGTGCGATCACAATGCCGACTGTCGTGATGATCGACAGAAGTGCACAAGCAGCAAGGCTCGCTTGGATCAGCAGCTCGCCGTACCGAGGGCGCACGACCATGAGCTGCTTGATCTGCAGATCTTCGGTCGTGCGCATCTCGGTGGCTTCCATGCTTCTGAATCCTCAGGCGATGGCCGGTTGGCCGACTAGGACGTTGCGCCTTCGCCGCCGGCGAGCTTTTCGACCGCCGCCATGCTGGCCGCTGCCTGCTCCTCCGTCATCGGGACGTAGAGCGCCTGTTCGGCGATCTCCGCCTGGTTGTTGATGTAGAAGTCCAGGAATGACTTGACTTCCGGACGCTGCAGCGCATCGCCGCTCGTGTAGATGAACAGCTCGCGACCCAGCGGCTTGTAGGTTCCGTCCTGAACAGTCTCGGTGGATGGGGCAACGCAACCGTCACCGCCGTCGACCTCGACTGCCTTGACCTTGCCTTCGTTCTGCTCGACGTACGAGAGACCGAAATAGCCAGTTGCGCCCTTGCTGCCGGAGACGCCCTGAACGATTACGTTGTCGTCCTCGGTTGCGTTGTAGTCGCTGCGACTCTGACCTTCTTCGCCGTTGACCGCTTCGGTGAAGTAGTCAAACGTTCCCGAGTCAGTACCGGGGCCGTAGAGCTCCATCTTCTCGTCCGGGAAGCTCGAGTCGACCTGATTCCAGTTGTCAACCTTCGAACCCTTGTCCCAGATCGTCTTCAGCTGGTCGAGCGTCAGGCACTGTGCGAAATCGTTCTCGGGGTTGACGACAACGGCCAGGCCGTCGTTGGCAACAACGAGCTGCTCGTACGAAATGCCGTTCTTCTCGCAGGCCTCTATTTCTTCGTCCTTGATCGGACGGGATGCGTCAGAGATGTCCGTCTCGCCGGCGCAAAACTTCTCGAATCCGCCACCGGTGCCGGAAGTTCCGACGGTTACGCGAACGTTGGGGTTCTCGGCCTGGAACTTCTCTGCGGCTGCTTCGCTCAGTGGAGCGACGGTGCTTGAACCGTCGATCTTGATCGAGCCGGAGAGGTCACCGTTCGAAGAACCGCTGTCGTCATCACTGCCACAACCGGCGGCGACGAGGGCGAGCGAGAGCGCGATCGTGGTGAGCGCAATCAGCGGTACGTTGAATCGTTTCATCACAGGTACTTATGTCCTTTCAGGATTTCGTCTAAATGACGTTCGCGGCAAGCATGGACATCGCGAAGGCCAAGCTAGTTAACAACCTGTAACCGGATTGTGAAAAAGCTGTGAACGCTCGTAAACACGTGTGAACGCGCCGTTACTATGGGTCGAGTTGGTCAGCCTTCATGCGGCCATCGAGAATCCTCAGATGACGCGAACCGACAAATCCCCTCGCACCGTTGCCGTCATTGATGACGACTCGGGCTTCGTGACAGTTCTCTGCAAGCGGCTCGAACAAGCCGGTTGGCAGCATGTCGTTCTGAAGTCTGCACCACCCGTTGAAGAGCTTTCGGCGATGAGACTGGCCGCGGTTGTTGTCAATCCGGCGTTGCTCGGCAACTTGTCCTGGGAAACGCTGCAGCGGTTTGGCGAGGGACTGAACGGCGTCGGTCTGGTCGTTTGTTCCGAGCAAAGCACCGTTGCCCAGCGGGTGCGGGGATTGCGAATGGGAATGGACGACTGGATCGGTAAGCCCTGCCATCCCGAAGAGGTCGTTGCACGAATCGAGGCGGTGACGCGTCGCCACCGTCGCGTCGAAGCTGCTTCGAGCACGGACGTCGGGCCATTGACGATTGGTGAGCTCGAGTTTCGGATCGACCGCTACGAAGTGCTCGCCGCCGGCCGCCCAGTCGACCTCACCAAACGTGAGTACGAACTGCTCCTCTTGTTGGCTCGTAGTGACGGACGTGTGCTGCCCCGCGAAGACATCTACCAGCGCGTATGGGGTTATGCAATGGCACGCGGAGACCGATCGGTCGACGTCTTCGTGCGAAAGGTTCGTCACAAGCTTGAGGCGGCTTCACCCGACTGGCGCTACGTGCACACGCACTTCGGAATCGGTTATCGCTTCGACGCCGAACCAGCGGTCGATCGAATCGACGCGGCGCTCACCGTCGAATGGATCGACGCCGTGGTCGGTGACGAAGCCACCGTCACCGCGCCGATCGGCACATGAACGCGCTCGTTCGCCGGCCAGCAGACGAGTTCTACGACCTTTTCGAACGAGCTGCAGTCAACGCCGAGCGATCCGCGCAGTTGTTTGCGGAAATGCTCGAGCACTATCCAGAGAACGGTGAGCTCGTTCGCGAGATCCTGCTGTGTGAGCAGGAGGGGGATCGGATCACCCAGGCGATCATTCGCCAGCTCGGGGATGGATCGCGACCGCCGCTGTCGCGCCCTGCGATCCACAAGTTGGCCACGACGATCGACGACGTCGTCGACTACATCGAGCAGGTCGCCGACGCGTTCGGTCTCTACAAGATCGAGGCACCGATGGATCCTGCGACTGCGCTGGCGCAGGTGCTGGTCGATGCCACGCGCCAGCTGACGATTGCCGTTGCGACCTTGCGAACCGGTGACTCGATGGCCGAGGCGATCGTGGAGGTTCACCGCCTCGAGAACGAGGGCGACCGGCTCTCGCGCGAGGCGATCGCTTCGTTGTTCGCCGGCGGGGTCGACCCGATGGTCGTGATTCGCTGGAAGGACATTTTCGAATTGATGGAGGATGCGATCGACGCCTGCGAAGACGTCGCGCACACGCTCGAAGGCGGCACGTTCGACGCCTGAAATTCGCGACCCGTGCGACTGTTGCACCCGCCGCATCCCGTATCGTCGTCATTGAGATGAGTGGCGGCAGGCGCACATACATCGGTATCGCCGTGATCGCGATGCTCGCGCTGGGAATCGTCGCGTTGCCGGAGGGGCAGAACGTGGCCGACTTGGTGACCGGCCTGCTTGGCGCCACGTTTCTGGCGGTTTTGGCGATCTCTGCCGCACGGCTCTACCGCGCGCGGTCGGATTGGTTTGCGGAACTGCCCGATCGCCATCGCGGATTGCTCTATGGCGCAGTCGCCGTAGCGCTGCTGTCGATCGTCGGCACCGCGCGGTTCGGTGAGCTCGGTTTCGCCGGAATCTTGCTCGAGGTCTTGATTTTGATGGCCTGCGCGGGTGCGGCGTTCTGGGTTTGGCGTGAGTCTCGAAGGTTTGTCTACTGATCATCACGGACTCGTAGAAATTTTTCCCGCAGTTAGCGGGTTCGGCGGGTTTGCAGGATTTTTCCGACCGTTGTAGTAGTTACTTTGACGTCAGTTTGGCGATGATGATCAACAAGATCGAATCGCGGCTGACGCGACGCGGCCGCAGTTCCAGAATGGCTATTGCCCTCGTTGCCGTCGGGGTGCTGATGCTCGGCCCCCTTTCCCTGGGTGCGTACGCCACTTGGTGCCACGGACCGTGGCACGACAACGGCGGATCTGTTGCGCCCGAGCCTTCTGCGCCCGAGCCTTCTGCGCCCGAGCCTTCTGCGCCCGAGCCTGCGACGACGCCACCGCCCGCTCCGACTCCGGAACCGGCCCCAGAACCGACGCCTGAGCCCACGCCCGAGCAGTCGCCCGAGCCTTCCCCGGAGCCAGCGCCCGAGCCTGAACCAACACCGGCGCCCGAACCGGGAGGCGGCACGGAAACCGAGGGCTCCGGCAATCCCACGCCCGCTCCGGACGCTGCAGCCGTCGAACCGGCCCCGACTGTCACCAACGGCAACCCGACACCATCCGAAGCCGTGCAGGACGAAGAACTTTCCGAGCAGCCGACCACGGAACGTAAAACCAGTGTGCAGCGCGAAAAAACGTCCGAACCAGCCTCGGGGGGCGCGCTGCTTGCGTCGGCAAATGCTGCGGCTTCCGCAGACTCGGCTGGCAGCGGCGGAACAGACTCCTCGAACTCAGGCGATCGCGCCGATGGCACCTCAGGCGGTAAAGATGCCGCTGGTAACGAGGGGTCTGCGACCGATCGAGTTCGCGAGCGCACGACGATCGCGCGTGCCGTTGACGGCATCCCGCTTGGATTCCGAGTCGCGCTGCTGACACTGCTGTTCGCTACGACCGTTCTCGCAGTCGTGTCTTGGCGCGAGCGTCGCCGCGCCGAGAATGTCGCGAGGATCGCCCTGCTCGACCACTTGACCGGGCTTTCCAATCGCGAGGGCTTCGACCGCCAGATGGCGATCGAATGGCAGCGAGCTCTGCGCCACGGTCGACCGCTCGGCCTGGTCTTCGTCGATCTCGACCACTTCAAGAACTTCAACGACACCCACGGTCACGTCGCAGGCGATCGCCTGCTGCGCGAGGTCGCCGCTGCGATCACCACAACGTCACGCGGGTCTGACTTCACCGCGCGGCTCGGCGGCGACGAGTTCGTGGTTCTGTGCCCCGAGACCGACGAAGCGGGGCTGTCGAAACTCGTTGAGCGCCTTCGCGTGGAGGCCAGCGGCATGGCCGTCACGCTGGCGATCGGCTCCGCGCACCAGTTGCCAACCGATGAGGGCCCGGATGATTTGATGCACCGAGCCGACGCGGCCATGTACCGATCAAAGGGCGGCGGACGCCGTTCCACCAAGCAGACGGGCAACCCGATGCTCGGTTCGATCCGCCGCGCGTAAGCGCATCTGGCCGCGTTTCACCGTCAGCGAGGGACGGCACCGTCGTGTCGAACGGCCGTGATTGAATCGATGCATTCTCGTGGCTGAATTGGCGCAAATGCGCCTTGTACCGCAACACCAGCTCCGGCAACATCGATTGCGTGAGCGTCATCGGCCGATCCCCCCAGCAGTCGCTGCGCCTGGCGCGTGAAAGCGGGCAGGCCGGAGTTGAATTGCTGGCAGCGTTGCCGGTGATCGCACTGGTCGCGCTCTCGGCGTGGCAGCTGACAGTGGCCGGTCATACGTGGTGGCGTCTCACCGAAGCTGCGCGAGTCGCCGCGCGCGAGGCCCATGTGGGCCGGCAGCGCGGCGACGAGCGCGGCGGCCGGAGGCAGGCGACGGCACTTGCAACTGCAGTTGTCGGTGGCGATCCTGCGCGCCAAACCAAGGCGCGGTTCTCTGCGGGAGGCAAAGTCAGCATCAGCGCGCGGGTGCCGCTCGTGGGGCCATTCGCGTTGGTCGGCGATTCGCGATCGCCCCGCCTGACCGCGCAGTCGGGGTTTGCTGAGTGAAATTTTTGGTCCAGGTACGGCGATTTCGTCGCCATCGTCTGGTGACGGAGGACGGGCAGTCACTCGTCGAGTTGGTTGCGATCACGCCGATCGTGCTTGTCTGCGGGATGCTTGGCCTGCAAGGGCTCGTGGTTGGAGCGAACGCCGTCGCAGCCGATCACTCGGCACACGCCGCTGCGCTTGCCAAGCAACTTGGAACCGACCCCGTCGCCGCTGCCCGCGCAGCCATACCCGGGTGGTCGCACGGCGACGTACGCGTACAGGTCGGCGCCGGACGCGTGCAAGTGAGGCTCACGCCGAAGGCGATTCTTCCGGGACTCGCGAGGATGCTCGAACCGCGAGCAGAAGCGCGCTTTGTTGGTGGGTTGAGCAATCAGCAATGGAGCCCACGTGGACCGGCCTGAATCAGCCGGACGCCTCCATCGAGCGGCACGCTCGGCCGCGGCGATGTTCGTCGAGATTCAGACCGAAGAGCATGTGGCATCGTGGCCACCCGACGCCCACGATCGACCACGGCTGGAAATCATCACTGACGAGCCCGACGCCCGCGTACGTGCGGCAGCGCCTTTCGTCGAGTTTTTGATTTTGACTGTGGGAGAGCCATCGCGCGTGGTTTGCGGCCTGGCGAACGAGTTGGCCCGAAGAAGCGCGAACGCGCGCGGTGATTCGTTCGCTGCTGTCGTGCTGAATGCGGACTATTCGTGTTCGCGCCGTCGGCGGGGGTCGGGCGGAATCGAGCTGCGCGAGTATGACTCGGTCTGCGATGCCACCGAAGCTGGCGCGCGGAGACTGATCGTGCTGGATACCGCAGAGCATTCGGATCGCAAACGGCTGGGAGAATCACGCGTTGGTGCGGCAATCGCCATATCGCTTGACGTGCTCGACGGCGCGTATTCCCGGCTGCTCGAAGACGAACTGAAAGATCGATACAGCGAGGCGTCCGTACACGTTTTCACAATCAGCGAGCTGGCGGCAGCCGGGCGAGCGAAACCGAATGTGGGACCAGTCGGTCGCGCACGTCGCGCGTCCAAAGCGGACATCAATCGGATGGTCGACGCTTTGCTGCAGACGCTGCACGTCGAGGAGGAGGCGTTTTGATCGGCGGGCTCGGAACCGCCCGACGTCCGTTCGGAAGCAACGACGGGCAGGCCGCGATCGCCCTTGTCGGTGCGATGCTGATGGTGTTCTTCGGCGTCGCGGTATTCGCGCAGTTCGGCGGCGCCTTCGTCGCCAAGGGGCGCGACCAACGAGTCGCTGATCTCGCCGCGACGGCCGCGGCCAAGCAGATGGGCAGCGACTATCCGCGGCTGTTTCTTCCGCCTTTGCTGGCGAACAGGGTTCCGAATCCGCTGTACTTGTCGGTGTCGCGATATCGCGATCGCGCATTGGCCACGGCCATTCGGTCGGCGCGTGCGAACGGTGCCGAGGCGCGGGTACAGAGCGTTCGACTCGGCTCGGGAGGTGCGCTGGCGACTTCGAGCAGCCCCCCAACGTCGGTCACGGTGAAAACCGAGCGCCGACACACGGTGCAGGTCCCCGCCGGCAATGCATCGGAATCGCGGAGGTCAGTGCGCGTGACGGCAACCGCCACTGCGGAGCTTCGATTCAGCTTTGGCGCGCTCCCCGACCCAAACCCACGCACGTCGTCAGGCGGCGGCTACGACGGACCACTCGCCTATCGGCAGGGCAAACCGATGCGTCCAGACGTCGCAGCGGCATTCGATCGCATGGCCGCCGCCGCGCGTTCAGCCGGACATTCCCTGTCGATAACTAGCGGGTTCCGCTCCGACGCCGAGCAATCGCGGCTGTTCGCGCAGAATCCGAACCCGAAATGGGTCGCACCGCCGGGAACGTCGCTGCATCGATACGGCACCGAGCTCGACCTGGGTCCTCCGGCGGCATATCTGTGGTTGGCGGCGCATGCCCGCACCTTTGGATTCATCAAGCGCTATGCGTGGGAGCCCTGGCACTTCGGTTACGGCGCCAATCCCCGCGATGTGCCCGCCCAGTACGAAAGGGGCTCGTACGAACCCAACGACGGCAGCTTCGTGGGACCCGGCGGTCTTCCGGACTGGGTGCCGGCGCGGTACCGCCCGATGATTGTCGCGACGGCGCAAAAGCACAACGTTCAGCCACTACTGCTTGCCGCGCAACTCAAGGCCGAATCCAACTTCAACCCGCGCGCGGTTTCGTCGGCTGGCGCGCAGGGCATTGCTCAGTTCATTCCCAGCACAGCACGCGCGCTCGGCCTGAGCAACCCGTTTGACCCTGCCGAGGCGATCAACGCCCAAGGCAAGTTGATGAGTAGCTTGATCCGCAGATTCAGTTCGATCGCCACGGCCCTCGCCGCGTACAACGCAGGGCCCGGTGCGGTGATTCAGCACAACGGCATCCCGCCATATGGCGAAACGCAGGCTTACATCGCCAAGATCCTGCTGCTGATGAAGGGGGTGGGAGCAGAACTCGACGATCCGGCCTTCGCGGGAGTCGGTGTGGGCAGCCGCGTGGCATTGGTGCGTTGACGTGCGAGGTCGGCGGGTGACAGTCTTAACCTGCCTGTGTGGACGAGCAGAAGCAGAAGACCACCAAGCGCACCAATCCGTTTCGCGGCAAGCTGATCGAGGAACGCCGAGAGTTGCCGGATCAGCCCGGGGTGTACCTGTTTCATGATGCTGACGACACCGTCGTCTACGTCGGCAAGGCGACGTCTGTCAAGAAGCGCGTCAGCTCGCATTTTTCGGCCCCGGAGGGCAAGGCAGTCGAGATGATCGCGATGACCGAACGGATCGAATGCGTCGTGACTCGCGACCCGGCGGAGGCGCTGATCACCGAGCAGCAGTTCATTCGCCAGTACCGCCCGCGCTTCAACGTGTTGATGCGCGACGACAAGACCTATCCGTTCATTGCAATCTCCAGCGACGAGAGTTACCCCCGGGTGTACTTCACTCGCGAGAAGCACAAACGCGGTCGCAAATACTTTGGGCCTTACAGCGATGCTCGCCGCGCGCGCGATCTCGTCGATCTGCTCGGCAAGATCTTTCAATACCGCACGTGTGAGGGCACCGAGCCCGGTCGAGCATCGGGCAATCCATGCCTCGACTACTTCATCAAACGCTGCCAGGCGCCCTGCGTTGACTACGTCTCGCAGCAGGACTATCGCGCGAACATCGCTCGCATCGAAAGCTTTCTCGCCGGTAATTTCCGCGATGTCATCGGAGAGCTCGACGAGCGTATGCGCGATGCCTCAGAGCGTCAGGAATACGAGGAGGCGGCGCTATACCGCAACCGCATCGACCAGGTCAGGCGCTCGATCGATCGCAACCGACTCGATTCCTCATCGATGGGAATGGTCGATTTGGTCGCGGTGTCGGTCGACGGCGCGGAGGCAAACGCGCAGGTATTTCAAGTTCGCGACGGCATCCTCGCCGACCGCAAGAGCTTTCACCTCGACAACGTCGGCGAGGTCGACGCAAATGAAGTCACCGAAGAGTTCATCGCTCAGTACTACACGTCCGGCGGCGCCGTACCACCGCAGGTGATCGTCTCGCGAAACTTCGAATCGTCGACCCATGACCTCGACGCGGTTCGCGGGCTGCTTGCCGATCGGCGCGGATCGCAGGTTGAGTTGCGCTCGGCCGAGCGAGGGGAGAAACGCAAGTTGTTTGACCTCGCCGAACGCAACGCCAAGCTGGCTCTCGAACGCGAAAAGAGCCGAACCGAGCGAGCACGCCGGTCGCGCCGAGAAGGTCTGGAGAGCCTACGTGAAGCGCTTGACCTCGATGTGCCACCGGTTCGGATCGAATGCTTCGACATCTCCAACCTCGGGCCGACGAACGTCGTTGCGTCGATGGTTGTCTTCCGCGACGGCAACCCGCGCAAAGCCGATTACCGTCGCTTCAAAGTGCGCGAGCTCGACGGCAAGCAGGATGATTTCGCGTCGATGGGAGAGATTCTGCGGCGCAGGATGGCTCAGTTCCTCAAGCAGAAAGAAATTTCGCCCCACGACGATGACTACGACGAATCGTTCGCGTCTCTGCCCGGGCTGATCGTGATTGATGGCGGAAAGGGGCAGCTCTCGAGCGCGTTCAAGGAGCTTGAGGAGTTCCGCGCGCAGGGCGTACCAATCGTTTCGCTGGCCAAGCGCGAGGAAGAGATCTTCGTACCTGGCAAGAAACATCCGGTGGTGTTGGACCGCGACGATCCCGGCTTGAAGATCATGCAACGAATTCGTGACGAGGCCCACCGCTTCGCGATCACGTTCCATCGCGAGCGGCGCGACAAGTCGATGACCGAGTCGATCTTTGATGAATTACCCGGTGTTGGCAAGGCGCGCAAACGATTGTTGATCGATCATTTCGGATCGCCCGATGCCGTGATGAAGGCCTCGCGAGACGATTTCGAATCCGTCCCCGGGTTGCCGGCCAAGGTCGGGCGTCAAATCTTTCACCACATCAACAAAACTCGCTGAGGCTTTTCACAATCGTGCATCCGCCGACGCAGGTTGAATGGGATCCACGTCATGGGTGAGAGCGATCAAGCAGTAAACCTGCGTGACTTGGTGATCATCACCGGAATGTCCGGCGCGGGCAAGTCGTCGGCGATGGCTTGTTTTGAGGATGCTGGTTACTTCTGCGTCGACAATCTGCCGCCGGAGCTGATCTCCTCACTCACCGCGTTGTTCAGTCACAGCGGTTCGAAAGTTGAACTGGCCGCGATCGTTTCGGACGCTCGCGGAGGCAGCTATTTCGACGAGATTGCCGGCGTCGTCGAGGATCTCAAAGCTCGCGGTATTCGCTTCCAGATCCTTTTTCTCGACGCCGACGATCAGATCATCCAGAACCGATTCAAGGAAACTCGCCGCCGGCACCCGCTCGCGCCTCAAGGAGCGATCGAAGAAGGGATCGCAGACGAGCGCGCACTGCTTGTGCCGATTCGTGAACTTGCCGACGAAGTGATCGATACGACCGAGCTCTCGCCGTCGCGGTTGCGCAGAGTGATAGCCGAAGACTTTCTCACGCCCGAGACGCGAGGAAAGTTGTCGCTCAACTTCATGACTTTCGGCTTCAAGCATGGTCCTCCGCGAAACGTGGACCTCTCGTTCGACGTGCGTTTTCTGCCGAACCCTCACTACGTGTCCGAACTACGGGACCGCACCGGGCTAGAAGACGACGTTCGCGAGTACGTATCCAACTCCGCGGGAATCGACGAGTTCTATGCGCGACTGGTTCCACTGCTCGACTACCTCTTGCCGGCTTATGCCGAGGAGGGCAAGCAACATCTGACGATCGGCATCGGCTGCACCGGCGGAAAACACCGCTCGGTTGTGATCGCGGAGCACCTGGCGGGCATCTATCGCAGCGACGAGAGCTTCACAGTCGATGTGGTCCATCGCGACATCGACAAACGCCCGCGCCCGTAGCCGATGGGCATCGCGGTCATCGGGATGGATCGCTCTGGCACTTCCCTGGCCATGCAGATGCTTGCCGCGTTGGGGGTCGAGATCGGCAGCGAGGCCGATCTACTCAAACCGCACCCATTGGACAATCCGCTCGGCTACAAAGAACTGACGCAGTTGATCGGGATCAACAGACGACTGCTCGAGCTGATCGAGGCGGACCCGCTGGACGTCGATCTCGGCGTTGATGTGAATTGGGGAGAGCCGCGATTCGACGACCTAAGAGCGAGCGCGCAGGAGTTGGTGAAGTTGAATTTCGGACAAGAACCGTGGGCGATCAAAGATCCGCGCATTACGTTGGTGGCGTCGTTTTGGCGCAGTGTCTTCCCGGGGCTTGAATTCGTCATCTGCCTACGCGACCCAGCCAGTGTGATTCGCTCGCAGGAGCGTCGCGAATCGAACTACGAGGACCGGGAGCGTCTGATGCGAAAGTGGCTGAGATATACGATTTCTTCCTTCGCGGCGACTGCGGGCGCGCGTCGTTTGATCGTAAATTTCGACGACGCAGTTGGGCAACCGCGCGTGACCGCCGCTGCATACGCCAGTTTTCTCGACGTTTCTGAGCCGACGGACCAGCGCCTGGACGAGATCGAGCGCTTGGTCGATCCAGCGCTGGTCGAGCGGCAGTCGAAGTCCGCTGCAGTTGAGCGAATCGCGTTGCCGGCAGAAGTGGACGCAATATACGAGTTGTTTCGGTCTGCGGCGAACGACGCGTCGGCGCTCGGCTCTGCCACGTCAATTGCGGCCAGGCTGGAACACGCATTGATCGCCCGGATGGGGGCAGAGTGGCGTCTTGCCGAGGTCGTCGGTGGCTACGAAAGTTCGAAAAGTTGGCGGATCACTGCACCGCTGCGCTCGATCGCTGCGCGTATTCGACGCAATTAGGGTCCGGAGAATTGTTAGATTCTCGTGCGCTCTTCCCCAACGCGAGATAGCCGCGCAGCGACGCGGCCAGGAGACCTCTAAACATGCCCGTAAAAGCTGGAATCAACGGATTTGGCCGTATCGGCCGCAACGTCTTTCGTGCCGCCCACGAAGCCGGTGCAGACATCGAGTTCGTCGGCATCAACGACCTGACCGACGCCAAGACACTGGCCCACCTGCTCAAGTACGACTCGAACTACGGGCCGTTTCCGGGCACTGTTGAGGCGGCTGACGGCGCGATCGTCGTCGATGGCAAGACGATCCCGATCAGCGCAGAGCGCGATCCCGGCAGCCTGCCCTGGGGCTCGCTCGGTGCCGAAGTGGTCATTGAGTCCACGGGATTCTTCACCGACCGCGACAAGGCGGCCGCCCACATCGACGCCGGTGCCAAGAAGGTCATCATCTCGGCTCCGGCGACCAATCCCGACGGAACGTTCTGCCTCGGGGTCAACTTCGACGACGGATACGACAAGGAGTCGATGACGGTCATTTCCAATGCGTCGTGCACGACCAACTGCCTGGCTCCGCTGGCGAAGGTGCTGCACGACGAGTTCACGATCAAGCGCGGGCTGATGACGACGATTCACGCCTACACCGCCGATCAGCGTCTTCAGGACGCGCCGCACAGTGACCTGCGCCGTGCGCGTGCCGCCGCGACCAACTTGATTCCGGCATCGACCGGCGCCGCAAAGGCGATTTCGCTGGTGATACCGGAACTCGCCGGCAAGCTGAACGGCTTCGCCGTGCGTGCCCCGATCCCAACGGGTTCAGTCGTCGACCTCACTTTCGAGGCCGGCCGCGAAGTCACCCCCGATGAGATCAACGCAGCCGTCAAGGCAAAGGCCGATACAGGCTCGTTGGCCGGGATCCTGCAGTACACCGAGGACCCGATCGTCTCCGGCGACATCGTGCACTCGACGTACAGCTCGATCTTCGACTCGCTGTTGACCAGCGTGATCGACGGCAATCTCGTCAAGGTTGTCACTTGGTACGACAACGAGTGGGGCTACTCGAACCGCGTTGTCGAGCTCACTCAGAAGATTCTCTAGCTCGATGACGGCAGGTCTGGGCAAGTTGACGATCCGCGACATCGACGTCCGCGGCAAGCGCGTACTTGTGCGCGCGGACCTCAACGCGCCACTCAAAGAGCTCGACGGCGCAGTCGTCGTCTCGGACGACGCCCGCATCCGCGCGTCTGTTCCGACGATCGAGCTGTTGCGCGAGGGCGGTGCAAAAGTGATCGTTTGCTCGCACCTTGGTCGACCGACGGATCGCGAGCCGAAGTTGTCGTTGGCCCCGGTCGCCGAGCATTTGAGTGGCTTGCTCGGTGTGCAGGTGCCGCTTGCACCCGGACTGGTCGGCGAAGCGGTGGAGGCTATGGCCGACGAGCTCAACGACGGCGACGTGTTGCTGCTCGAAAACTCGCGGTACGAGGTAGGGGAGACGAAGAACGATCCGGCCCTTGCGGAGCGACTCGCCAGACTCGCCGACGTCTACGTCGACGACGCGTTCGGTGCCTGCCATCGCGCCCACGTGACTACAGAGGGTGTAACGAAGTTCGTCGACACTTCAGTGGCGGGCCTGCTGCTCGAAAGAGAAGTCACAACTCTCCGTGGAATCGTGGAAAACCCAGAGCACCCGCTCGTCGTCGTACTCGGCGGCGCCAAAGTGAGCGACAAGGTTGCTGTGATCGACTCATTCATGAAGGTTGCCGACTCAATCCTGATCGGCGGCGCGATGTGCTTCAGCTTCTTCACGGCGCAGGGACATTCGACCGGTAATTCATTGGTCGAGGAGGAGGGCGTCGACCTTGCGCGCAAGGCACTCGACGATGCGAAGTCGTCGGGTTGCGAACTCGTTTTACCGACCGACCTCAAGCTCGGCCGCGAGTTCAGCGCTGACACGGAGGCGATGGATCTCGAAGGCGTGGACGTGCCCGACGGTTGGATGGGTCTCGACATCGGGCCGATCAGCGCAGCCAGCTATGCAGAAGCCGTGAAGTCCGCGAAAACGATTTTCTGGAATGGTCCGATGGGCGCGTTTGAACTTGAGCCGTTCTCGTATGGCACAAGGACCGTTGCTCAGGCGATGGCCGACGCAACCGGCGTGACGGTTGTCGGCGGCGGCGACTCCGCCGCGGCGATTGCCGAATTTGGTTTTGCCGACGATGTGACACACCTGTCCACCGGCGGCGGCGCCGCACTTGAGTTGATCGAAGGAAAACTTCTACCCGGGGTCGACGCGCTCGACGCGACAGAGGAGGACTACCGTGGCTGATCGCAGACCGTACATCGCGGGCAACTGGAAGATGAACAAAACGGGTTTCGAGGCCGAGGATTTCGTCTTCGCCCTGTTGCCTCAGATCAGCGGTGAGGATCGAGCCGAAGTTGTCGTCTGTGCGCCGTTCACGACGATTGCGAACGTGATCGACTCCACCCGCGGCTCGCGCATCAAGGGCGCCGCGCAGAACATGCACGAGGCCGAATCCGGCGCATTCACAGGCGAAATCTCGGCGGGAATGTTGCGCGATCTCGACGTGCGTGCGGTCGTACTCGGTCACTCGGAACGCCGTCAGTACTTCGCCGAGACGGACGAGAAACTTCGCCAGAAGTTGCCGGTCGCGCTTGCAAACGATCTCGAACCGATCTTCTGCGTCGGCGAAACCGAGGCCGAGCGCGAAGCCGACGAAACCGAAGCAGTTTTGACGCGCCAAGTGGAGGTCGGCTTGGCCGACGTGCCGACCGATCGGCTTGGCGACGTCGTGATCGCGTACGAGCCCGTTTGGGCCATCGGCACCGGCAAGGTCGCGACAACGGAAATCGCACAGGAGGCCTGCGCGTTTATTCGCAAGCTGGTGGCGAAGATCGACACGGATGCCGCTGAACAAGTGCGAATTCTTTACGGTGGGTCGATGAAGCCCGACAATGCCGTCGAGTTGCTGGCCCAGCCTGACATCGATGGTGGCCTGATCGGCGGCGCAAGCCTGGTGGCCGACGACTTCGCCAAACTCGTCGCCGCTGGCGACGCGGCATAGGGGGCGGGCGGCCAAATGGCAGGGCGCGAACCGATTCCCGCTGTTGCACTGATCGTGCTCGACGGATGGGGCTTGGCACCACCCGGCCCGGGCAACGCCGTCGACCTCGCCGAGACACCTGAGTTCGACTCACTCGAAGCCAAATATCCCTGCGCGACGTTGCGTACGTCGGGCCGCGACGTTGGTCTGCCGGAGGGCCAGATGGGGAACTCCGAAGTCGGCCACCTCAACCTCGGGGCCGGCGCAATAGTGCACCAGGATTTGACCAGGATCGACATCGCGATCGAGAACGGCAGCTTTGCCGAAAATCACGCGCTGCTTGCGGCCTGCGCGAAGGCCAAGGAGAGCGGTCGACTGCATCTGATCGGATTGGTCTCGGACGGCGGCGTACATTCCAGCCTGGATCACGTAAAGGCACTGCTCGAGCTCGCCGCACAGCAAGACGTTCCCGATGTGGTCGTCCATGCGTTCACTGACGGGCGTGACACGCTGCCGCGTTCCGCCGACGGATACATCGAACAGCTCGAAGAGGCATTGCCTGCTCAGGGACGCATCGGCACTGTGGTGGGCCGGTACTTCGCGATGGACCGCGACAGGCGCTGGGACCGGGTGAAGCTCGCCTACGACGCGATCGTGCACGGTTTCAGCGACCAGCCTCCGCGCGAAACCGGCGTTCATGCCGTCGAGGCCGCCTATCACCGCGAGGAGAATGACGAATTCATCAAGCCGACGATCGTCGGCGACGCGGAATCAGCGATTCGCAGCGGCGATGCAGTCATCTGCTTCAACTTTCGCCCCGACCGCATGCGTGAGCTCGTCGCGGCACTGGGCGAAGCTGAGTTCGAGGATTTCGACAGAGGCGATGCACCCAATGACTTGACGATCGTCACGATGACGGAGTACCACGATGGTTGGCCCTACGCGGTTGCCTTTCCACCGGATCGCCCGAAGGTGACGCTGGCGTCGACGATCGCTGCCGCCGGAGCCCACCAGTTGCACGTCGCCGAGACCGAGAAGTATCCGCACGTGACCTACTTCTTCAATGGCGGTGATGAAAAGGAGTGGGCCGGTGAGGATCGGCACATGGCCCAGTCGCCCAAGGAAGTCGCAACGTATGACCTCAAGCCCGAGATGAGCGCCAAGCAAGCCGCTGACCTGTTCGTCGACAATTGGAAGGCAACCGATTATCGCTTCGGCCTGATCAACTTTGCGAATCCAGACATGGTCGGGCACAGTGGCGTGATCCCGGCCGTTGTCGACGCGGTCGAGGCGACCGATACCGAGCTCGCTC
>JBMYXO010000002.1:0-16343 GCA_049608465.1 Solirubrobacterales bacterium | reverse complement strand
GTCGTCCATTCGAAGGGTGGGGTCTGCGTCATCACCGCAGACCATGGCAACGCCGAGCAGCTGCTCGAACCCGACGGTTCTCCGAACACCGCCCATTCGCTGAATCCAGTGCCGTTGATCGTCACGAAAGAGGGATTGAAGCTCCGCGACCAAGGCATTCTCGCCGACGTAACCCCAACCGTGCTCGACTTGCTTGGAATCGACCAGCCGCCAGAAATGACCGGCCAATCAATGATCGTCACCCCTCAATGATCATCACCGCGGCAACCACCCAGCCAAATGCAACAACTTCGTAGTACAAGGTTTGCCAAAAAGGAAACCTTGTTCTACGAAGTCGCTATTGGTTTTTTTGGATGAACTCGCGTAGGCCTTGCACTTGGCTTTGAACGGTGTCTTTTTGGACCGGTTGCGGTGAGGTTTCGCCGAGCGTGAAGCCGATGATCACCGCGGCAACGATTGCGGCGATCATCATTCCCGCGACGGCAAGTCGTGTGGTCGTTTTGCGCGAAGCCGGCGGACGATGGCTACCGGTGTTGCCTGGCGAGACATCCGCCGTCGGCCGATTCGCTACTTGCGTGACCGCGGTTGGTTGAGCCGCTTGGCCCGGTTCGGGAAGCGGCGGCAACACCGTTGCAGCGGCGGGACGTCGCGCCTTGCTCGGATCCTGTCGTCCGCGTGTCGCCATCAGACGAGTGGCGGCGGCCGGATCGGCCAAGACCATCGTGACGAAATCCGACTCACGACGCTGCAGTGCGCCGCGTAGCGCGTCTGCAAACTCACGGGCCGTGGCAAACCGAAGGTTCGCGTCGTGACTGAGGGCCACTCGAATCGTGCGGTCGAGTTCGACCGGCACCTCGGGGTTCAGCGAAGTCAGCGGAGTCGGGAGCTCGTCGCGCTGCTTCATCGCGAGCTCCGTGATCGACTTGTACTGGTAGGGGAGGCGTCCGCCAAGCATCTCGTACGTCACGACACCGAGTGAGTAGATGTCCGACTGCGGGCCGGTGTCGCCTCCAATCGCCTGTTCCGGCGATAGATACGCGACCGTGCCGAGAACCGATCCGACCTGCGTCACGCGGGTCATTTCGGCAGCCTTTGCGATACCGAAGTCGGCGAGCTTCGCAGTGCCCTCTTTGGTGATGATCAAGTTGGCCGGCTTGACATCTCGGTGGATCACCCCTGAGCGATGCGCACAATCGAGTGCGGCGCACGCGTCGCTTGCGATCTGTATGGCGCGCTGCGACTCGACCTTGCGACCGCCGCGAAGGATCTCCGACAACGGAGTTCCCTCTACGTACTCCATGACGATGAACTGTCGGTGAGAGGATTCGTCGCTGCCGGAATCGAACACCTGAACGATGTTCGGGTGTTGCAGTCGCGCAACGGCCAAGGCTTCATTGCGAAAACGCGTGACGAAATCCTGATCGCTAGCGAGGTGGTCGGCCAAAAGCTTCAGTGCGACCGTTCTCTTGAGCACGGTGTCCTCGGCCATCATCACGACGGACATACCGCCGCTGCCGAGTTTCTGAAGCTCGCGGTAACGCCCTGCAATCAACGGAAGCTGCGGTGTCGTTGGCTGGTCACTCACTGCGGGCTTGCTCCACCGGAGTCGTCAGGAGGCGAGGGATTGGGCGTATCCGGCTGACTGCCGCCTCCGGTCGTGTCCGGTTCCGGTTCGGGGTCGGGTCGTGGTTCGGGATCTGGAGTGGCGGTCGGTTCAGGCGTCTCCCCGGTCGGTGAAGTCACCTCTTCCGTCGGTTCTGGTTCCTCGATCTCGACGCATTCTCGCGTGACCAGCTCCTGCAAACGTGCGACGCTGCTGGCGTACGCCTCGCCCAGTTCGGGTCGATCCTCATTCACTCTCGTCGACTGGACGGCAAGAGCCCGAACGCGGCTCTCCGCCGAGTTGCAGCGACCGTCGTCGACGTACTCCTGGACCGCGTCGAGAGCCGCCAGGGCGCGGCCAGCCTCACCGGCGCTGAACATCTCATCCGAGCTGCCGCAACCAGCGGCAGTGGCGACCGCGCCGGCGCACAGGATTGCCGCGGCCACCAAGCGCGCATGCGATTTCATAGGTCCCATCGACCGGGGCACAGGCATAGGGTACGGGTAGGTCCGGATTTTCAGGTCAATGCTGCATGCGATTCATCGCGAGCTTTCTTTGCGGCGCGACTGGATGGCGGTTGTCAGCTGCTCGACCATTTGGTCGATCGTGTAGTCGCCCTTTGCGAGAAAGCCGTCAGCACCGGTTTCACGAGCCACGCGTTCGCCGTCCTGGTCGGCGGCACCGGAATGCAAAATCACTGCCGAGTCCGGTGTTTCGCGACGAAACACCTCGACGATGCTCGCCCCGGACGCGTCTCCGAGACGCAAATCGACGAGGGCTGCATCGCAGCGGTTGCCGGCTTCCAGCCATTTCGTGGTCTCAGCAGCACTTGCGCAGACCTCCACCGAGAATCCCTTCGATTTCAGCATCGCTGCCGCAGCATCACGCACCAGATCGTGATCGTCAACGACCAGTACGTGCATGCCGCCACCCGGCTGATCGAGCGGCGCAGCTTGCGCACCGGTCGTCGGCGCGGTTGCGCCGTCAATGACCGGCGCGACCGTCGGAGAGGCCCCAGAAATCGCCTCCATCAGCTCGCTCAGTTTGGATTCCTTGAGCAGGTATCCGTCGGCGCCGGCCTCTATCGCCGAGCGAACACTCTCTTCCTGCGCAGATGCAGAGAATGCGAGAATTCGAGCTTCCGGCATGTGTCTACGCAGTGCGTTGATCGTCGCCGTTCCGCTCAGACCGGGAAGGCGCATGTCGATCACGAATACGTCGGCCCGGCCGCCCTCTCTCACCCAGGCAACGATGTCGCGACCGTTGTCGAAGCTTGCCACGAGGCCGTAACCGGTTTCGTAGCGAAGTATCTCCTCCAGCAGGTTGCGAATCACAGCGGAATCGTCGGCGATCGCGATTTCAGTGATGGTTGAGCTGCTGGATTCGGTGTTCATCGAGTGCATCGATCGACGCTGTCCGCGGGGTGGAAAAAGCGGTAGGCCGATTTATTCGCGGTGAGACTACACCGTTTGAAGTACAAACACACTCCAGTTACTTGCAAAGGGTGAAGAACCACCGCGATCGCCGGCTTTCGCTCACGTCATCAACTCCTCGCCGGCCTTACCGTCGAGCGGCAGCGTCGCGCGGATCTCTGTGCCGCCGCCGGACGCACCGGAGATCGAGAAGCTGCCGCCGAACATCCGCGCACGTTCGCGCATGCCGAGCAAACCGAGATGACTGCCGGCAGCGCTGGGTCCGGTCACTGCGCCCTCGAATCCGATCCCGTCGTCGCTGATATCGATGACGATGCTGTTTTCCTGGAGCGAGACGTCGACCTTCGCGGACGCGGCCTGAGCGTGTTTCTGGATGTTCGTCAACGCCTCTTGCACGATGCGAAAGATCGTGATCGAAAACTCGTTTCCGAGGTCGTCGGGAACGTCGGAGGTGACGGTCACCTCGACGTCTTCGACGTGCCTCCCGAGTTCGATCAGTGCCGAGTTGAGGCCGTTGTCGTCGAGAACCTGCGGACGCAGCTCCATCAACAACGAGCGCAACTCTCGCGCGCAGAAGCGTATTTCGTTTGCTCCATCGGCGATGATCGCGCTGGCGGTGTCGAAATCGCGTTGCTCGACCCTTGACTGCGCAAGTTCGAGACGAATCGCAGTTGCTCCGAGTTGCTGCAGAACGCCGTCGTGGATGTCGGCCGCCACCATCGATCGCTCGCGCTCCTGAGCCTCGACCAGTCTCCTGGTTGTCGACCGCCTGAGCGTCTCGATCGTCGATGCGGCGCGATGCCTGGCAACTGCACCGGTCACGGCCGAGGCGATGCTGCTGAGCGTCTCATCTCCGACAATCTCGATCGACGTTCTGCTCTGCAGTGAGATCTCGGCGACCTTTTCGTCTTCGATCACAACCGGAAGTGTGGCTCTGCCTCGCAACACCTGATCGCCGCCCTCGCTGGCGGCAGTCACCATCCCGTCGACCACAGCGTCCACGTCGCCGAACGATGCAACTTCAACCACTCCTGTATCCGTGTTCATCGTCGCCTTTCCACCGACCAGGTCTTCGCAGACCTCCAGCGCCTCGATGGCGATCACCAGCGCTCTGTTCAAATCGGTGGGTTCGACCAGTTTGCGTTGCGCGCGCGCAGCGGCCTGCGCGTATTGAAGACTTCGCGACGCGCTGCGGATGCGTTCGGAGTGGTCGATGTGCATGACCGTGGACACACCGATCGTCGTGGCCACGGAAATCGTGATGTCGTCGAGCTGCGCGTCTGGATTTAGTGGCACGGCGATCAGGCCTAGCAACGCATTGCGGCCGCTCATGTCGGGCAGCGGGACGGCGAAAATCGTGTCAGCGTCGGGAATCGAGATCCGTGCAGCCGTTTGACTCGTGGCGAACACCTCGCGCGCGATCGCGGCACCCTCGCCGTCGGCTCCTTCGGTCGACCAGCCGCGCGGGAGTTCGAACGCGTCTTCGAGCATCCAAACCCAGGCAGGCCGTTCGAGGTCGGCAATTTCTCGACCGATCAGGTACTCGCGGACCATCTCGATGCTCGCCGTGAGCGTCTCGATCGGAGTCGAAGTGCGAGCCAGAACTTGCGAGTAGTAGTCGGAAACCACTCGACCGGCCTCGTGCTCGCGCTCCAACTGCGCACGCAACTCGGCGGCCTCACGTTCGGGCGATTGCACGATTTTCGACTCCACTGCAGGTATGTTCGATGCTTTCAAGGCGTCTCGCCCCGCTGTCGCCGCTCTATCGATACTTTGCCCTCTCGATCCAAAACCGCTTTCCAGCATACATTCGCAGCGATCGCCGTGGTGTTGCTGTCTGCGTTGGTGGCCAGTTTTGTGCTGTGGCCGCGAGACGAGTTGCCGGCGGTGACGGCTGTGTCGCAGTTCGACTACTTCACGGCTGCCTTCATCAACCGCGCATCGGAGTTTCGAAGTCTTCAAAGTGTGCTGGGAATCTCGGCGTTGCTTGTGCGGCTCGCCGTGCCGCTCGGGTTGGCGCTTTACTGGCCGCGTGTCGCGAACGGCCGCCTCTGGGCCGATCGTCGGACCGGCGCGATGGCCGGTCGTGGCGGCTGGCTGCTCGCAGGCGGAGTCGGCGTCGCCGTCGTGTTGTGTGCAACGCTGGCGACGCTTCCATTCGACATCGCCGCATTCGCTCGATCGCGAAACTACGGCCTCGCCGTCCAGGGGTTCGGGAGCTGGCTTTGGGATTGGTTGCTGGCAGTCGCCCTGCTGGCGGCCGGTATCGCATTGTTGGCGATGCTCGCTCTGGTACTGCTGCGGCGACTCGGCAAACGCTGGTGGCCCGTCTTCGGCGCATGTCTCGTGCTGTTGGCCGGCGCACTATTGATGTTCGGTCCGGTCACGATCGCTCCGCTGTTTGCGGACATCGAACCGCTTCCGGCGGGAGAGGTTCGAAAGGATGTCGAAGATCTGGCTCGCAAGTCAGGCGTCAACGCCGGAGAAATCTACGTCGTCGACGCTGCGGCGCGCACGACTGGCGCAAACGCGTACGTGGCGGGGCTCGGGTCGACGAAGCGAATCGTGCTCTACGACACGCTTCTGAACGATTTTTCTCGCGAGGAACGCCGCCAGGTGGTCGCCCACGAACTTGCTCATGCTCACTACGACGACCTGCTCGTCGGGTTCATCTGGTTTGCGTTCGTCGCGATGGCGTCGATGCTCGCGATTGACCTTTTGGCGGGCGTTCTCGCCTCGCGCCGCGGCGTCGAAATGACCTCTCCGGCGGCCGTTGGGATGTTGCTGGCTGCAGCAGTCGTGGTGATTGCGCTTTGCCAGCCGTTCGCCAATGCGTTCTCGCGCAAGGTCGAGGCGCGCGCGGATGCCTACGCGTTGCAGCTGACGCAAAGGCCCGAAGACGCCATCGCCCTTGAGCGTCGTCTAACCGTAAACAACGTATCCCGACCCGAGCCGCCCGCGTTGCTCAATTCGATTTTCGGAACCCATCCGACGCCGATCAGCCGCATCGGAATGGCCGTCACCGTCGAGCGTGAAACTGGCGCGACCGCCGCCACAGGCGCCGACCGCTGATCGATCGTCGACTTCAGTCGTCGTCCGCTTCTTCCTCGCCTGAACCCGGCTCGTCGCCGTCGTACTCGGGGAGGTTGCGAATGCCCTCGCTGGTCGTCCACTTGGAGTAGTTGTCCTCCATCGCGTCGATCAGTTCGCGCATGAAACGCGGCGAAATGTTGACGCGGGTGACGACGACTCCGGGGATCTCTTCGCTGTCGACCTCATGGTCGACGCGTGCGAAAGTAACCGTGAACTCGTAGTCGGAGTGGCTGATGTTGGCGAAGTTCGAGTACACACCCGCCATTTGCTCCGGCTGAAAGTGGATGTTGATCCCGCGTTGTTCTGAGTTCTCTTCGGACATTGTGTTTTGCTCCGGTTGGTCGTGGTCGCTGCAGTCGGGTGAGTTCGTGCCGCTGAAAAATATGGTCAGCAGGGTAGAGGTAGTATCGCTCACCCTGTGACCGTCGGCTCCACAAGTACGCCACGCAATGACCCGCTTGCCGAGCTGCGCGGGCTTGTCGTTGGCGCGGCGGCCGAGGTGGCAGGTATGGACACGCCGCCAACGGGGGTGGCCCTGGACCGCCCCAAGCGCGCCGCTCACGGCGATTTCGCCACCAATGCGGCGATGGTCTGCGCACCGCTGGCCCGAGACAACCCGCGCAACGTTGCCTCAAAAATCGCATCGCTGCTCACCGAACTGCTCGGCGAACGCCTGCGTGATGCCGAAGTGGCTGGACCTGGATTTCTCAATCTTCGGCTGAGCGACGGCTGGTACACGACGGCATTGATTTCGATGCTCGCCGACGAACGCTTCGGTAGTGGCGTCGCCGCGCACCCGGAGCGCGTGAACGTCGAATTTCCGAGTGCGAACCCAACCGGCCCTATGCATATCGGTCACGGACGCAATGCCGCGTACGGAGATTCGCTGTGTCGCGTGCTTGAGTTCGCGGGACACGAGGTCACGCGCGAGTACTACTCGAATGACTTCGGCACCCAGGTCGATCGCTTCGGGGCTTCGATCGCCGCACGAGCGCGCGGTGAGGAGGTTCCGGAGGACGGCTACCGCGGCGACTACGTCGACGAAATCGCGTCGTCGATCGAGGGGGCCTCCGATCTCGATGCCGACCAACTCGCGGCGATTGCCGTCGACCAGATGCTCGAACGCATAGCGGCGACGCTCGATCGCATGGGTGTGCACATCGACGTGTGGTTCTCGGAACGGGCGTTGCACGCGGACGGGCGTTTCGAAGCTGCACTCGAGAGTCTCAAAGCGTCGGGGCATGTCTACGAGCACGACGGTGCGCTCTGGTTGCGAACCAGCGAACTGGGTGACGACAAGGACCGCGTGCTGCGACGGTCGAACGGCGACTACACCTACTTCGCCACCGACATCGCCTACCACGCCGACAAGCGAAGCCGCGGTTTCGAGCGCCTGATCGATGTTTGGGGCGCTGACCATCACGGATACATCCAGCGGATGAAGGCGGCATACGAAGCCCTCGGCGGTGAACCGTCGACGTTCGAGCCGGTGATCATGCAGCTGGTCAACTTGACCGAGGGCGGTTCGCGAGTGCAGATGTCCAAGCGCAGTGGCGAATTCGTGACGGTCGACGACTTGATTGGCGAGATCGGCGCCGACGCATTGCGCTTTTTCATGGTTCAGCGAAGCCACGACACGACGATGGACCTCGACCTCGCCCTCGCCCGCGACCAGAGCGACAAAAACCCGGTGTATTACGTTCAGTACGCGCACGCAAGAATCAACTCGATCCTCGAGAAGACCGGGCTGGGTGACGCGGTGGTCGTGCCGGCCGAATCGCACGAACTTCACGAATCTGAGCGCTTGCTGATTCGCAAACTCGCCGAGTTCCCTGACGAGGTCAGTGAAACCGCAGAGCGCCGCTCGCCGCACAGGTTGACGATCTACGGCCGCGACTTGGCGGCGGATTTCAGCGCGTTCTACCGCGACTGCAAAGTCGTCGGGGAGGCACCGGCGGTCACCGAGTTTCGTGCCGCCCTGTGCCTGGCGACGAAGCGCACGCTCGCCCGCACGCTCGACCTGCTCGGCGTGTCGGCGCCCGAGCGGATGTAGTCAGCGGCATCCGCTGGATTCGTCCACCGGCTAGAAGTCGAGGTTCAGCGATCCGGTCAGGTCGGAGGCCCAGGCGTTCAGCCGGAAGAACTCATTGGTCAGGATGAGAATTCCGACGACGATCAGCACCGCGCTGGAAACCCCGATCATCAGGGGATAGTGCCGCTTGATCCAGCCGCTCGTATCCGCCATTGCCCCGATGCCCAACGCCGACGCGATGAACGGGACCGCGAGTCCTGCGGAATAGAAGAACAGGAGCACGGCGCCCTGCCAGAGATTCTGCTGAGTACCTGCTGCCGCCAGAATCGCGCCCAGCGTCGGGCCGACACATGGTGTCCAAGCGATCGCAAACGCGGCACCGGCGATCAGCGGCCCTCCGACACCGGCGCGGCGGGCGAGTTCTTGACTTCGCATTTCAACGTTCAGGCGAGGTACGAACAGCGTCGCAGCCAAGAACACGCCAAGGCCGATGATCGCCGCGCCGCTGATTTTCCGCAGCAGGTCGGTGTTGTCGGTCATCAGTTGTCCGAGACCAGTCGCGACCATTCCGCCGAGCATGAAGATCACCGTGAATGCAGCGACGAAGATCAGCGCTGGAGCAAGCATCCGCCGTGGGCCGGCGTCCTCGACATCGCCCACCGCGACCCCCGAAATCGCCGCAAGGTAGCCCGGCACCAGCGGCAGCACGCACGGCGAGAAGAACGACAGCAGTCCCACGCCGAATGCGGCAAGCACAGTGGTGTCGACTTCGCCACCCATCACTAAGCCACGCGTCTAGAGATCGTATTTCTCGATGTCGTCATCGAGCTTTGAGTCGGCCTCCGCCGACCGTTCGGAGAGATCTTGCTGGGCGGCTTCGACCTCGCGCAAGCGACGCCAGCCGATCGCTCCGAAAATGATTGCCCCGAGCGACAGCCCGAGCACGACGATCGGCACCAGATAGGCGGCCAGGTCGAAGCCGCTCTTCGACGGCACTGCCAGCACACGGGGGCCGTACTCGTCAACCAGCGCGGCCTTGATCTGCGCTTTGGTCTCACATTGATCGACACGCGCACGGATGAAGTCGCGCTGGTCCTCGGCCTGCGGACCGCCGGCGTTCACCAGCGGTACGCCGCAGATCAGGCACATCACCTCTTCCTGGATCGCTGGCAGTGACGTCTTCGGGCACGACTCGGCCCACGCCAACGGCGCGGCGAGCAGAAGCGCCAGCAACGAAACCGCGAGTGTGGCGAGAGCGCGAGAGCGCACGGTCATGAATCCCGTTCGGGCTTCGTCGCAGCCTCTTCGAGTACCGGCGGGACGTTTTTTTCGAGCCAGGCATCATCGATCTGGTATCGCTGCAGCGCGGCGACGTTGCCGTCGCGATCGATGATGAACGATTCGGGCATGCGTTTCGTACCGAAGTCCTTTGTCGCGTCGACGCTGCTGTACCGGAGGATCGGATACGTCAATTTGTTCTCAATGACGAATTCGTTCGCGTCTGCAGATAGATCGTCGACATCGGCCCCGAGCACGACGAATCCCCGGTCTTCATATTTCTTGTAGGCGCGTTCGATCGCAGGTGATTCTTCCTTGCATGGCTCGCACCAACTGGCCCAGAAATTCAGCAACACGACCTTGCCGCGGTAGTCCTTGATCGACGTGGTTCTGTCGTCGTTGAGAACTCGCACTTCACGCACAGTCGCCGGCAGTCGCTTGCCCTCGGCCAGCGCATTGTCGAATTCGTTCCCACCCTGTTTGATCACGACGCCGTAGGTCAGCAGGGCCAGTAGCGCAGCCACGGCGAGGAAGATCGGTATTGCGAAGGGAGAACGCTTGCGTTCCATGCGGCATCACAGGGTAGATGGGGCTGAACGAGCGAAAGTCCGCATCGACGATCCATTTGTCTGATTGATCAGGCAAACTGAAGTGATCCATCCCCAATATTCGATTTCTCTTCAGAAGGGATCCCATGGCTTCAACAGGCCGTCTGGTAGCCGCGATCGGCGGCATCGTCCTGATCATTTCGCTGTTTCTCAACTGGGTCGGCGTAGACATTCCAGATGTCGGCGGAGAGTTCGGACAGTTTGCGAACCAGGTCGCGGACAACCTGAACATCGACACATCGGCAAGCGGATGGCAGGCGCTCGAGTTCGGCGACATCGTCTTCTTCGTGGTCGGTTTGCTCGCCATCGCACCGGCTGCGTTCGACGTATTCGATCTCGAGATCGAACTCCCGTTCGACGTGGGCCTCGTCGCACTCGTCGGCGGTGTGGTTTCGGTTCTCTGGATCCTTTGGCGCGTCATCGACAAGGGCGACGGCGTCAGCCTGAAGTTCGGCATATTCGTCGGTTTGGTCGGCGCGGTCGCGGTCGCGGTCGGCGGATTTCTGCAGCAAGGCGAATCGGGCACTGCTGACCAAACCTATGCCGTTGGCGGGCAGCAGGCTCCACCTCCGCCTCAACAGCCACCCGCTCCACAGCAACCGCCCGCTCCACAGCAGCCACCAGCACCGCAGCCACCACAGGATCCGCCGCCTCCGACTCAGCTGTAGGACCGACCTGCTGGCGGGCTCAACCTAGGGTTCAGACCGCAATTCGTCCAGAAACGCCCGTCGCAACGATAAAGCGGCGGGCGTTTTCTGTCGAACAGATGTTTCGTGCAGGCATCGCCCGGTAAAACGATTGCTCGACTCGGCGGCGCCGCGCTTGCGATTTCGGTGTTGTTGCCGTGGTTCAAGCTGGAGATCCAGCAGTTCGGGTCGATGGGGTTTTCGCTGCGAGAGATGGATCGAAACGCGGCGATCGGTCTGGCGTTGATCGGTGTTTTCTGCGCAGTGCAGCCGCGAATCTCGGCCGCAGACGCGTCGGCGATGATTTACACGATCGTCGGACTGTTGGTGACCGGCGCGATCATCTACAAGGTTTTCGTCTCGCCGCCGGGGTCCGGCACGATGTCCGAGCTCTCGCTCGATGGGGTCTCGATCAAGGACCTGCTCAACTCGATCGGGATCGACTTCAACCCAACGTACGGTGCATTCCTCGGGATCGCCGGCGGCGCGGCGATCACCATCGGATCTTTCATCGACCTTCGAACCGGGGGCGTGAAGACGCCAGCTGTGTCGCTCGAGATGCTGGTCGCCGAAAGCGCATTTCAGAAAGCGCCAGTGCGCCCAAAAGTGCTCGCGCCCGGTCAGCAACGCTACGTCGCACCGCAAGCGAGCAGCGGATTCGTGCCGGCTCCGATGGCGACTGGGCCGTCGGCCAGCCAGCAACACCCGAGCAACTGAAGCGGACGACGGGTCTCGAACCCGCGACCTCAAGCTTGGGAAGCTTGCGCTCTACCAACTGAGCTACGTCCGCGCTGCGGCGAGATTACCGATCCTGCGCCGGCGGTGAAACATCCACCAACTCTTGTGCGCGAGCGAACACAGCATCGAGCATCGGCTCTGTCAATCGCCCGGTGAAGGTGTTCTGTTGGCTCACGTGGTAACTGCCGACCAACGTGTACTCGCCCACACGACACTCGGCACCGTGACCGAACTTCGGTTTTGGCCGAGGGGTCTCCAAGCCGATCGCCGCAAGTGCACGTAGTGCTCCGTCCCACGCGAACGATCCGAGCGCAATGATTACACGGGCTGTGGCCAGCGCCACGAGTTCGCGCTGCAGGTAGCCGATGCACTCGTCGCGCTCCGCCGGAGACGGTTTGTTGTCCGGCGGCGCGCAGTGCACCACGGCGGTCACGTAAGCGTCGGTCAACGCCAAACCGTCGTCGAGACCCTCGGATTCGGCTTGGTTCGCAAGACCAGCGCGGTGCATCGCGGCGTACAGCCAGTCGCCCGAGCGATCGCCGGTGAACATGCGCCCCGTGCGATTGGCGCCGTTGGCAGCCGGGGCCAGGCCGACCACGAGGATCCGCGCATCGGCGTCGCCGAACCCGGGAACGCCTCGACCCCAGTACTGCTGACCGCGAAAACGCTTCGGTGGCGCGTCGGCTACCGACTCGCGCCAGGCGACGAGCCGCGGGCAGGCATCGCAGGCAGCAACCGCCCGGCCGATCTGCTTGACGTCTTCGCGCTTCGGGGCCACGCCGAAGATTCAAGCAGCGGCCGAGGTGTGCGACTCAGACGGCCGGCTCCTGCGCTGTTAGATTGGCTGCGATGGCCGACAGCGAAGAGTTCGAACGGGGTTCCGCCGCCCGCCGCCCGGTCGCTTGCGTCGGCGAAACCGAGCTCGACGCGATTGATGCCCACGTGCAACGCGGCGCGTTCGTCTGGTTGCACATGTGTGATGCAACTGATGAGCAGTTGGACCAGGCGGGGTCGGCGTTGGGCCTTCATCCGCTGACGACCGAAGACCTCCAGGAGTTCAGCCAGCGCGCCAAGGTTGAAGAGTTCGACGAGTACGTCTACATCGTCGCCTATGGAGCAACGTCGGCACCGAATGTCGACGGGCTGGTCGAGATTCACCTCGTCTATGGGCCGGACTCGCTGTTCACCGTCTCGGCGCAGACGCTCCCGGACCTCGAGGAACTTCACGAAAACGCCGGCTCGCGCAATTTCAAGGGCAACGAGTTGCTCCACGCAGTGCTTGACCTCCTGGTCGACAGCTATGGACCGCTGCTCGATGACCTCGACAGCGAGATCGAGGCGCTCGAAGAGCGAGTGATCGATCGCGACCTTCGCGGTCGCGAACTCGACATTCACAACGTCCGCCGGTCATTGGCTCGCGTCAGTCGCGTGATGCACCGCCAGTCCGAGTCGTTCACAAGACTCCCGGAGGCTCTGCGCAGGCTGCCGGACCACGATCCCGCCAACGCGCCGTATTTTCGCGACATTCAGGACCATTTGATTCGCGTCTGCGACGCTGCCGATGGGATGCGCGACCGCGTCGCGGGCGTATTCGAGCTATACCTCGCTGCGCTCGACAATCGGCAGAACGTGATCATGAAGCAGTTCACGGTGATTGCAGGGATATTTCTGCCGCTCTCTGTTGTCACGGGATTCTTCGGAATGAACTTCGGATGGATGGTCGAAGAGATCGATACACGCACCGAGTTTCTTGCATACGGCGTGAGCATTCCCATCGTGATCCTGGTCGCCCTCTTGCTGATTATTCGCTCGCGCGGCCTGTTTGAGGATTAGGCACGACCTGCGATAATCACGCTTCGCGATGGACCCCGCACGCAAGCGCAAGACCCGCCTCTTTGTAACTCTCGGCGTCGCTCTGCTTCTGGCGACGGCGCTGATCTACACCAGTTTCAGCGCCTCGACGGTCGCCAAGACCCCGTCTGAGTTGCTGACCACTGCCACTCCCGGCAAGTCATACGAACTCACGGGCAAAGTCGCAGAAGGCTCAGTCAAGGAGGTCGGAGACGACCTCGAGTTCAAGGTTCGAGATCGCGCGGGAACGGCGTCGATCCCGGTCAAGTATTCGGGCACCGTGCCGGACCCTTTTCGTGAAGGCCGCGAAGTGATTGTCACCGGAGTTGTCGAGAACGGCGTGCTGGTCGCCGAGCCGAGCTCGTTGGTCACCAAGTGTCCATCGAAGTTCTCCAACAAGACTGACTCCTAGTCAGGTGCCGGCCGTGCGATGACCTTCGGGCGCGTCTGCATCCTTACGGCGTTTGCCGTCGCGCTCTACGTGATCGGCGCCGGTTTTTACGGCGCGCGTGCAGGAAAGCGAGAGTGGGCGGTCTCTGCGCGGCACGGCATGTATGCGATCTGCGGGCTGGCGGTCGCGTCGTTCGTCACGCTCGAACTGGCGTACATCCGCTCGGATTTCAGCTTCTCGCTCGTTGCCCTCAACTCGAGCACGACGACGCCGTTGTTTTACAAGCTGACGGCGATCTGGTCGAGTCAGGCCGGTTCGCTGCTGCTCTGGGTGCTGGTGCTCGGGATCTTCTCGACGGCCGTTCTCTACGCCACTCGCAACACTCATCGAGAAGTCGGCGCATGGGCCACCGGTTTCCTAGGCGTGATCGCCGCGTTCTTCCTCGGATTGATGGTGTTCTACTCCGACGCCAACCCGTTTCTCGCGTCCAATCCGGTACCGGTCGAGGGCAACGGTCTTGCGCCGCTGCTGCGCCATCCGAGCATGATGTTCCACCCACCGATGCTCTACAGCGGTTACGTTGGATTCTCGATCCCGTTCGCATTTGCACTTGGCGCGCTCGTGACCCGCCGAGTCGACGCGAGTTGGATTCGTTCGACGCGCACTTTTGCGCTGCTCGCCTGGACGTTTCTGACGATCGGCATCCTGCTCGGTTCGCGTTGGTCGTACAACGAGCTTGGTTGGGGTGGATACTGGGGTTGGGACCCGGTCGAGAACGCTTCGCTGCTGCCGTGGTTGATCGGCACGGCGTTCATCCATTCGATCATGGTGCAGGAACGTCGTGGCATGCTCAAGGTCTGGAACGTCAGCTTGATAACGGCGACGTTCGCGCTGGCCGTCCTCGGTACGTTTCTTGTTCGCTCCGGAATCCTCGATTCGATCCACGCGTTCGGCGAGTCGACACTTGGAATTCCATTTCTCGTGTTCATATTTGTGATCGTCGTGACCTCGACGAGCCTGATCGTCTCCCGCCTTCCGGACCTGAGATCCGCTCACCGCCTCGACTCTCTGCTCTCACGCGAGGCGATGTTCCTGATCAATAACTTGCTGTTCGTTGGTCTGGCGTTGGTGGTGTTCTGGGGGACGTTCTTTCCGTTGATCTCCGAGGCGCTGACCGGCGAAAAGGCCTCGGTCGGACCGCCGTGGTTCAACCAGTACATCGCGCCGCTGGCGATCGCGTTGGTGCTCGTAAGCGGGATCGGACCGATCATTCCGTGGCGACGGATGAATCGCGCGAAGGCCGCGGCGTTGTTCGTCGCGCCGGCCGTCGCTGCGGCAATTGCAGTGGCGATCACCGGACTGCTCGCCGGCGTTTTCAACAGCATCGCCGCCACGCTCGCGTTTGCTGCCGCTGCATTTGTCCTGACGGTGATGATTCGCGAGTTCTACAGCGGCGCCAGAGCGAGGCAGAAACTCGAAGGAGGCAGTTTGCCGCACGGCTTGGCACGGCTGGTGTCGCGAAACCGGCGACGCTACGGCGGCTACATCGTGCACATCGGCATCGCAACGATGCTCATCGGTGTCGCCGCCTCGGGAGCCTTCAACACCAAGACCGAACGAAACGTAAAGGTCGGCGAGACCTTCCGCGTCGGCGACTACGACATCAAGTACGTTCGCGCCACATCCGAGGCCAGGAATGAACGCCTCAGCTTTGGTGCCGTGCTCGAGGTCACGAAGGACGGCAAACCAGTCACCACTCTCCGCCCGTCGCGCAACAACTACCCACTCAATTCCGATGGCCCAGGGCCGATCGCTCGATACTTCGAAGGTGAGGTCACCAGCGAAGTCGGCCTCGACGCGGGGCTCACCAAAGACATCTGGACCGCGGTGAGTCCGAGCCTCGAACCACTTCGTCAATCGATAACCGACGGCAACAAGCTGCCGCAGATCGAAGACCCGAAACTTCAGGCACTCGTGATCACCGCAATCGTTGATTCTTATCCGACGCGCGCAGAAAGCGCCCGCATCCTCGTGATCGTCAACCCGATGGTCACTTGGCTCTGGATCGGCGGTGTGATCATCCTGCTTGGTGCGCTGACCGCACTCTGGCCGTCAGGCAGTCCGCTGCGCGGCCGGCTGACCGCTGCATCGGCAGCTCGGGCGGCGCGCGGCGGCAGATCACCGGCAGAGACGCCTGTAAAAGAGCTGGAGGAGGGTGCGTGATGGTGATCGAGGTCCTTTTGTCGCTGGCCGTCGTTGCCACCGTGCTCGCGGCGTTGGCACTGCCGATCGTGCGCGGGGTCGATGAGCCGGAGGTCGACGCAGCGCGCGCCGAGCTCGAGGACGCCAAACAGGCGAAGTACCGCGAAATTCGCGACGCGGAACTCGAGCGTGCGGCCAACAAACTGACCGATGAACAATGGCGCGAGATTGATCGCGAGCTGCGCAAGGAAGCCTTGGCGATCGTGTCGAAGATGGACACGCTGAACGAATCGCGGGTCCCGGTCGACGATTCGAAGGCCGAAACCCCGCTGCGCGGGAAAATCTCCCGCTAGACTGCCCACCCGATGGAAGCTATTTTCTCGATTTTGCAGCTGATCTTCGCCGTTGTGATGGTGTTCCTGATCCTC
>JBMYXO010000001.1:23608-72307 GCA_049608465.1 Solirubrobacterales bacterium | reverse complement strand
CTGCAACCGTCGCGTATCCATTCGCGGCCACGTCGATGAATGGGTACGGATACCAATCGGTGATCGCGCCATGGATCAACGTGTAGACGATCCAGAGTCCCGGCCAGATCATCGCGCGCGGGATGTCAGACACCGCAATCGGCGGCCATGGTCCGTAGACGATCCACAGACCGACCGAAAGCGGCGGACCGACGTAGTGCAGCATCAGATTCGCAAGTTGAGCAAGACCGGAATTGTCTGCGTCACCGGCGAGCACGATCACGTAGACGATCGAAGTGACCGTGATGCCGAACAGCGAGGCCAGCCGCATGGCTCGCATCCACGGCGTACCCAGATCCGGCGCACGCAACACCGCAATCGCCATCACGAATATGGCGAAGTTGCTCTGGATCGTGAAGTAGCTGACGAAGCGTTCGAGTCGAACGAACAGATCGGGATCCTGGCCGGGACCGGGGTCGAAAATCGTCAACCCCAACCGCAGCGCGAGCGCGGTGCCGACGAAGATCGCGACCACGAGTTGTGCGCGACGGGCAGCCGCGGTTGGTCGCGTGGATGCGTCCATTCGCGGCCAGCCTACTGAGCGCATAGGATTGCCGCGTGATCGACCGCTACACACGTCCAGAGATCGGCGCAGTCTGGAGTCAACAGGCCAAGTTCGACAGCTGGCTGCAAGTTGAACTTGCCGTCTGCGACGCGCTGTTTGACGCTGATGTGATTCCCGCCGCCGACCTGGTTGCGATCAAGGACAACGCCAAATTCACCGTCGACGCCGTCAACGAGCGCGAGAAGATCACCAACCACGACGTAGCCGCCTTCGTCGACGTGATCAGTCAGGACGTGGGCGAGGCCGGTCGCTGGATTCACTACGGCCTGACCAGCAGTGACGTGCTCGACACGGCGCTAGCCGTACAGATCACCAAGTCCGGAGAGATCGTGCTCGCCGGCGCGCGTGAGTATGCCGATGCGCTCGCGACTCGTGCCAAAGAGTTCGAGGATGCAATCGCGCCGGGGCGTACGCACGGCGTTCACGCAGAACCGACAACGTTCGGCGTGAAACTCGCCGGGTTCGCGTTCGAGGCTCGACGCAACTTGGAGCGGCTGGAGCGCGCGTTCGACCAAGTGCGCGTCGGCGCGTTGTCGGGCGCCGTTGGCACCTACAGCGCCAACGGACCGGAGATCGAACTTTCCGTGCTGAACAAACTCGGGCTGAAGCGAGAGCCGGTCAGCACGCAAGTCGTCGCTCGCGACCGTCATGCGGAACTGCTGACCGCGATCGCGATTGCAGGCGCCGGTCTGGAGCGATTCTCCACGGAGATCCGCGCCTTGCAGAAGACCGAGGTTCGCGAGGTGGAAGAGCCGTTCGCCAGTGGCAAGCAAAAGGGCAGCAGCGCCATGCCGCACAAACGCAACCCGATCACGAACGAGCGAATCACCGGCCTCGCGCGGATTTTGCGAGGGAACGCGATGGCATCGATCGAAAACATCGCCCTTTGGCACGAGCGGGACATCACGCACAGTTCGGTCGAGCGCATCATCCTGCCCGACTCGACGATTCTGCTCGACTACATGCATTCCCTCGCGATCAAGGTCGTGAACGGGATGACGGTCCACACCGATCGCATGCTCAGCAATCTCGAACTCACACATGGCGCGTTGTTCAGCCAGCGCGCCCTGCTTGCGCTCGTGAACGCCGGACTGACTCGCGACGACGCTTACAGAACCGTCCAACAGGGCGCTCAAGAAGCGTGGGACACGGGGACCAACTTCCGTGACCTGCTGGCGGCCGAGGTCGAAAGCCAGGGCATCGAAGTCAACGTCGACGCGATCTTCGACCCGGCCGCGTACACCAAGCACGCGCGCGAGATCGTCGCGCGACTCGGCGAAACCAACTGACGCACAAAACTCGCGCGGCACTTGTTACTCGCCGTTAGGATCGTGGGATGCATTCGCCGCGTCGCACCGCAATCGTCATCCTCGCGGACGGTGCCCGCGCAGACGTCTTCGAGCGACTGCTCGCCAGTGGCGAACTACCGGAGATCGCCCAACACGTCACCGAACGTGGCGGCTACCGACGCGCTACGAGCACGTTCACCAGCACGACGATCCCCGCGCACCTGCCGTTTCTGACCGGTCGCTTCGCGGGCAGCGCGAACGTACCCGGCTACCGCTGGTTCGATCGCACCAAATTTCGCGCCGGGCTGCCGCTCGGACCGTGGTGTTTCCGCAGCTACAACGGGCCTGAGTCACGTCTCGTGGACCGCGATCTCGCGCCACTTGCGCCAACGTTGTTCGAGCTCGCGCCGGGCTCCGTGAACATCTTCGGCGCGATCACGCGCGGGGTCGCCCGACGCGACAACCTCGGCGGCCTGCGCAAGAACAAACTCTGGCTGGACGCTCACTATCGCGAGGACTACACGAGCGCAGACGAAAAAGCCCGCGAACTGCTGATCGATTCACTCGACAAACCGGCTCCGTTCACGTTCGCCGTCATGCCCGGCGTCGACTGGAACAGCCACTACGACGACCCTTTCGGCGAGGCGACGCACGACGCCTATCGGCGGATCGATCGCTGCGTCGGCGCGATCGCTCGCAAACTCAAGCGACTCGGTCGATACGACGAGACGATGCTCGCCGTCGTCAGCGACCACGGTCATGCACCGGTCCACGAACACTTCGACCTTGCCGTTCGCATGGAGGAGGACCACGAGCTGCGCGTGGCCTACCACTCGATGCGTGCATGGCGTGTTCGCGCGCAGGCAATCTGTGCGGTCAGCGGCAACGCGATGGCGCACGTGTACATGCGCAGCGAGGGTGGCTGGTCGTTCGTCAACGGACGTGGTGGGATCGACGCAGCCGCACCGGCGTTGATCGGCCAGTTGATCGAGTCACCGTCAGTTGATCTGATCGCGACGCGCTACGGCTCGGGCGCGATCCTGATCGAAAGCGACCGCGGCAGCGCCCGACTGCACGAATCGATCGAGGACGGCGAGCTGAAGCTTGTCTACGAAGTCTTCGGCGGCGATCCATTCGGGTTCGAGCAGATGCCGCTGCGGATGACCTCCGAGCAGGCGCTACGTCTGACGGCCGACAGCACACACCCCGACGCGTTGATGCAACTCGCGCAGTTGTTCCGCTCACCACGAACGGGTGACATGGTGGTCAGCGCCGCAGCGGGTCACGACCTGCGTGAACGCTACGAGCGCCCCGAGCACCGCTCCAGTCACGGCGCGTTGCACGACCAGCACATGAGCGTGCCGCTCGCGATCAGCGAACCGCTTACAGACGGACCCCTGAGAACCGCCGATGTCTTCAGCATGGTCACGAGTTGGATCGGCGTCGAGCCGCCTGACAACACCGACGGAGTGTCGCGGCTAGCCGCCGACTACGTCGAGTCGCCGTTGGTGGCCGAGGTGGCCGTCGCCTCGCCCGCTTGATTCGCGCGGGATTCACGGGCACGACGCGAGAAATCGAACACTCCGTAGACCGAGTACACAGCCGCAGCGACCACCGCACTGGCGAGCAGCACCAAGCCAGCCGACGCAGTTTTGTCGATGCCCGCACCGGCGAACAGAGTTGCGGAAGCAGCCACGGACGACGGCCCAGGACCGATCGGCAACGCACCGAACGCCGTGGTCAACAAGAACGCGAGCAGCGCCTCCGACGCCGTCGGGTCCAGCCCGACAGCGGTGAACGCGATGAAGAAGCGGATTGGCTGCAGCGTCAGCACCACCGCGAGCAACCCGGTGAGCACGTAGCGGTCGTGTGCATCGCTCAGCACGCGCGCCGTGCGTGCAAAGTCGCGATCCCGGTAGCGACGAAACAACCACCGGAGTATCAACAGCGCCGCCAGCACCGCAGCGCCGAACACGAAGAACCACCACCACTCGAGCGAAGAGGTGAAGACGGCAATGGCGATCAACCCGACCGTTATCACCGCCTCGACGAACAGCATCAGCCCGTCGGCCGTGAACATCTGCCCGATCGTCGGCGTCGGCGTCGCTCCCGGCCGCGCGGCGCGCACACGGTCGAAGCGTTTTACCAGGGCGATGCGCACCCAGGCGCCGATGTACGTCGGCACGACCGTGTCGGCGAGGAAGCGCAGCGAGCTCGAACTGTGCAGCAGTCGTCGTTCGACTGGTGCGCCGGCAGCGGCAACGCACCGGCCCCACGCCTCGGCGCGCAACAAGAGGGCCACCAGATGCAGCACGATCAAGCCGATTGCGGCCTCGATCGAAATCAGCCTGGCGGCCGTGAGGATCTCGTCAAAGTGCGGCCAGAGCAGCGCTGTGAGCACCGCGATCGCGATGATCGGTCCGACGACGCCGCGGACGACTTGCCTTCGTTCGAGTCTGCGCTCGCGCTCGGTCAACCCCGAGATGTCGGTCGGCAACGTCGGAATTGGAGGGCGACCGTGCACGATCCGCTGACCGTATCGCTGCGACGCGACAGTTAGGCGTCAGGTGTGGCGTCGACGGAAGCCCACAGGTAGAGACAAGCGAGCGTGCGATGGGACCGCCAGGCTTCGGCGAGTTCGGTGATCTGCGCGGGATTCGGCAGCGCCTCGAGTCCGTACTCGATCATGATCGCCCGCCGAACGCCGAGATCTCCGGTCGGCAGGACGTCTTCCCGCGAGAGGTGAAACATCAGGAACATTTGAGCCGTCCAGACGCCGAGGCCTTTGACCGCGACCAACTCCGCGATCACGTCCTCGTCACGCAATTCTTCCAATCGCGCCAGTTCCAGCTCACCGTTGACGACGTGTTCGGCGAGTGACCGCAGGTAGCTGGTCTTTGCACGCGACAGTCCACCGGCCTCGCGCAATGCATCGGCATCGGCGTCGAGAAGTTGCTGCGGCGTGGGGACCTTGCCGTCGAAGAACCCGATCACGCGTTCGTAGATCTTCGCCGCGGCCTTCACCGAGAGCTGCTGACCGGTGATCGCACGAATCAGCGATCCGTAGTGATCCTGCGGCCGTTCGGCCTGCGTCTCGTCGAGCTGCGCAGCCGGAACGCGCTCGATCAGCGCGGCCATGACTGGATCGGCTGCCGCCAGGGCTGCCGTGGCTCGCTCGCGTGCGGTCGACATCAGGCCTACTAGCCGCGGAGCTCGTCGATCACGCGCGAGAAGTCGTCGAGCTTCGGAGCGGCCAGCGGGCCGAGCTCGTCGGCGCGCGCCGAAAACGCCGCCTCCAGCTCGCCGTAGTACCAGAGCTGTTGTTCTCGACCTGCTTTGAAGCGCTGCCAGATTTCGTCGCCGATCTGCCGGTGGTCGAGTAGCACCGCCCGCGCGTTGTGCAGTTTGTCGGCCAGGCTCACGAGCAGCTCATCGCGCCGTTTGCCGGGCAAAGAGTCGAGATAGGCCTGCTTACGTTCGCGCCAGGGCGGCTTGGGCTTGACCTCGGTGTCGGAGTTGGCGCGCACGATTCGCGCCACGTCATCGCCGAACTGGGCACGGATCGCGTTCTCCATCGCGACGCCGACCCCGCCGGTGTCTTCAATCGCGTCGTGCAGCAGCGCTGCAATCGCGTCGTCCTCGGAACCGCCCATCTCCAGCACTAGACCCGCGACTGCGAGTAGGTGCGAGATGTAAGGGATTGTCGTGCCCTTGCGCTGCTGAGCCCCGTGAGCCATACGGGCGAAAGTCACCGCGTAGTCGAAACGCGACGTCAACGGCGTAGCGTCATTCGCGCGAAGTTGCTTTTCTGTGAGTCTGTTGTCGTCTGCCATGTCGGGGATTGTGACGGGTATGGCACAACTCCGATGGGCGAGCCAATAGATTCTCTGACCTTAGGGATACCGCAAAAGGAAGCCACCATGAACGAGTCACACCCAATGTCTGCCGCCGCGTACGCGGAACTTCAGGCAGAGATCGAAAAGCTCGAGACTGTCGATCGCCCGGCCATCGCCGAGAAGATCTCTGTCGCACGTGAAGACGGCGACCTGAAGGAGAACGCGGAATACCACGCCGCGAAGAACGATCAGAGCTTTCTCGAAACGCGAATTCTCCAGTTACGCGATCAACTGCAGAACGCGACGATCGTGGAGGCCGCGACCAGCGCCAGCGAAGTCGGCTTCGGCTCGACGGTGACCCTGCTCGACACCGAAAGCGAGAAGGAAGTCACCTACACGATCGTCTCCTCGTTCGAACAGGACGTCGCCGCGGGAAAGCTCTCCAACAGTTCGCCAGTCGCGGAAGCGGTGATCGGCAAACCGGTCGGCAACGTTGTCACAGTCAGTCTTCCGAACGGCAAAAAACGTACGTTCAAGGTCGTGAAGATCAGCTGAGCTGACTTGTGACGGGCGGCGCGCAAAATTGTCACCACCTGTTCACCACTCCGCCCCTAAGATCGATGTGTGGCTGGGAACAAACTTGACAAGCAGATCGCGACGGCGCTGAAGTCAACGGAGCGTTGGTTGCGCAAGCAGCCGACCTGGCCGGATGGACACCTTCGCAACGCGAGTGGCACAGTCGTGAGCCATCGTGGGCCATCGATCCTCAGTGAACGCGACTGCGTGATGCAGTTCGCGCGGCAGCTCAACGACGCCGGCGTTCCATGGAAGGACCTGCACATGGAGGTATCTCCGGGCCAGTGGTTGGTCAATCAGAAGAAGGCAGGCCTGAGGCCACCGTCGATCGACCTGGTGATCGCCAATCGCGAAAGTCTTGGTTCGCGGACGGAGCCGTTTTCGCCGGGCAAGCGAAAGGACTTTCTGTTCGACGCCGTTTTCGAGTTCAGGCTTGCGAGCAATTTCTGGGAAAGGACGCTTCGAAACGGCAAGCCAGCGAAACCACCGGCCAAGGTGAGGTCAGGAATTGGTGAGGACGTCAAGAAGGTCCGCAAATACCTCGACGCCATGCTCGCGCAGCGCGGCTACGTCGTGGTGGTCGAGGAATGTGACCACGGCTTCGATCGCGGCGACGGTAAAGCCGTTGACGGGATGTCGGTGCGCTACTTGAAGTGCTATTGAACGTAAGTCGGCAGCTGCGGTTTCGCGCCTCGTCGAGCAAACTCCACTTCTCAACCGGCTATTACTTTGAGCGTGGCAAAGGTAGAAGCACCCCGCGTTAGTTCGCCTCGCACAGTCCAAACGGCGTATGCGGCGGTATGCGACTCGCCGACACTTTTTGACGCGTCGGACTGGCCCGAAGTCTTCGAAGGACTGGCCAAAAGCGGGCTTTACTCCTGGTGGGTCGACACCGCCGGAGCGCGTCAGCTCTCAGAGGGGATCGACGCCCGCGTGAAGAAAGGCTGCCTGTATTTCGGACAGGCAGGCGGCACGTTGTGGCCCAACGGCAACGCAAGTCACCACACTCTGCTGTCGCGTATCGAGGGTGATCAACTCAATGGCATCACCGCTCGATCGGCATTTCGGCGAAGTCTTGCGGCGGCGCTCAAGTCGCCGCTCGCGCTGAAGACCGACAAACAGGGCAACCTGCTCGACGCGTCAGAGACCAAGCTGTCGGCGTGGATGCATGAACACCTCAGCCTCGCGGTGTTCCAGGTGACCAACCGTGACGAGATCACGAACCTGGAGTCGCAGTTGCGCCCGTTGGTAAACGCGCAGCTCAGCTCCTTCGCGATGCCGAAATCGAAGGTTCGCGTCAACCTCGCGCAGTTGCGCGAGGATTTCGCCGTCGCGTAGCTCCCAGCCGCTCGAAAATCGCGTGCCCTGCACGTGGTCTACCGACTACGGTTGCCCAACTTTCGCGGTGCCGATGCTCGCCGGGCTGGCGTTAGCATCACCCCATGGCCGTCGCCGACTTCACACCCGACCTACCCCTGCTTTCGCGCGGCAAGGTTCGCGAGACCTACGAACTTTCTGACGGCAATCTGCTGATGGTCGCCAGCGACCGGATCAGTACCTATGACGTGATTCACCCGAATCCGATTCCCGGCAAGGGTCAGGTCCTCACCGGTACCAGCGTGTTCTGGTTCGGTGAGCTCGGCGGGTTGATTCACAATCACTTGATCAGCACCACGCAAGACGTTCCGATCGAATTGCGTGGGCGCGCATTGAAGGTGAAGCGGCTCGAAATGTTCCCGATCGAGTGCGTGGTGCGTGGATATCTCGCAGGTTCCGGCTGGTCCGACTATCAGCGGTCCGGCGCCGTTTGCGGAATCGACCTGCCATCCGGCCTGCTCGAATCCGCTGAGTTGCCCGAACCGATCTTCACGCCAGCCACAAAAGCTGCGATCGGTGACCACGATGAGAACATCGACGACGCCGGTGCAATCGCCGCGATGGGTGGCGACGCGGAGACCTACCACGAGATCAAACGACTGAGCATCGCGATCTACGAGCACGCACGTGAGCACGCCAAATCCAGGGGGATCATCCTCGCCGACACCAAGTTTGAGTTCGGTCGCGAACCCGAAAGCGGACTGATCACTCTTGGCGACGAGGTGCTCACGTCGGATTCCTCTCGCTACTGGCCGGCCGACGAATACGAGCCCGGTGGCGCTCAGTCATCGTTCGACAAGCAGTTCGTACGCGACTGGGCCCGATCGACTGGTTGGGACAAATCTCCGCCGGCACCGGAGGTTCCGCCGGAAATCGTCGAGCAGACTCAGCTGCGCTACATCGAGGCATACGAGCGATTGACCGGCGAACCGTTCACCGCCTGGCTCGATCGCGTCGCGGTATAGGTACCGGCGATGAGTGGGTGGCCGCCCATCGCCGATCAACGTACGCTGCGCCGATTGGCGATGCCGGGCAACGAATTCGAGGAGTTGGCGGCTCGTCTGGCAAGACAGATCGGCGGACAGCGATTCGTTGACGCGCACTATCAGCGGGCGATTTCGTATCCGTGGAGTGAGTCGTTCGGCAGCGGCGGATATCGGCTGCGCGACGGTGCCGTCACTCCGCTTGACCGGCTGCGCGAGGATCAACTCGCGCGCGCATTTTCGAGCACAGACGCACTCAATCGAACGCGCTACGCCCTGCTCGCGTTTGGTTCGAATCGCGGTTCGGAAGTGCTTGCGAAGAAGCTGGCCCATCTGCCTCCCGATCAGCGCGAACTGATCGCCGTACACGGCTTGCTCACTGGCCACGCGATTGGTCACTCGCCGCACCTGGCGGTGTACGGTTCGCTACCGGCCACGTTGGTCCCGTGCGCCGATGCGACGGCCGAGGTTTCGCTGCTGATGGTGACCGCAGAGCAACTGCACGCGCTGACCTGGACTGAGTTCAACTACCTGCTCGCGAGGATCGATGGCGAGCGATTCCAGAGCGACGCCGTCCATCAACCACCGCGCAAGCTGTTCGTGTACGTGTCACGCCACGGCCACGTCGTCGACCCCGGCGGATCTCCACTTCGACTGATCGACAGCGGACAGGCCGAACTTCTCGACCGTGCGGCGCAGCACGCCCTCGAGCCAACGAGCAGTGGGCGTCAACTGGTCCGCCGAACCGTCGAGTCATACGAGTGGGCCGTCACCGAAGCCAAGCCGCGGCTCGGCGAGATGTCGATTCCGCTCGATCGCGAAGCTTGGGATCTGCATCCGGGCGTTCGGAGCGAATGACTCAACAGTCGAGCAAGAAGTTCTTCAGGCATTTCTCTAAGCGGTCGACGACACCGCCGCCCGAGTTCTGCGCCTCGGCGTCCGCGCGACCCTGCTGACGCGCACGCTCCTCCGCCGCCTTCACGCGTTGATTGAATTCGGTCTGCAGGCGGTCGCGCTGCGCTTCGAATGACCGGCGGAAGCTGGCCACCGCGCTGCTTTTCGTCTGATCGACGGCCTGGGCGATCTGCGCGTCAACCTCGTCCTTCGATGCGCGGGTCTCCTGACCGATCGCGAAAGCGAACACGATCGCGAGGCTGAATGCGACGACCGTGGCGATCAGTTTCAAAGTGCCACCCGAGCGATCACCGGGCGAAGCCGAGTTCGATGCGCCGGGATTACGGCGCCCGCCATGTCCATGTGCCACGCGCCGCTCGGCAGTGTTGCCGCGACCGGCCTGAGATTGATTTCCACGCCTGGGGCGTGACGTACGGACAGTGGTCTGCTCGCCAGTTCGACCCGGCATCACACGCGTGACGTCCTGCTCTGCGTTCACTCGAGTCTCGCGCTCGCGCAGATCGAACGCTGTACCGCACGAAGGGCACCAGTCGCCGGTCGATTCCCAGGCGAGCGAGCATTGCGGGCAGACGCGGAGGGGAGCCCACACGCGTGGATCGAGCTTGTGAGTCTCGGCGTCGCGATCTTTGAAGTTCTGGTGGTCGGTCATGTGTTCCTTCTGATGGGCTGCGTCGTCGTTCCGGGATCGCAGTTGGCGGTTTCGCGCGAGCAGTTCAGTGCCTCGAGGAGTTAACAACACCGGAAATTGCAAAACGTCTCACCTGCGGCTGGAACCAGATAGTTTTTTCGAATCGCAGATGCGACGTGCCACGGGGCTGAGGATGAACAGATTCAACTTGAATCGACGGATTTTCGTCGCAGTAGCGACGGTTTCCGCATGCCTCTTGTTTCCGGTAGGCGCTGCCGCCGCGCCTGATCTGGCGCTTCTCATGAAGGCGAATGACCCGGGTGGCGTTGCTCGCGATCGGCTCTACACGTTCGATCCACTCTCAGGCGCTTTCAAGCATCTGATCGTCGGCAACGACCGCTTCCTCGCACTCCAGAGCTTTGCTTGGCAGCCAAGCGGCGAGTCGATCGCATTTGTCAGCACCGTGGCGGTCAGTGGCAATGGCACGGCCACCGCACCGCGGGCCGAACTCTTCACCGTACGACGAGGTGGCGGCGGGCTTCGCCGACTTGCCAGGGCAGAAACGATCGGCGCGCCGGCGTTTTCCCCCGACGGCAAGCGCATCGCGTTGGTCGCCTCGTTCAAGCGTCGCTCGGGCGCCGGTTGTGCGCGCGGCGGTCACGCCGTCGCGGTCATCTCCGTCGCTCGCCCATCCCTGCGTCGGATCAGCGCCTGCTTCACGAGTCGACTCGCGCGGTCCCGCGTAGCCTTCATCGGCAACAATCGATCTGTCGCCGCCGTGCCAGATCGCAGACGACTCGTTCGCCTCGCTGCATCCGGTGCTCATCGCGCGAAGACACGTCCGCCGGTGATTCATCAGGCCGCAGTCGGCGATCGCATAGCCATCGGCTCGTATCTGCCGGGCACGAATTCGTTCTGGCTGCACCTGGACACCGGCGACACCGAATTGCTTCGAATAGGTGCTCGGCGGCCAGCGTTGTTGCCGGGTGACACCTTTGACGTTGCGCCCAGTGGCAGGGCGGCGGTCGGCAACTGTGCCGCGTTGCCGGAAGACGGTTTGTGCGGGCTGTCGGTGCGCACGCGCAAACGCACGCGGATTTCGTCGCCGTTCGAACCGGACCTCAGCCGCAACAGCCTGGAGTTCGGATTCTCATTCGACGCCCAGTCGCGACGAATCGTCAGTTTCGGACATCCGACGTTCGGACTCGACGGTCTGCCGTCGGGAACGCGGATCTGCGTTCGGCCGACGCTGAAAGCGCCGACGGCCTGTCACGACCTGCCAGCCGGCCACGCGGTTGCCGACAAGAACACCGGCGTAGCGCTCTGGCGACCGACTACCTGAGCTTGAACTTGATGTAGATCGGCTTTCCCCGGACGGCACCCTGGCCGAATGGAGTTACCTTGACACGGTAGTTACCGCGCTTGAGTTTGCGACCGCCGAACCTGCCGCCGAACTGGTAGAAGATCTCGCCGTCGTAGACGTCCTGGCGTTGAATGCCACGGAGCTTCTTGTAGTAGGTGCAGCGCTTGCCGCGGCTGCCACGCACACAACGCGAGCCCTTCTTCCGACCGCGTCCGGCCTTCTGGAGTTCGAAGCGGGCGATCTGCGCGTTTCTGTAGGTGATGCCGAATGAGGTCGCGCGCGGGTTGGTGCGCTTGCGGAAACCGCTACGCGAACGGCGGAAGGCCTTTCGCGCCCGAGTGGTCAGCTTGGCTGTTGCGCTCGGAGTCACGGGGGCCACCGGAAGAGGCAGCGGAACGGGTGGTGGCGCGGGCGGTACGTAGGGCGGCGGAAGACAACTGGCGGGGGCCAGAACCGCTGGCTGAAACTCGAACGCGCCGGGGTCGATCTTCGCGGTGCAGTCGCCGTTGCCGTCGGTCAGGCGAGGTTTTTCGTCCAAGTCAAGCGCCGAGCCCGGAAGGGTCGATCCATCCGAACCACCATCGATCAACAATGATCCTGCGGCGGGTGTGAAATCGTCGGCTGCAGCGTTTTCAAACTGCGACGGTTCGCCGCCGAGGTCGATCACGTTCAATGAGGGGACTGCGCAGCCCGAGCCGACTTCCGACTCATCGACGTCGTAGGCGACGTGGCTCAACGACATGTCGACGGCGAAGCCGCTGCCCTGCACACACTGCAACGGATTGGGATTAGATCCAGCGAATTCAAACACGGAATCAGTGATGGTCCCGTCGAACTCTTTGGTGCCGAAACCGTCCGCGCCGAAGAAAACCGCGCGTTGAGTGGTCGCATTGCCGTAAACAGTCACCCTCTCAAGTGCGACATCGATTTCGGAGTCGTCACCGGTGTCGTCAAATAGATTGAACGCGTAGGCGAGGTCGATCGTTTCGAGATCGACAAGTGTGTCGGTGGCGACCAGCTTTCCCGAGCGTGCCCGCAAGGCTGTGCCCAGATCGCGGAAAACGCTCCGCGTGACTTTCACCTCGTCATTTGCATCGTTGTCGACGTCAATCCCGGTCGCGTCGGCGAGCCCTGCGCCGAGAATCGTTGCCCGGTCGATCGTGGCTGGGCCGTACTTCGCGGAAACCCCGATCCCTTCGGACGTCAACTTGAGTTCGAAGTCGCTGGCAGTTGCGCCGTTGCCAATGGCGAGGGCGGTGAAGTTGTCTGCCGTACCGGCGGATTGATCATCCACCTCGAAGTCCGAGAACTGGCCGGACTGGATGTTGAGCCCGGTGCTTTCAGCTGGGGATCCGCTGACATTCAAGCTGAAACTTCTGATGCTGCTCGTCGGATCGGCAAAGTCAAACTCGAGGTAAGTCTCGTGGCTCTCATCCGCCAAGAATTCCGTCTCGCCGACGCCAGCACCGATGATTTCGGTCGGACCAGTGACAGTAAAGGAGGCTCCGGTGTCGATCGTGTACTCCTCCGAGGCCATGAAGATTCGATCCGCGTCGAGTGGGTTCGCGTTTGCGGCGGTAATCGCACTTGCGAGGCCATTCATGTCCGCAACGAAGAGCTGGTCACACACGACCGGCTGCGAGCCGACACAGAAGTCTGCGGCCTGAGCGGTCGCCGGGAGCGTGAGTGCGGCGGCAGCCAGCGCCGCGATCAGAAAAATTCGTTTAGGCATGCAACCGAGGGTAACCGGCGTGCGGCGGATTCGCCAGTCCTGCGCGAATCCCGCAAATTGCTGAAAACCTGCATGAACAGCGGGAAAACGCCGCTTGCGCCCTCGATACGCTCCATTCTCTTCGCCGCTGCGCAGTTTCTGATCGCTGAAAAAAGAGGAGTCCGCCCGTGTCGGTCAAAGCCACCGTTCTTATTCGACCCAAAGAGGGCATCCTCGACCCGCAGGGCCAGGCCGTCGAGGACGCGCTCCCGGCGCTCGGATTTTCGGGCGTCAGCCACGTCCACGTCGGGCGACTGGTTGAGCTCGAGATCGAGGACACCGCCCAACTCGAATCGATGTGCGAGAAGTTGCTCGCCAATCCGCTGATCGAGGACTACCAGATTCTTACGGGCACGGAGATCGTCACCGGCAATTAGCCGGTTTCGAGGAGACACAGTGGCCACCCGCTTCGGCATCCCGCAGTTTCCCGGCTCTTGCGACGAGGTCGACACTTTGCTCGCCGCGAATCGCGTCGGCGATGCAGAGTTGCTCTGGCACAAGGACAAAGACCTGAAGGGCGTTGACGTCGTGATCGTGCCCGGTGGTTTCAGTTACGGCGACTACCTGCGTGTCGGCGCGATTCCCCCGTTCTCGCCCGTGATGCAGGCCGTGGCCGAACATGCGGCCGAAGGCGGTCTTGTGCTCGGAATCTGCAACGGCTTTCAAGTTCTGACCGAGGCAGGACTGCTGCCGGGTGCGCTGCTGCCGAACCTCAATCTTTCGTTCACCTGCCGACAGGTTGACCTGACCGTCGAGAACACGGAAACGCCGTTCACCCACGAATGCGCGCCCGGAGAGACGCTCTCGATACCTGCAAAGCACACGACCGGCCGCTACTTCGCGCCGCCGGAGATTCTCGAAAGCATCGAGTCGAACGGGCAGGTGTTGCTGCGCTACGCAGAGGGTCACAACTTCAACGGTTCGCTCAACGACATCGCGGGAGTCTGCAACGAGGGCCGCAACGTTTTCGGCCTGATGCCGCACCCCGAGCACGCTGTGGACCCATTGACCGGCAGCGACGACGGCCTCAAGCTGTTTCACTCCCTCGCCAGCGCCGCCCCGATGGCGCTCGGCAGCGGAGACATGACATGACGACCGCAAGCCAGCCCGACTTGGCACAGCCACCGCACCGGGCATTGGGCCTGACCGATGCGGAATTCGAGCTGATCGTCGAGAAACTGGGCCGCGAGCCGAACGCCACCGAGTTGGCGATGTTCAGCTTGATGTGGAGCGAGCATTGCTCGTACAAGCACTCGAAGAAGATCCTCGGACAACTACCGACCGAGGGGCCGCACTTGCTCATGGGTCCGGGTGAGAACGCCGGTGCCGTCACGGTCGGCGACGGTTTGGCGATCGCGTTCAAGGTCGAGAGCCACAACCATCCCAGTGCCGTCGAGCCGTTCCAGGGAGCAGCGACCGGCGTGGGCGGCATCCTGCGCGACATCTTCGCCGTCGGAGCACGGCCGATCGCGGTGCTCGACTCACTCCGCTTCGGAGAGCTGTCATCGGCCCGATCTCGCTTCCTCGCCGATCGCGCCGTCGCTGGAATCGGCCACTACGGCAACTCGATCGGCGTGCCGACGATCGGCGGCGAGATCTACTTCGAGGGTCCATACGAACAGAACTGCCTGGTCAACGCGATGGCGCTGGGTCTCGCACCCATCGACCAGCTGATCAAGAGCGCGGCGGCGGGCGTGGGAAATCACCTCGTGCTTTTCGGTGCGTCGACCGGACGCGACGGAATCGGCGGCGCATCGGTGTTGGCCAGCGCCGAACTCGGCGACGGAGACGATGACAAGCGTCCGACCGTGCAGGTCGGTGACCCTTTCGAGGAGTCGAAGCTGGTTGAGTGCTGCTTGGAGCTGCTGGGCGGCGAGCTGCTCGCGAGCCTGCAAGACCTCGGTGCGGCGGGTCTGACCAGTGCCTCCAGCGAGATGGCAAGCAAGGGCGAAGTTGGCCTCGACATTCATGTCGATCGCGTGCCCCTGCGCGAACAGGGCATGGAGCCGTTCGAAATCATGGTCAGCGAATCACAGGAGCGGATGCTCTGCGTCGTCACCCCCGAGCGTCTCGACGCGGTGCTCGCCGTCTGCGACAAGTGGGACCTGCATCACGCGGTGATCGGCGAGGTGACCGACACGCGGCATATGAGGATCTACGACGACGGCGAATTGGTCGGCGACATGCCAGTACCCGCGCTGGTCGACGATTGCCCGGTCTACACGCTCCAGCCCGAACAACCGGCCGAACAGATCTATCCGGCGCCGAAGGTGACCGGTCCCGCGGCCGACGCGATGCAGGCGGCGATCAACACCGATGACGCCAATGCTCGCCTACTGGCACTGCTGGCCAGCGACAACATCGCGTCGCGTCGCCGCTACTTCGAGCGCTACGACTGCATCGTCGGTTCGCGTACGACCAAGCGACCCGAAGAGGCTGAGGCGGCCGTGCTCCACCTCTGGAAGCAGGACGGAAACGGCGCCCCGATCGACGGACCGAGCATCGCAGTCTCGATCGATGGGTCCGGGCGAAAGGTTGCATCGGACCCGTATCGCGGAACGATCGGCGTGGTGCTCGAGTGCGCGGCGAACATCGCCTGCGTGGGCGGCGAACCGCTCGGCTTGACGAACTGCCTCAACTTCGGCAATCCCGAGAAGCCCCACATCGCCTGGCAGCTGACCGAATCCGTCAAGGGCATGCGCGACGCCTGCCGCGCGCTCGACCTACCGGTCGTCGGTGGCAACGTCTCGTTGTACAACCAGTCCGCCGACGGCCCGATCTATCCGACGCCTGTCGTCGGCATCGTGGGCGGACTGCCCGATCCATCGACAGTTGCGGTCAACAAGTTCTTCGAGCGCGACGCCGACGACGAGCCGCTGATGATCGGTCTGCTCGGCCCGTTCGAGCCGACGCTCTCGGCCAGCGAACTGGCGAAATTGATCGGCGATGAATTGCCGACCAAGCTTCCTGACCTTGACCTCGCCAAGCATGCTGAAGCGCTGACAATTCTGCGCGACGCGGTTCGCCGTGGCAACGTTCAGGTCGCGCGCGATGTTTCCGAGGGCGGTTTGGCGACCGCGCTCGCAGAATGCGCGCTCGGCGGTACCGGTGCGGAGATCGATGTCGCGCCATTGGTCGAACGGATGCGGCGCGCCTACCCCGACGCAGATCCGGCGCAGCACGTCGAAACGGCGTTGTTCGGCGAGGGCCCGGGCGGAATCGTCGTGGCCGGCACGCGCGAATCGCTGTTGCAGTTGTCGAACGAGGCCAAGAACGTCGGATTCCTAGCATTGGGTACCGCCGTCGGCGAACGCCTGACGATCTCCGCGCCCGTTGGTACTCTGGATGAAGTCTCACTGGATGTAGGCAATATCCAGCGCATTCATGGCTCGGCGATCGAGAGCCGAGTAGCGCTGGCGGATCGAGTCTCTTCTTGAACTCACAGCAGCGGACCACTGACCGCGCGGCCGAGGATCGGAAAGAATCAGTCCTCGCCAATGATGGCTTGGGCGACGATTTTTTCGACGATCGCGACGGCCCACGCGACGAATGCGGCGTTTTCGGAATTTATGCGCCTGAACTCGACGTAGCCCGACTCGCCTACTTCGCGCTCTACGCGCTGCAGCATCGTGGCCAGGAGTCGGCCGGAATCGCTTCGAGCGACGGCACTCACATCATCACTTTGCGCGACACCGGGCTGGTCAGCCAGGTCTTCGACGAGGAGAAGCTGCGCGGATTGAGCGGCAACATGGCCGTCGGACACGTTCGCTACTCCACGACCGGTTCGAGCGGCTGGGAGAACACTCAACCGATCTACCGCGCCGACAACCACATGATCGCCTTGGCTCACAACGGCAACCTGATCAACGCAGTTGAATTGCACGCAGAGCTGCGCGAGGCCGGGACCACCTTTCGCTCGACCAGCGACAGCGAGATCATCGCCGCGATGGTCAGCAACAGCAAGGCCGCGACGATCAAGGATGCCGTCGCCGAGGTGATGCCGCAGTTGAAGGGCGCATTCAGCACCGTGATCGCCAACAAGGAGATGGTCGTCGCCTTCCGCGATCCGCAGGGTCTGCGCCCACTTGCGCTCGGCAAGATCGAAGTGCCTGGCGACGATGAAGCGCGCTACTGCTTCGCATCCGAGAGCAGCGCATTCGACATCATCGGCGCGGAGTTCTTGCGTGAGGTGGAGCCGGGCGAGCTGATCGCTCTTACCGAGCGAGGCATCGAGACGCAGATCGTCTGCCCCGGCGAACGTCGCGCCTTCTGCGTCTTTGAGCACATCTATTTCGCCCGCCCCGACTCACACCTCGAGGGCCAGCTCGTGCAGCAGTCGCGCGGCCGCATGGGCCAGATCCTCTGGCGCGAGGCACCGGTCGAGGCGGACATGGTCGTAGCAGTGCCAGATAGCGGCAACCCGGCTGCCAAGGGCCTCTCCCGCGCGAGTGGGATCCCGATGGACGACGGTCTGATCAAGAACCGCTATGTCGGCCGCACTTTCATCCAACCCGGTCAAGAGCTGCGCAAACTCGGGTTGCGGATGAAGTTCACACCGTTGCCGGAGATCGTCAGTGGCCAGCGGTTGATCGTCGTGGACGACTCGATCGTGCGCGGCAACACCACTCGCCAGATCATCGGAATGCTGCGCGAGGCCGGGGCCAAGGAGGTCCACCTGCGAATCAGCGCGCCGCCAATCCGCAACAGCTGCCACTACGGCATCGACATGTCGACCAACGAACAGATGGTCGCCTACGGCCGCACTGTCGACGAGGTTGCCAAGGAACTCGGCGCCGACTCACTCGCGTACATCTCGCTGGAAGGCATCTACGAAGCGATCAAGGGCGAGCGCGAGACGCACTGTGACGCGTGCTTCTCCGGCAACTATCCGCTGGCTGACACCGACCGCGCCACCGGCAAGTTCGCGCTCGAAGAGCTCGTGGTGGTTCCGGCCAGCGCCGGCTGAGCGGCCGGGCGGTGCATCGGTCTGCGTTCGCGATGCGCGGCCAGTTCGTCGCGTTCTGGGGCGCGATCCCTTCGCGCCCAGGCGATCGACGGGCTCTCGACGAAGCGCCAGCTGAGCGCGCCGAGTGCCAGCGAGATCGTGAGCACCAGCGCTGAAGCGGCCAACATCCCGTCGGGCAGCCACCCCGCCGTGCGCCCAGCGAGCAGCAGCGGAACGTGCCAGAGGTAGACGCCGTACGAAACCGTACCGAGCGCGACGAGCGGCCGCCAGGAGAGTGCGCGACCGAAGCGCGAGCGGTCAGTCGCCATCGCCACTCCGGCGACGATCAAGGCGAATCCGGTTGCCGCCGGAACATCGCGAATCACCTGCAGCGTCTCTGAATAGATGTTGCGCTCGTAGTTGTAGATCGCCGCTGCAAGCACCAACAGCCCGCACACGAAGACAGCCGTCGGCAGATGGAGAACAACGCCCGTCGCCTTGCCGCGCCGCTCCCACAGGCCCGCGCCGAGCGCGGCCAGCATCCCCAGCGCGAAGTACGGGAGCATCCCGGGCAATGCCAAGCGATAGACCGACGATTCGCCCACAGTGGCCTTGTTCCAGTAGAGGCCGGCGATGATCATCAGCAGCGCGACGACACCCGTCGCGACGGACACGCCGATCGACTCGCGCAGCCGCCGAGCAGCGACGACTGCGAGCAAACCGATACCGGGGACGAGCAGATAGAAGGCGAGTTCAATCGGCAGCGACCACGTCGCCGGATTGAGCCGCATGATCGTGTCCTCGGAGAAGTTCTGGCCGAAGAAGATGTACTGCCAGACGTCCGCTCCCGCGGGCATGTGTCTGAGCGCCGACCCGCCAGCCGCGAGCAGCAGCGCTGCTGCCCCGACCAACGACAGCCAATAGGCGGGCGCGATGCGAGCAATGCGATTGCGCGTGTAGGCGACGAACCGGGGAGTCTGTTCGCCGTTCATGGCTGCCCGAAGAAACGGCCTGACCAGCAAGAACCCGGAAAGCACGAAAAACAAGTACAACCCGAGCTTGAACTCGACCAAGACATAGTCGAGCAGTCCCTCGCGCCGAGTCGTGGTGTGCGATTCGGTGAACAGCCAGACGTGGAAAAGCAGTACGGCGACTGCTGCAAGGCCCCGCAGACCGTCGAGCCCGGCGTCGCGTTGCCTGCCGATCTGATTTCCGCTTGTCGACAACATGAACCGAACAAGCTAACTGCGATCGCAGCCCGCGGTAACCACCTTCACCGACTTTTAACGCGCAGTTCACACGCTCGATCGAAGCGAATTGCGATCTTCTAGCGTTCGGCGCGTGAACAAACTGCGTTCAGAACCCACCGTCCTGCGAATCGGCGTACTGGCGAGCGGTGAGGGCTCGAACCTACAGGCGATTCTCGATTCGGTGCACGGCAGGTTCGGCGTCGAAGTCGTATGCGTGGCGTCCGACAAGCCCCACGCTCGGGCGCTGCAGCGCGCGGGTGACGCAGGCGTCGCGTCGGAAGTCTTTGCGCTCACCGACTTTGCGTCGCGCGAACTTCGTGACGCTGCGATCGCCGGACACCTGCGAGCATTGAGCGTCGATCTGGTCGTGCTCGCCGGGTACATGCAGATTCTCAGTCCCGGGTTCATCGCCGCGTTTCACGGTCGGATCATCAATGTGCACCCCTCCCTGCTTCCCAAATACCCTGGGCTGCGCGCGATCGAACAGGCGCTGAAAGCCGGCGAATCCCAGACCGGTGTGACCGTTCACTACGTCGACGAGGGCGTCGACACCGGCCCAGTGATCGCGCAGGAGGCGATCGGTATCGCGCCCGGCGAGAGCCTCGAATCGCTTTCCCGGCGAATTCATCAGACCGAACACCGGTTGCTTCCCGAGGTGATCGCACAAATTGCCAATGATGCGGCCAACGGGTAACCTGCACGCCATGCCTGAGAGTGCCGAACCAGCGAAGGTCAATGGGAAGTCCGTGGAAGTGACGCAGCCGGGTGCCGTGCGCATCCGCCGCGCCCTGATCAGCGTCAGCGACAAGCGCGGAATCGTCGACTTCGCCAAGGGGTTGGAAGAACTCGGCATCGAGATCCTCAGCACCGGCGGTACCGCAAGTGAGCTCGCCGAGAACGGTGTAAAGGTGACCGGAGTCTCCGAATACACCGGATCTCCGGAGATACTCGGCGGCCGCGTCAAAACACTGCACCCGTCAGTACACGCGGGCCTGCTCGCGAAGCTGGATGAGCCGGAGCACGTCGACCAACTCAACGCCGAGGGTCTAGGCACGATCGATCTCGTCGTCGTCAATCTCTATCCGTTCCAGCGGTACGCGAATCGCCGCGGCGTGAGCGATGCCGAAGTTCTCGAGCAGATCGACATCGGTGGACCGACGATTGTGCGAGCGAGCGCAAAGAACTTCAAATTCACGGCCGTCGTTGTCAGCCCCGAGAGCTACGACGCCGTTCTCGAAGAGATGGCGGCAGATTCGTGCACCCTCGGCCTCGAAACTCGCGAGTCACTCGCAGTTGACGCGTTCAACTACACGGCGCAGTACGAAGCCGCGATCAGTCAGTGGTTCAACGAACGCACCGGCAACGTTCCCGACCAGTTCGTCAGGGTCTACGAAAAGTCGATCGATCTGCCGTACGGCGAGAATCCGCACCAGCGTGCCGCGTACTACGCGGAAGTCGGCAGCCGCACCGATCTGATGTCTATGGTCGGGCAGGAGCAGGGCAAGGATCTCTCGTTCAACAACTTGCTCGACCTCGACGCCGGGCGCCGACTGATCGAGGAGTTCGAGCTTCCATGCTGCGCGATCCTCAAACACAACAACCCGTGCGGGATCGCCGTCAGCAACACGCTTGAGGATGCCTATGACAAGGCACTCCACACCGATCCACTCAGTGCGTTCGGTGGTATCTACGTCTTCAATCGCGAAGTCGACGCGGCGCTCGCGACCAAGCTGGTCGAGCACTTCATCGAATTGATCTTCGCGCCCGGATACAGCGACGAGGCGCTCGAGATCCTCGCTCAGAAGGAGAACCTTCGCGTGCTGGTCAACGGCGAACGGCGGCTTTGGCCGATCAGCGACCCCGACCTCCGCGGGGTACGCGGCGGCTTGATGCTCCAGGACCGTGACGTGGACATCGACCCGCGCGACGCCATGCAGATCGTTACCCAGACCCAACCCTCCGAGAAGCAGTGGGGCGACATGCTCTTCGCCTGGCGCGTCTGCAAGCACGTGAAAAGCAACGCGATTGTGCTCGGTCGTGACCTCGCGACGCTCGGCATCGGCGCCGGCCAGATGAGTCGCGTCGACAGCGTGAAGCTTGCGGTCAAAAAGGCCCGCGGCGACCTCGACGGGGCGGTCATGGCGAGCGACGCTTTCTTCCCATTCGCCGACGGTGCAGAGGTCGGCATCAAGGCCGGCGTCAGCACGATCATCCAACCGGGCGGGTCAAAACGCGACGCCGAGGTCGTCAAAGCCTGTGATGACGCCGGTATTGCGATGGTCTTCACCGGTCGGCGCCACTTCCGCCACTAGAACTCGTCGAGTTCCGCTCCGGTGACCGGATTACGGTTGTAGGCGGCGAATCGTCGTTGCCCTCGCCTGCGGGGCGAGGGCAAGAATCATTTAGCGCTTGGTGGTCGAGCTCTGCTGTCGGATACGGCGGTCGCTCGACGCCTCAGCGCAGGTCGAACTCGCTGCCGTTGTCGGCAGGCGGGCTTGGAGCTGGTTCTGGGGAGGGGGCTGGAGTTGGCGTGGGCGTGGGCGTGGGCTGCACCGGCGCTGGCGCGGCAGCCTGCTGTTGGGCCTGCGACTGCGCCTCGGCGCGACGCCTGGCGGCGGCCCGACGTCTTGCCGCCCGCTTCTTGGCTGCTGCGCGTTTCTTGGCTGCGGCTCGCTTCTTCGCAGCTGCGCGCTTTGCGGCAACTGCCTTGGCTGCACTGTCGTCGGCTGTTTGAGTGGCCGCTGGTGATGTTGGTTGTGCAACGGGCTCGTCGCCGCCTATGTTGTTCGCGACCACGAAACCTCCGACGGCGACGGCACCTACTGCGGCAGCAACTGCAGCCGCCTGGCCAACTCCACCAAATAGTCCCGCTCCGCCCGACGCTGTGCCTCCTGAAGCAGCACCTCCCGAGGCCACACCGCCCGCAGCCGCGGCAGCACCGCCGCCCGTCGCACTTCCAGCACCAGCGCCGCCTCCAGCCGAAGCTCCGGCCAATGTGCCGGCCCCCGCCGCCGCTCCTGCGCCGACGGCGCCTGCAGCGATCGCGCCGGTAGCTGCAAGCAGAAACAGACCCGCGACCGGCGTCGCAGCGGTCAGACCGCGCGTACCCAACACATGCCTGCGGCAGCCACTGCAGTTGGCAAGGTGGTCCACCGCCTCTTTGTATTCGGCAGAATCCTCTTCGAGCGCGCCGAGCGCGTAGAGATTGATGATTTCGGCCCGTGTTTCGCACCACTCGCCGTCTTTGATGTGCGCCAGTAGAGGTCGCATCTTGCGCGAGACCTCGTCCATGATCTTCTCCATGCGCTTGGGCCGAACACCCACTTGCTCGGCAGCCTCGGGCCGCGTCAATCCGTAGACGTAACACAGCGTCGCTGCCTGCAGCTCGCGCTCGTTCAGTTCCGAGCGCATCCCCTCGACAAACTGGCGGAACTGCATCTGCTGGTCGAGCATCTCGTCAAATCCCTGTTCGACGCCGACATCGTCCAATGCCTCTGCGTCAGCCTGTCGATCGGGGTGCAGCGTGCGGTACTCGTCGATCGCACGGCGATAGGTCATGTTGATCAGCAGGCCTTTGCGGTTATCGATCTCTTCGTTCGACCGCAGCTTCGTGTAAAGCCCGTACCAAGCTTGGTTGTAGAAACCATCCATGTCGATCGGCGCGAAGTTGATGCGCGAGGCGGCGAGCTTCGCCGTGACGGTCTTGGTCACGTCCGGTTTGAACTGCTCGTATTCCTCTGCGATCACGCGATCGGCATCGACCGGGCGACCGGTCGGAGGAACCACGGTGACGCTGGCGGCTGCGCTAGCTGATTCGAAGTCTGTAGTCATCGTTGTACGTGAAATCGGCGACCATGAACAATGCCACGCTGGCACCGAGCGCGCGTGCCACGTGCCCAGGTACGCCCATGCGATCGGCCGGTGCCGCCGCCAAGGCGGAGAACACTTCGCGGGCGACTGATCGCGCCATCGCGATCACCGTCGGCGTCATCGGGTCGAAGAGCGGATCGCGATCATCGGTCATCAAACGTTCAGTTTCGTCAAGCGAATCGGTCAACCAGGCGGCTTGGCAGTAGCCGGTGTCGCGCGCGTGCACTTCCAGCGCGCGGGTCGTCATCCGTACGACTCCCGCCGAGGCGTCGCGCAACGCGCGAGCCTGGTCGTGCGCTTCGGCGCTGACGAAGTCGTCGTCCAGCAGCGTCTGCGCGTGAAACACCTGAGCCAACATGACTTGATCGACGACCGCGTTGCCCGCTGCGCAGAGGAGGTCCTGAGTCGTGCAGAGCCGTTCACTCTCACGACGACTGTTGCAAAAGGTTCCGCCGATCGCCAACGCGGCGTCACGTGCTCGCTCGATCTCATCGCGACCCGACGAGCCAAGTGGTACCTGAGCTCGCGCAAGCGGGTTCATCGCGTAACTCGCACCTTGATCGTGCGGCCGACCTCGGTCGGCCATGGCCATGCCGCGGATCTGCGCACCAGCGCGCGAAACTTGAACGTCTTTGTCCGGCGAACGCTGACAAATCGATAGCGCCACTTGTAAACGCCGCGAGAGTTCGTTTCGACGACGCCGACCGCGCGCCAGCTCCGACCGACCCGTGCGTTTATCTCGACCGGCGCGTCATTGGTCGCCGCGCCGGCGCCGGTCAATCGCCCACTGATTGTCAGGCGGCCGCGTCGCTTGAGTTTGGATCTCGACCGCTTCACCGAGAGCCGCAACTCCTGGCGCACCAACACGCTGACCACGGCCGTCTCGGCCGCACTCGGGTTCGGTCTGAAACTTATTCTGATGCGCTTGGCACCAGCCGCACGAACCGGGATCGAGAACGAACCGTCCGCCGCCGTGAATGTCGCTGGCAGCACCGTTTCAACGGCGTCGACATCGCCGATGTCGGTTTCGGTCGGCTGCAGACCTGCACCGCCGATCGGCGCGCCACCGGGTGCGACCAACACACCGTTGATCGTCACAGTGCCCGATTTTTTACTCTCGATTCGCGTCTTCGCAAGGCTCACTATCGGACGCTCCACCGCGGGTGCCCCATTTGAGAGCAGTTGACCGCCGCTGCCGGTCGGCGGCTGCGGCGCCGCCGGCGGAGCAGGGCTGGCCGCAAGCACCGTGAATGGAATCGGCCCGTAAGAAGTTGTGCTGCCCGCGACGTCCTCAACGACCACATTGACTGTGTGTGAGCCGATCGCAAGCTGATTGGTGTTGACCACAAACGCGCTGGTTAGATTGAGCGGGCAGGGCACACGGCTGCTGAACGGTTCGGCGCAGCTGCCGCCGGTCTCGTACACATCGGGAGTGCCCCCGTCCACGGCGAGTGACACCCGACGAATTCCGCCTCCGACGTCGGACGCCGAGACAACGACGCTTCGCAGTCCGGGTTCGGACACCGATGACAGGAGACTGCCGGTGATACTGGTGACGGTCAGAGCGTGTGCGTCGTCGAGGTCCACGCGCGCCGACACGAGCGTCGCGCGAACATCGACGTCTCCGTTGCCCTGCGGACACGTCGGAATCGTGCACGCGATCCTCATCGAGACGCTGTCTGCTGGGTTCAGGGTCAAGCCCATCGAAGCGGGCGTCGGGTAACCGATCGAACAGTTCGTCGACTGCGCGATGCATCCGGTGTCAACGGTCGCATTCGCACGTTGCTCACGCACGATCGCGCTGTAGGTTCCGGAACCACCGCCCTGATACTGAACGCGAAGCTGCCGCGTCAACGAAAATCCGACGATGTCAGTGTTCGGAGCTGCGGCGAACTGTAGTGAGGCGGAGTCGCCCGTCGAATAGAAGCTGCTCTGCTTGGTCGCGACGGTCAGTCCGCCGGTGTCGCAGGTTCCGGAGAACTCAAAACTTGTCAGCGGGAGATTCGTCGAGAGCTGCGTCCAGTCCGTGGCAGGAAGCGATTCGTCGGACGGCCCCTTGCAGCTGTACACGCTGTATGTGGCGGCGCTGGCCGGCGCCGCAAACAGAATGATCAGCGCTACGAAGACCGCCAGCGTGCCAATCACGCGTACGGGAATCACCCACTCGGATCTGTCCGTGTGCGGTTCCGGGTGCTGTGTTTTGTGCGATCTGCGATTCATCATTCTCTTCGATGGAACACACGGCACCGAGTAAAGGCGTGCGTTGCCGCGGATTGCTCCAATGAAATTTACCCGCCGAAGCGCACCGGCAGCGCAACGGAGCGGATCGCGACAATACCGCTTCGTTGGTTTCCGGTGCGCGTTCGGCGAGGTTGTCCCTGCGGGGAAGGATCTGCAGCGCGCTGGTCTGATTGACCACGACCGTCCCTGATCTCGCTTTTTGCTGCCGAACATGCGTGGAGCAGAGCCGGTCTTCCCGACCGAATCGCTCCTACCAGAACCGAAACCTGCGCCGGAGCCCCCCGGCGCTTCTCTGGCGTGTTCGCCTTCTCCACCGCACGCACTTGGGCGTCCTCCCGACCCGAGGGGAATCCAGAAGAGTCAGGTTCCGAGTGCGTACGCGGATTCCCGGTGTCCGAACCAGGATGCTTGTCGTGATTTCCGTTCACGACCAGTAGTCGTAGGAGGTGTCATAACTCCCCCCCCCCCTCGATGAGAAAAAATTCAGCGTCCGCGGGTACGACGGCCCGAACGCTTGCTGGCGCCGGTGTCCTTCAAATCCTCTTTGGCTATGCGCGTAAGGATCTTGCCGAAGGCATCCTCGGCAGCCTGGTCCATGTTCACGCGAAAGCTCGCGAGAATCGTTTCTGTCGCGAGCGGGCGCAGGCCTTCGATCGCCGAGACGACGCGCGGAAAGCTTTCCGGTGGAAGGCCCTGTTTTTCTTCCGGTCGGACGATTCCGTCATCGACCATTTTCGTGAAGACCTCTGCGATCGCTCGCGTGTGGTCGCTGACCTTCTTGAACACCGCCAGCAGCACTTCGATCGAAATTCCCAGTTGGATCGCCTGCACGCCGGCACGCATCAACGTCGGGCTGAGAATTTCGTAGCGGTCGTCGCCCAATGGGATTGCGAAGCCGAGTTCGATCGACTGCTTGATCATCCGCGAGTCGATCTCGCCAATCTGTTCTGCGAGTTCGGCGAGCGTCATGACCTCGGACGGTTCCTCGGCAAACGGTGTCAGCACAAGATTGCGCAGGTCGCCGATGTTGTCGCCGGTCTCCTCGGCGCGTTCGACCAAACGTTGAATCGCCGTGAGATTGAAACCACCGGCCTGCAATTGCTGGATCAGGTCGAGCCGGGCGATGTGACGCTCGTCGTAGTAGCCGATGCGACCCTTCACAACGGGCGCAGGAAGCAATCCACGGGACTGGTGCGCGCGAATGTTGCGAACCGTCATGCCCGTGCGTTGGGCGAGTTGATCGATCGTCAGCTCTTCGTTCGGTGCGGCTGCGCCGTTGGAAGTCGCCGCATTTGCAGCCTTTTTCTTGGCCTCTTTGGCTGGAGTCATGCCCACAGAGCTTACCTTCAATTTCGGACTTGCATGGAACATAATCTCATGTAACATAAACGCATGACATCTCTCCTCCCTTATTTCGGTTCGCTGCTCGCCGCCGCAGAGGCGCCCGCCGGCGGAGCTGCCGCCCAAGAAGTGATGATCGCCACCTTGATGGGCGGATTCGTTTTCAGCGGCGTGGTCGTGCTCGCGCTGATGCACCGCGCCGGCAGAATCACCTGGCTGCAGTCGCTCGGCGAGTTCGCCGGCAGGCAGGCGAACCTCCCAGCGTGGGCGGCACTACCGCTGACCGTCTTGACGGTCTCGCTGCTCGCGGCGGTGTTTGGTCTCTACTGGGACATCTCGCTGCACCTGAGCAAAGGCCGCGACGAAGGACCGCTCGCAAATCCCTCGCACTATTTCATCCTGATCGGCTTGCTCGGCGTGTTCAGCGCCGGAGTGTTGGCGATGTCGATGCCCAAACCCGGTACGAAGCCGAGCCCGTGGTCGGTCAAGCTTTCGGACAACTGGTACGCACCGGTCGGTGGCATCCTGATCGCGCTCTCCGCCGCGTTTGGACTTGTCGGATTTCCGCTCGACGATCTCTGGCACCGTATGTTCGGTCAGGACGTCACGCTTTGGGGGCCGACCCACCTATTGATGCTCGCGGGAGCGGGTTTGACGGTCATCGGTGCCAGTGTGCTGCTCACCGAGGGCAGCTGGGCACGCAACCAGCAACGCGGCAACAAGCCCGAGCAGACGCAGCAACGCATCATCACCAAGCTGCGCAAGGCCGCCGCTGCCGGCGGATTGCTCGCAGCGCTGTCGATCTTCCAAGGCGAGTTCGATTTCGGCATCGCGCAGTTCCAGTTGGTGTTTCACCCGCTGATGATCATGGTCGCCGCCGGCCTCGCGCTCACCTACGCGCGGATTTGGCTGGGTAAGGGCGGCGCGCTGATGGCGGCGATCTTCTTCGTCGTCATTCGCAGCGCGCTGACGCTGATCGTCGCTGGCGGGCTCGACCGCCCGGTCGCGCACTTTCCCCTGTACATCGGCCCGGCGATCGCTGTCGAGCTGGTCGGCCTGTTGATGGCGGGAAGCGTTCGCAGCAAGCCGATGACATTCGCGCTGGTTGCCGGCGCAGCTGTGGGAACTTTCGGTCTGGCGGCGGAATGGGCGTGGTCATTTATCTGGATGCCGTACTCGTGGCCCGCGAGCCTTTTGCCGGAAGGTGCGATCGTCGGCTTCGTTGCTGCGATCTCCGGCGCCTTCATCGGCGCGTGGATGGCCAACTCGCTTGGCCTGCGACCTCCGATCAAGGGTGTCGCCCGCTGGGCGCCGATCACAGGTGTTCTGTTGATCGCGCTGATGACCGCATACGGCCTTCGCCAAACCGAGCCGCCGAACGTCGTCGCCTCAATCACCACCGAGCAGGTCGAGACCGGCAAACCGGGCAAGTGGGTACTCGCCACGGCGAAGCTGAACACGACGTACTTCGACTCCGACAACAAATGGGCGAAGTCGATTGCTTGGCAGGGGCCCGGCTTTGAGGTCGAAGACCTTGAAAAGATTGGCCCCGGCACCTATCGCACGGCCGAACCGATGCCGGCCTTCGGCAAATGGAAGTCGATGATTCGTTTCCACAAGGGCGACACGCTGATGGGCGTACCGATCTTTGAGCCGCGCGATGACGCGATCCCCGCAGCAGAGGTGCCCGCCCTGCCGCAGATGGAACGGCAACTGCTCGCCGATCGCGAGATCCTGCAACGCGAAAGCACGGTCGACGGAAGCGCGACTGCGTACGCCGGCTACTTCGGAATGCTGTTGATCGCGCTGCTGTTGCTCGGCGCTCTCGGCTGGGGAATCTGGAGAATCAGCCAGCCGTTGACCGACGACCAGATGGATGACGGATCGGCCGGCGCCGACGGCGAGCGAACGCAGCGCGCGGCGCCGAAGCCTACGGCAACGCCAAGCACGACGTAGCCGCAGATTCGGAAATTAGGTCGAGCTCTCCTCCGCCCGCCGTTTGCACGCCCGGTTGAACTCGGCGTGCACGCGGTTGGCGGTCTTTACTGTTGGGCCCTTCACTGCGAACAAACCGGCGAACTCCTCGTGGTGCCGCAAGATCGACCCGCCACCCGGGCCGGGCTCGACGATGAATCTGTGATCCGCCACGAACGCTCCGGGCACGCCGCCTTTCCAGCGAAGCTCGGCGGTCGGTTCGACCGTCAGCAGTTTCGGGAAAAACGGCACCTTCAGCGGGCCGAGCCCGAGCATGCCCTTCAATTTGGCCCCCTGCGACAGCTCGCCCCTCATCGACGGCGTCATCGGATTCCACTCGGGAAAGGATTGAAAATCGGTGATCACCTGCCAGACCGTTTCGGGACTTGCGTCGATCGAAATCTGCTCTGCATTCGCTGTGGGCATGGCCGAGAGACTACCTGCGTGACGCCAGTAACCGAGGCTGCGCCGTCCTGATCTAGGATTCTCCCGGGTCCTTAGCTCAACTGGTAGAGCATCGGGCTTTTAACCCGGCGGACAGGGTTCGAGTCCCTGAGGACCCATTCTTCTTTTCTGCGGATATCGATCGACAGTGCGTCGCCGATCTCAGCGAATTCTCAGGAAACGCCAAGCGATCGTTCAGTTGTCTTCGCTTGGCTGGCGGCATGATCAATTTCCCTTACCTCAAGGCGGAGCTGCTGCGTCGCCGGACAAAAACGATTCTGATCGCGATCGGCCTCGCCGTTCCGATCGCGCTGACAATCGTCGTGGGCGCCTACTCCACCGGGCTTTCAAACGCACAAGACGAAGTGCTCGAGCCGCTGGTTGGGCTCGGTACCGACATGACGGTCACGAAGACCGCCGATGCGGGCACTCAGAACAGAGGCGGTCCGCCGCGCTTCGGACTGGCAGACCGCAAAGCAGGTGAATCGTTCTCCGAGGACAACTTCACGACCGGCGCCAACGCGACGTTCAACGCAGGAACCGTCGACGAAATCGACGGGCTTTCCGACGTCGGCTCGACGGCGAGCGCGCTCACCGTGGTGAATTTGATGGTGTCCGGGACCGTGCCCGATACCGCCTCGGGCAACACTGGCCCGGGAGCCGGTGGCGCAGCGGGCGGCGGGCGAGGCGGCCCAGACTCGATCGACGTCGAGTCGCGAACGATCACCGGGATCGCTGCCGACACTCAGCTCGGTCCGATCTCCGATGACCAACTCCAAGAGGGCCAGTTGCTCAGCGCAGTCGATGAGCAGCAGGCAGTCGTCACGAGCGGCTACGCCGAGACCAACGACCTGAAGATCGGCGACTCGCTGACGCTCAAGGACGAAAAATTTGAGGTCGTCGGAATCGTTTCGAACCCCTTGGCAGGCAACAGCTCCGACATCTACGTTCAACTGGGACAACTGCAAGACCTCGCCGACCTCGAGGACAAGGTCAACACCGTCTACGTGCGCGCCACTTCGCAGGAAGCCGTCGACGCCGTCAGCTCTGAGATTGAGGGCACGATCGACGGCGCCACCATTACAACGAATGCCAGCTTGGCCGGGCAGGTCAGCGGATCGTTGGTTGACGCGAACAACCTCGTGAACAAAATGGGTGTATTTCTCCAACTGACCCTGCTGCTTGCGGCAATCGTCATCACGGCGATCCTCACGTTGAACGCGGTGAACAAGCGGACTCGCGAATTCGGCACGCTCAAGTCGATCGGCTGGGGCAACAAGCGACTGGTCCGTCAGGTGATCGCTGAGTCGCTTTCGACCGGCATGATCGGTGCGGCGGCAGGCGTGCTGCTCGGCCTGATCGCGATGGCAGGAGCCAAGTTGGATCCGCTGAGCATGAGCGTTTCAGGCCAGTCCGCGCAAACCGCAAGGCCTGGGGCCGGCCTCGTTGGCGGTCCAGGCGGTCCAGGTGGTCCAGGTGGCGCCGGCGGCGGCCCTCCCGGATTTGCGCGCCAAGCAGCAGAGGCGGCCAGCGAAACGATCTCGATCATTCCCGCGCTGAGCATCAACACGATCCTGATCGCGGCCGCGATCGGCGCAACCACGGCCCTGGTCGCCGGCGGCCTCGGATCACTCAAAACATCCCGTCTAAGCCCTGTGGAGGCACTTAAGCATGTCGACTGAAACGCTCGAAACAACTCAGGCTGCCCCGCAGCCAAAGCCCGAAGCAGCGTATGTGCTGTTGGACGTCAAGCGCAGCTACGAACTCGACGGCGTCGCCGTGGAGGCCCTGCGCGGAGTGGACCTTCAGATCGACAACGGCGAATACGTCGTGATCGAAGGCCCCTCGGGTTCGGGAAAGAGCACGCTGCTGCAGTTGATGGGGTTGCTCGACACCCCAACGAACGGCAAGATCACCTGCGGCGGTGAGTCAGTTGCGAGCCTCGACGAAGACGAACTTGCGGCGCTGCGACTGGAGAGAATCGGGTTCATCTTCCAGCAGTTCAATCTCATCCCAACGTTGACAGCACGGCAAAACATCGAAATAGCGATGTTCCCTTCCGATCGATCGACGACCGAGGCGCGAGATCGTGCTCGTGATTTGCTCGCTCAGGTTGGCTTGAGCGAGCGCGCCGATCACTTTCCGTCACAGCTCTCCGGCGGCGAACAGCAGCGTGTTGCGATCGCGCGCGCGTTGTCCAACGAACCGCAGATCCTGCTCGCCGACGAGCCAACCGGAAATCTCGACACTGAGACCGGGCGAGAAATACTCGACGTGATCAAGGCGTTGTGGAACGACGGTTTGACGGTCGTCTTGATCACCCACGACAGGACGATCGCCGACCACTCGACTCGTACTTTGTTACTGAGAGACGGCGCAATCGTGTCAGGCGAGCACTAGCGATCGCTGACGCAGATCGAACATTTCCCATCCGATCCGTGGAATGGTTCGTAACTGACCACAAGCGAGTAATTCACAACGACCGCTCGCGCAATTACAGACACGATCCAAATGCCTGCCGCCGTTTGCGGAAACCCCGCGATGGACCGGCACAGACCAAGGAGAACGACATGCGACTTTCAGCAGTCCGTACACCCCTGCTCAGCGTGGTCATGGCTCTCGTACTCGGACTGGCCGCTTTCGCGGTCACCGGCTGCGGAGACGACGACGAACCCGCAGCCACCGGCGACACGGCCACCGAAACCGAGTCGATGGACACCGGCGACATCGTCGCCACTGCATCCGACACCGAGGACCTCTCGACACTCGTCGAACTGGTCACCGCCGCCGACCTCGTCGAGACGCTGCAGGGTGAGGGACCGTTCACGGTCTTCGCGCCGACCAACGAGGCGTTTGCGGCGCTCGATGCCGACACACTCGCTGCACTCCAAGACCCCGAAAACAAGGACCAGCTCGCTGCAGTCCTGACCTACCACGTGGTGCCTGAAGAGCTGGACGCCGCCGCGATCACGCAACTTGCCGAGGACGGCGAGACGATCACAACCGTCCAAGGCGAAGAGCTCACGCCGGCCGTCGAAGACGGGATGGTCACGATCACCGACGCAAACGGAAACTCAGTAACCGTCGCAACGGCTGACGTGAAGACCTCCAACGGCGTTGTGCACATCGTGGACGGAGTGCTGCAGCCGAAGTCGTGATTTAGCAGTGTGCCGTCGACTTTCACAGGCGGCTCGGAACAACAAAAAGCCCGGCGACTGGTCCAACAATGGACCGGCTGCCGGGCTTTTCACTTTCTTACACGTCTGCCAGTGCGCGAAAGATTGATCGTCCACTCAGCTGCTGCTGTGTCCCTCCAGACGCAGCCACTCGCGATAAGAGCGAGCGCGAAGCGCGTGTTCAATCAAATCTGGGTCCGTCGTCGCGCGCTTGTACTCGGCCTCAGCGAGCATCGAACCGGCTGTGGTGCGCGGACGCATCCGTGACCGTGCCGTCGAAACCGCAGCCACCTGACGAGCGAGCGCGTGGGAACTCCGTCGTTTTTGCATAAACGACCTATCGGCACGCAACTACGGAATATTTAGTGTTTGGTCTGCGTAGCCTTCCAGACCTGACGAATCATCAGGAACTGGAGCGGCAAACGCGCCCACAGCGACCATGCCGGGAACTGCTTGAAGCGATCGGCGTTGACCGCCATGTTGATGTTCGCGGGGAAGACGGCGATCAACAGTGCGAGCAGACCTTTACCGGCCAAGCGGCGCGTGCCGGGGATCAAGACGCCGAGCCCGCCGGCGAATTCGGCCACGCCGGAGACGTAGACGAGCATCTTCGGATTGGGCAAACTCCTGGGCACGATCGCGGTGAAGAACTTCTCTGCCACGAAGTGCAGGGTGCCGGTCGTCATGAAGGCAAGGCCGGTGATCAACTGGAGCGCCGTCAGCCGCTTCGGGGCCTCCGCAATCGTGGTCGCTTCGTCGCTGGCCATCTCGCGGAAGCATAGTGCTCGATCGGTCGAATCTGACATCCGCTGGTAATCTGCCGGTCACCCACGGCCCGATCGTCTAATGGTTAGGACGTCGGCTTTTCAAGCCGAAAACCGGGGTTCGACTCCCCGTCGGGCTACTTATCCAAAAGCTGCGGAATACACGAAAGGCGCCCTCCCAGGGGGCGCCTTTCGTGTTCCTGCGTGTGCGGAGGGCTCGGAAATCCCTGTCGCACCATTCACTCGGGGGGAGTCGCGCGGGCTGCTCGGAATGTCCGCGCGTCCGGTGTCTGACAGACGGATTCCAGATCGCCGAGTGTCGTCCTTCGCCGGGCGATGCCGTGGCAGCGAACTTGCAGAGACCCCATGCGGCAAGAACGCCGTTGGCTATCGGGTCCACAGATTCAAGGGGATTGATGCGACGCTGCAGATTGCTCATATCCAACCGCCCTACCGCCGAATCAACTCGAAAGGCGGAAGACGGTTTGTTCACTGCACGGCCGGAGCGACGATTCGCCAAATCGCCTCGGTGAGGCCGTCGGCGACGCGCTCGATCTGCTGTTGAGATGCCTCACGCCCGATCATCTGGTGCATCGAGCGCTCGCCGGTCCAGGCAATCACCTCGGAAAGAGTGATGACCTGCGCCTCATTCAGATCTGTCCGGCGAATGCGAACGGCCGGCGCAATGTTCGCCGCGACCGCCTGAATGATGGTCTGCCACTCCTCTCGCGAATCCGCGTCGTATTCGGCGAGCTCGATCAGGCTCGACAACACGCCGGCGTGATCGCGCCAGACGCCGGCGAGCTCGCGAGTTACGGCTGCGAGTTTCGCGCGTCCGGCGTCGGGGTCGTCGATGAACGGGTCGGTAACACTTTCGAAGGCGCGAAGCTCGGTTTCTGCCAGACGCGCAATCAGCGCACGTTTGTCACCGAAGTGCAGGTAGAACGTCGCCCGCGACACGCCGGACTCCTCCGCGATCCGGTTGACTGACAATCCGGCGAGCGACGCGCCGTCATTCAGCAGGCGCGTCGTGCCGTCGAGAATGCGCTGTTCGGTCGCGTCGCGGGTCTGACGACGGTCGATTCTGGTGTCGGTCGCTTGCTGCGGCGTCATACAGAGGGTGCCACTATGCAGATTCGGGCGTGAACTTCACCGGAATCGACTTGTGCTGATTCAGGAACAGCGATGTGGCGCGCACCGGAGTCCCGGCCAGCTGCATGTCGGGCAGGCGTTTGAGCGTCTGTTCGAGCATGATCTTCAACTCAAGCCGCGCAAGCGCTGCGCCCAGGCAGAAATGCCGTCCGCCGGCGCCAAACGCTTGATGCTGCACGCGTGGGCGCGAGACGTCGAAGCGCTCGGCATCGTCGAACACGGTCGCGTCGCGATTGCTTGAGACGTACCAGAGCGCCAGCTTGTCGCCCTCCTTAATCGTCTGCCCATGAAGTTCCACGTCGCGGGTGGCGGTACGGCGCATGTAGCTGAAGGCGGGGAAACAGCGCAGGCATTCCTCGACGGCGTCCTCGATGCGGTCCGGCTCATCGATCAGCAGCTGCCGCTGGTCGGGGTTCTCGATCAGCGCCAGCATGCTCGATCCGAACACCGCTCGCGTGCTGTCGTTGCCGGCCGCCATCAACAGGCCGAAGGTCATCACCATTTCCTCGTCCGTCAGTTTCTCGCCGTCGACCTCGGCGTGGGCGAGCGCGCTGACCAGATCGTCCGAAGGGTTCTTGCGCCGCTCTTCGACCTTTGGCATCACGTACTCGAACGCGTTCGCCAACTCACCCATCAGCGCGTCGAACTCGGGGCGATAGTCCTCATCCTCGAAGCCGACGACCATGTTCGACCACTCGACGAGTTGGTCATCGTCTTCCGGCGGGGTACCGAGCAACGAGCCGATCACGCGGGCGGTCACGTGCTTGCCGATGTCGGTCACAAGGTCGCACTGGCCCTTCTGCGCGATGCCGTCGATCGCGTGGTTGGTGATTGCGCGAATCACCTCGGTGTGCGCTGCTATTCGCCGCGGCGTGAAGGCCTGCTGGAAGAGCGCCTTCATGCGGTCGTGGCGTGGCGGGTCCTGGGCAATCGGCTGCATTCGGACCATGTCCAGGGGCACGCCGATGTCATCGACGAGTACCACGCCACCGCGTTCGGATGAATAGGTCTCGAAGTCCATGCTGATCGTCTTTAGATCTTCGTGACGGACGATCGACCAGAAGCCCTTCTCGTGCGGGAACTGGGAGAGCGGGCTCCAGTGCACCGGGCGCTCCTCGCGAAGCCTGGCGAAGATTTCGTACGGCGGGTCATCGCGCCAGAGTTCGTGATCGCTGATGTCGATCGAGGCGAGGTCTTGTTCGGTTGCGACGGTCATGCGGCTGAAGCCTCCAGTACGGGCAATTGGTTGGATCGTCAACGACGACCCAACCAATATACACGATAGATAGACAGTCTGTCTACCTTGTTTGAGATGTCCGACTTCGACCGGGACTAGGCCTCTGCCGGCGTTGCGACCGGTGCAGTCACTCGCTCGGGTGCGGACTCTTCGACCTGAACATGCGGCAACCACTGGAGCCAGCGCGGCAGGTACCAGTTGGCCTCGCCGAGCAGCTTCATCGTTGCCGGCAACAGCACCGCGCGAACGATCGTTGCGTCGAGCAACACCGCAACTGCGAGTCCAACCCCCATTTGCTTGATCGAGATCATCGACAGGGAGCCAAAGATCGCGAACACGGCGACCATCACCGCGGCGGCGCTGGTGACCACACCCGCCGTTGCCGAGATTCCTCGCGTGACGGCGTCCTCGGTCGTCATGCCGCGATCGCGGAGTTCACGGATGCGCGAGAGGATGAACACGTGGTAGTCCATCGAGAGCCCGAACAGCACAACGAACATGAACAGCGGCAGCCACGGGACGATCCCGAACGTTCCCTCGAAGCCAAGCAGACTGGATGCCCAGCCGTGCTGGAATACGAGCACCATCACGCCATACGCAGCTGCGACGCTGAGCAAGTTGAGCACGATCGACATCACCGGGATGACCAGTGACCGGAACGTGATCAACAGCAACAGGAATGCGAGCCCCAGAACGAAGGCGAACACGAGCGGCAGTCGGTCGCTCATCAACTGGTTGAAGTCGACCGACGACGCCGTCATTCCGGTGGTTGCGACGGTGGCGCCGGGAATCGTTCCCAGTGTCTCGGGCACGACCGAACCGCGCAACGTTTCGAGGTCGCGCTCGGCAAGTGAGTCGTCGTCGGCGTTGATCATCGGAACGTCGATCCGCACGACCGTGTTGGCCGGATTGGAGGTGATGTCGTCGGGGCCGGGTGCGACGAAACCCGGTGTCTCGCCGATCCGTGCGACGAACTCGCCGATTGCGCGCTGCGCTTCGGCCGATTTGACGTCGTCCGTTTTCAGAACGACCGTCGCGGGAACGTTCTCCTCCGGGAAGAGGACCTGCGCCTGTTTGTAGGCGACCATCGCCGGGATGTCCTGTGGAAGGGTTTCCACACCCTCCTGTTGCGTTTCCAGGTGCAGTGCCGGCAGGGCGAGCGCGATCAACAGGGCTGCCGCTGCGAACGCCGCGATCGCCGGGCGCTTCAGGACGACGGCGACGATCTTCGACCAGACGCCGCCCTCTTTGCCCTCGGCCATGGCCCGTTGACGCCGCTTGACGACGAACGGAATCCGGCCGCGATCGACTTTGTCGCCGAGCGCGCTGAGCATCGCCGGCAACACGGACAATGATCCGACCATCGCGATCGCGACGACCATGATCGTGCCGACGGCGAATGAACTGAACGTCGGGCTGTCGGCAATGAACATGCCCGACATCGCGACGATCACGGTCAGACCGGAGATCAGTACCGCACGGCCAGAGGTCGCTGCCGCGGCCTCCAAGGCAGCCCGCGCACCGCGACCCGCTGCGCGCTCCTCGCGCTCACGCTTGAGATAGAACAGCGAGTAGTCGATGCCGACCGCCATTCCGATCAAGAGCACGACCTCGGCGATCGCGTCGTCGACCGGCATGATCTGGCTCGGAATCGCGATCAGACCGAGCGTTGCCATCACTGCCGTGATCGCGAGCAGCACCGGAAGGCCGGCGGCCACCAGCGCGCCGAAGGCGAACACCAGGATCAACAGCGTGATCGGCAGCGAGATGCTGCGCGCCTTCGCGAAATCGTCTTCGAAGACCTTCGTCAACTGTTGTTCGAAGCTGGCGTCGCCGAACTGGCCGATCGCGATGCCCTGATGTGCGTCTCCCGCCTTCTCGACGGCGGCGGCGATCGATTCGACCTTTTCTGCGGCCTCCTCCTCATCGCCCTTGATCGTGAACTGCACGAGGGCGACGTGACCGTCCTCGCTCACCGGTCCGTCGCGCGTCAAAGGCGAGCGAACGTCGGTGACGCTCTTCTGCTGAGACAACTCTTTGGTCACCGACGCGAGCGCGGAATCGAACCTGCCATCGCCGTAGCTGTACTGCTTGCTGGTGACAACGACGGACTCCGTCGAAGGGTCGGCGGGGAAGTTGTCCTGCACGAGCTCTTCTGCCACGCGGCTCTCGCCGCTGTAGTGGTCGATGTCGGCGATGTTTTTTTGTCCGACCTGGTTGCCTGCGAAAACGGCGAGTACGACGAACAGGAACCAACCGATGATCGCTGTCTTGCGGTGCTGAGCCGACCAGCGGCCGGCGCGAGCGGCAAGATTTCCGCGATTGTGCTGAGTTGCTGCGTTGTCGTCGGGTCGATTGTTGTTGCGATTGCGTTGCATGGAAAGCCTCCTCGGGCTGGCAAATGATTGATGTGCCAAGTCTTCTCCCGACGGCATTGGTTTCCAATCCGGCCTGCCGTGAACCTGCGGTGTGGCAGACGTGAGAACCGCGGGTGTGGTCTGCCCCATCGATGGTGGGGTTATCCGTACCCACAGATCGCGGTCGTTCAGTCAGAATCACCGCATGTTCGGTAAACAACAGTCCGTGCTCGTGGTCGATGACCATCCCGCGTTTCGCGCGAGCGTGCGTCGACTGCTCGAATCGGAGGGCTACTCGGTGATCGGCGAAGCCGGCGACGGCATCGCTGCGGTACACGCCGCCGCTCAGCTGCAGCCCGACGTCGTGCTGCTTGACATCCAGCTGCCCGACATCGACGGATTTGAAGTTGCCGACAGGATCGAGGCTGCCGCAAGTGACGACGGGCCGGCAATCGTGCTCGTCTCCAGCCGCGATCGGTCTGATTTCGGCCCGCTGCTCGACTCATCCCGCGTCCGCGGCTTCGTCAGCAAGGCCGAATTGACGGGCGAAGCCCTTTCGGAAATGTTGCGATGAGATCCCTGCGCAGCGCGTTGATATTCATCGGTGCGACAGGCGTCGCATTCGGGATACTCATGGTGATCGTGATCTTTTCCAGCGATCTCGAAGAGGCCCCCTGGATCGACTCGATCCTGACGCTGCTTCCGGCCTGGTCTTTCATCGGTACCGGACTCTTCGCCTGGTGGCGGCGGCCGAACAACCGAACGGGCTCGTTGATGGTGCTGGTCGGTTTCGGCTGGCTGCTGGTTCCGTTGTCGTTGTCAGACGTGCCGGCGTTGTTCGGAATATCGATGTTCACCTCAAACATCGCCTGGGTACTGCTGGCGCTGCTGCTCCTGTCGTTTCCGAGCGGGCGGCTCGAAGCGCGTTCACACCGCCTGCTGGTTTGGCTTTTCGTGCTGGACGCGGTGGTTCTGACATCGATCACTGGCGTTGTCAGTGGTCCGGATCTCGAGACCTTCAACTGCGAGACCTGCATCGCGAATCCCGTTGAGCTGAGCGACAGTCCCGGGCTTGCGCGAGTGCTGGATACCGTGGCAACGCTCGGAGGGGTGCTGTTACTGCTCACGTTGATCGTCGTACTCGTTCGGCGCTACCGCTCGCTCGGCCCGACCAACCGTTCGGCCGTTCGACCGGTGCTGGGTGCGGGCGCGGCGAGCGTCTTGGCGATCGGCGTACTTGTGACCGTCGCTGCCCTGGAGGTGGGCGACGCAGTTCAATCGGCCGTGTTCGTCATCGCCGTGACGCTTATGAGCGCCGTTCCGTTCGCGTTTCTCGTTGGCTTGCTGCGCAGCAAGTTCACCAGCGCAGGAGCGGTCAGCGAGCTCGTCGCGACCCTTGGCGAGACGAGCACGCAGAACCTCAACATCCGCGATTCATTGGCGAAGGCGCTTGGCGATGACTCTCTGGAGTTCGTCTACTGGCTGCCCGACCGTGGCGTATACGTGGACAGCGAGGGTCATACAGTTGCGCTTCCGGAAGATGGCAGTGGTCGCAGCTGGTCGTCGGTCGAGCACGACGGCGAATTGATCGCGGCAATCGCATACGACGACACGCTCGAGGAGAATCAAGACTTGATCAAGTCGACGGGCACCGCCGCCGCCCTCGCGCTACGCAACCAAAGGCTCGACGCCGAACTCCGTGCCCACGTCGAAGAGCTCCGAGCCTCGCGAGCACGAATCGTTGCGGCCTCAGATGCGGCGCGGCGGACGCTGGAGCGCAACCTCCACGACGGCGCACAGCAGCATCTCGTCTCGACGGCGTTGACACTGCGGATCGCGACGAGCAAGGTCGACGACGACCCCGACACCGCCAAGCAACTGCTCGCCGAGGCGGCCGAGAATCTCGCGGACGCAACGATCGAGCTTCGCGAACTGGCACGCGGAATCCACCCGGCGATCCTGACCGACCGCGGTCTCGGCGCCGCACTCGCGGCGCTTGCAGCGCGCTCCCCCGTAACCGTCAAGGTCGGCAAGCTCCCTGATGAGCGTCCACCTGCCCCGATCGAGTCTGCCGCTTACTTCGTTGCGGCCGAGTCGCTCACAAACATGGCGCGCTACTCCAAGGCAACTCTCGCAACGATCGAACTGACGCAGAACGACGGTGCCGTGGTGATCGAGATCAGCGACAACGGCATCGGCGGTGCAGACGTCAATGCGGGCACCGGACTTCGCGGACTTCAAGACAGGGTCGCCGCGCTTGATGGCAGTTTGGTGATCGTCAGTGACCCGGGTTCGGGCACGACCATCCGAGCGGAGTTCCCATGCGCGCCGTGATCGCCGAGGATTCCCTGTTGCTGCGCGAAGGCATCGCGCGTCTGCTGAACGAGCGCGGAGTGGAAGTCGTGGGACAGGCCGGCGACGGGGATGAGCTGGTGCGAAAGGTGAGGGCTCACAAACCGGATATCGCGATCGTGGACATACGCATGCCTCCGACCAATACTGACGAGGGACTTGTCGCTGCCAAGCAGATTCGGCAAGAGCTACCGGAAGTCGGTGTGCTCGTGCTTTCGCAGTACGTCGAGGAGAGCTACGCGATCGACCTGCTTTCGGAAAACGCCGAAGGCGTGGGCTACCTGCTGAAAGATCGCATCGCCGATCTCGACCACTTTCTCGACGCGATCCGGCGCGTTGCCGAAGGCGGATCGGCGCTCGATCCAGAGGTTGTTTCGCACCTGCTCGGGCGGCGTCGGTCGGACGATCCGTTGGACCAGTTGTCCGAGCGTGAACGCGAGGTGCTCGCACTGATGGCTGAGGGTCGTTCGAACAAGGCGATCGCGGACGAACTGGTCGTCACCGGCAGCACCGTCGAGAAACACGTCACCAACATCTTCGAGAAGCTGGACCTCGACGCGACTCCGGTCGACCACCGTCGTGTGCTGGCAGTGCTGCGATTTCTCGAGGGCAGCTAGCGCCCGTCAACCACTGCGCAGATAGTTGAGCACCGCCAGCACACGGCGGTGATCCTCGCTCGATGGCGGCAGATCAAGCTTGTCGAAAATCCTGCTGATGTGCTTTTCGATCGCGCCTTCGGTGACGAACATCTCGGCGGCGATCGCCTTGTTCGACCGTCCTTGTGCCATCAGGTCTAGTGCCTCTTTCTCGCGCTCGGTGAGATCGGCAAACGAGTCGTCGCTCGCCTTCGGCGTCATCAGCTGGCTCACAGCTTCTGGATCAAGTGCCATCCCGCCGCCTGCCACCCGGCGCACGGCGTCGACGAAGTCGGCGACGTTCGCCACGCGATCCTTCAACAGGTAGCCGACGCCGCCGTCGCCGTCTGCGAGCAACTCGGCGGCATAAGTCTGTTCGACGTACTGCGAGAGGATCAGCACCGGAAGACCGGGGTGACGACGCCGCGCCTCGACGGCGGCGCGGACTCCTTCGTCGTTGAATGTCGGGGGCAGTCGGACGTCGACGATCGCCACGTCGGGCCGTTCGGCGTCGATCGCCGCAAGGAAGGCATCCGGTTCTTCGACCGCCGCGATCACCTCGCAGTCGTTGTCCGTCAACATGCGTGTCAGACCATCGCGCAGCAACGCGAGATCTTCGACGATCGTAACCCTCAACTTTTCAGTCGGAACGGCAGCCATGCATCAATAATGGTCGGGCCTTCGGCTGGGCTGTCGACGACCAACTTTCCGTCGACTGCCTCGACCCGCGCACGCAGGCCACGCAGGCCTTCACCGTTCGCATCGTCCGCGCCGCCGACGCCGTTGTCGCTGATCCGCAGGTAGAACCAGTCGTCATTGCGCCAGGCGTTGATGTTGATCTGTGTCGCCGAGCTGTGTTTGATCGCATTCGCCAGCGCCTCGCTGCAAACGAAGTACGCCGCCGATTCAACACGCTCATCCGGCCTTTCCGGCAGATCAATGCCAACTTCAACCTTGATCGCACTGCGCGCGGCCAACGGCACCAGTGCAGCTTCGAGGCCGCGGTCGCGGAGAATCTGCGGGCCGATGCCACGCACCAAGTCGCGCAGTTCCTGGAGCGTGCGCTGAGCCTCGTCGCGGGCTTCGCCAACCAACTTGCGCGCGGCCGCCGGGTCGTCCTCGATCTTCTGTTCGGCCATACCGAGGTCCATCGCCAACGCCACCAACCTGGCCTGTGCGCCGTCGTGGAGATCGCGCTCAATGCGCGACATCTCGGTCGATTGCTGCGAGAGCGATTGTTCACGCGTGCGCTCGAGTTCCGTGACTCGACCGCGTAGCGCTCGCTCCTGCGTGGTGGCGAGCAGCAGGCGGCTGATCGTGGCAAGTCCGAGGGCGACCGCTGCGCACAGCCAGGTGGCAATCACGACCAGCACAAAGCCCAGCGGGATCATCAGGAAGCTCTCGAAGAAGCTCATGTTGTCGCCGACCAGCCAGCCGATCGGCGTTGCGTCGCCCGGGAGCGCCCATCCCCACAGCGGATAGATGATCCAACCAAGAGCGATCAGCCACACCGACAGCGAGAGCACCGCCACCGGGAACCCGGCGAGCGACAGGACGATCAGCCAGCCGATGTCCTTCCAGGTTTGTGCGTCTTTGAGCACTCCGAGCCCGCGCTCGACGAAGTTGCCTTCGACGCGTTCGTAGTCGGCTTCGATCGGTCCGTCGCCGAGGATCGTGACGCGTCGTCGCTCGAGATTGACGAATCCGCGGAATGCCCAAAGGATCGCGAACACCAGCGGAATCCCGACCACCGTGATCACCAGCGGAATCGCGAGCGAGATCCCTGTAACCCAGATCAACAGCGCGGCGATCCCAGCTGGGATCGTGCTCAACAGATAGAGCGTCTCCTTCCATGTCTGTCGCATGAACGGCCGCTCGGCGAGTTGATCCATCAGCCCACCGTCGACGTCAATCTTGTTTATCTCGCGCTCGACCTTCTGTACGAGTTCGCGCACGACATCGCGCTGCGGCGGCTTCTCTTCAGAGTTCATGCCCAGATCATCGCCGATCACCCCGAAGAAACCAATACAGCCCCCACGCCAATCCACCGGGGGATAACCCGAAACAAGGTTCCGCCATTGGCAAACCCTGTTGCGCGGTGATTTTGATGCGGATCTGTCTGCCGCGATCTTGCCTAGCATTTGGGCCATGGACAACATGACTCTCTGGCTCGTATGCGCGGGCGTGCCCCTCCTCTTCGGACTTTTCGCGCAGATGTCGGTCAAGCGAACTTTCAAGAAATACAGCGAAGTGCGCCCCGCCAACGGCATGTCTGGGGCTCAGGCGGCAGCGGCTGTGCTGCAATCTTCCGGGTTGCCGGGATTGAAAATCAATCCAATCGACGGCCACCTCAGCGACCACTACGACCCGCGCAACAAGACCCTGAACCTTTCGGCCGATGTCGGCCAGGCGTCTTCGGTCGCGGCTCTTGGCGTGGCGGCGCACGAGGCCGGGCACGCCATTCAGGATGCGCGTGGCTACTGGCCGATGAAGGTTCGCCAAACCCTGGTCCCCGCGGCAACAATCGGTGAATCTGTGTGGATCTTCCCGGTGCTGATCGGTTTCTTCTTCAGCATGACTGGGCTTGTCACGATTGGACTCGTTTTCTTTGCTGCTGTGGTGCTGTTTCAACTCGTGACGCTGCCCGTCGAATTCGATGCCTCGAAGCGCGCATTGCAGTCGCTGGAGAGCCAAGGACTTCTGGCAGCAGGTGAAATCGACGGCGCCCGCGCAGTGCTAAACGCCGCAGCGCTCACCTACGTCGCCGGATTCGTTGCCTCGCTCGGACAACTGCTGTACTTCTTCATCGCCAGCCAGGACTAGCTCGCTGGGAGCGGGGCCGTTGAACGGCACGGTCTTACGACTAGGTGATCTTTACGGGGGTGCCGGCGGGCATCATGCGGAAGAGCTTGCGAATCTTTGAGTTCTTCACGCGGATGCAGCCGTGCGAGACGCGCCCCGGCAGGATGCCCGGCTGGTTGGTGCCGTGGATGCCGATGATGCCGCCGCCCGGCCAGTCGGAGAGCGTTTTCGAGTAAGCGGAGAGGCCCATCGCGTACGGACCGTACGGACCACGAGAATTGGTGGTGATCAGGCGGTTGCGAATGTAAAAGTTACCTTTGGGCGTAATCGTGCCGCGCTTGCCAATACCGATTCGCGCGCTCCAGACCAACTTGTTGTTGCGGTAGAGCTTGGCCTTGTAACGATTGCGGCTGATCTCAAGACGAGTGCGAACCTTGCGGTAGCGATCGAGCGCATTCCGACGAACCCACGCGATGTTCGACCGGCCACGCCGGGGAACACGAACCTGCGACCAGACGGTTCCGTCGACATACTTGCGCTCACGTAGAACGAGCACCAAATCGTGCGTACGGTCTGGCGTGCGCGTGGTCAACTTGCGAACCTTGCGGCCCTTGTTCTTCGGCTGGCTGTAAGCGATGACCCTGCGCTTCACGAAAGCCCAGCGCGAGAAGTCCTGCTCGTTCGAGAGGGTCGTTTCCGTGTACTCCGGGTGCGTCGTGCTCGGCCCTGCAGCTGCCGGATCCGCCGCATTGGCGCTGACCGGGAGTGCGAGAACAACAAGGGCGATCACCGAGATGCCCAGTGTTACCAACCTTGGGAGCACGCGCGAATTGCTCAGTGCGCGTTCCATGCCTGTCAAGTATAGATCAGTTGTAGCCATATGACCACCGTAGAAACCCTGTCGGCGGGTGAGGGTTGCGGCCGGCGCTGCACCGCGACGGCGACATAAAAATAAGTGGGCACGCCCCGACTCGAACGGGGGACTTCCTGCTTGTAAGGCAGGCGCTCTAACCAACTGAGCTACGCGCCCATCGACCAAGCGTAGCCGTCGCTCACAGGAACGCCCCTCGCAATTCTCAACAGGGGGAAGCCCGCGACCCTCGCCCACAAGGCGAGGGCGTCGCCGTTTTGGCCCGCGCCAATCCGTGGCGCCGCGTCCGCCCGCAGCCGAGACGATTCGCGAAAAACAAGGTTTGCCTTAAAGCAAACCTGTTCGGTTGGGTGGGGCGGACCTGCCACAATTAGCGCCGCTCCAAGGGGGCGTAGCTCAGTTGGTTAGAGTGCCGGCCTGTCAAGCCGGAGGTCGCGGGTTCGAGTCCCGTCGCTCCCGTTTCATCTCCTTGCTGATCGTCCGATTCTTCGCGCGCGAAGGCATCCAGATGCCACGCACTCAGGCGCCAAACGCCTCGTCGGCGAATCGGTACGTCTCCATCAGTTCCTCCTGAGCGTTTCGGCGCTCATCGACGCTCGGCGGCGAAAGACGTTCCCATTCACCTGATTCGCGCAGCTCCCAGGCGTTCGAGTTGTCGTCGAGGCACCGCCGAAGGGTGTCGAGCAACTGCTCCTGGAGCGCCTCGTTCTCGACCGGCGTGACCAATTCCACGCGATTGTCGAGATTGCGACGCATCAAGTCGGCCGAGCCGATCAACACGACGCGCTCCTCGCCACGGATGAAGGCGTAGACGCGTGAATGCTCGAGAAATCTGCCAACAACCGAGTTGACGCGGATGTTCTCGGAAACGCCGGGCACGCCCGGACGCAGACAGCAGATCCCGCGCACGTTCAACTCGATCTTCACGCCAGCACGCGACGCGCGATAGAGGGCCTCGATACAGGCAACGTCAACCAGCGAATTCATCTTCATCAGAATCCGGCAGGGATTCTCCGGGCTGTGGGCGGCGACCGTCTTGTCAATCTGCTCAAGGATGCCCGCGCGCATCTGATTCGGCGCGATCAGCACCTTGCGCATTTCGTGCGGCCGGGCGAACCCGGTCAGGAAATTGAACATGTCCGTGACGTCGGCACCGATCTGGGCGTCGGTCGTGAACAGACCAAAGTCTGTGTATAGACGCGCAGTTGTCGAGTGGTAATTGCCGGTTCCGATGTGCACATAGTTGCGTACGCGATTTCCCTCGCGGCGAACGACCAGCACGCATTTGGTGTGCGTCTTCAACGCCGGCGGCCCATAGACAACGTGCACCCCGGATTGTTCGAGCTCTCGCGCCCATTGAATGTTCGCGCGTTCGTCGAAGCGGGCCTTCAGCTCGACCAGCGCGACGGCCTGTTTGCCGCGTTCCGAAGCTCGGATCAACGCGGGGACCAGTGGCGAGTCATCGCTCGTGCGGTACACAGTGATCTTGATCGCGAGGACGTCGGGGTCGTTCACGGCCTCACCGACGAATCGCTCGACCGAACCACTGAACGATTCGTACGGATGGTGAACGAGGATGTCCTCGTTTCGCATTGCCGCCATCACCGGCACCGGCTCGCCATCGGCGTCACGTAGCCGTGAAGGCTGGACCGGCGACCATGGCGTGTCGCGAAGTTCCTTGTGACCCGGCAGTTTGACTATCTGCCAGAGATCATTGAGGTCGAGCATGCCGTCGATCTCATACAGGTCACGCCGATCGATCTCGAGCGATTCGATCAACTCGTCGCGAAGTTCGCGCGCGATGCCCTTCCCGACCTCGACGCGCACGACTTCGCCAAAGCGACGGCGACGAAGTTCGTCTTCGACGGCACGCAAGAGATCGTCGGCCTCGTCCGAAACGGTGAAATCTGCGTCGCGCGTCACGCGGAACGTCGCGTAGCTGACGATCTCAGTGCCGGGGAACAGAGCGTCAAGGTTGTCGGCGATCGCGTCCTCGAGCGGCACCATGATGCCTTCCGGCTCGAGCGTGACGAATCGCGGCAGGATCTCTTTAGGGACTTTCACTCGGGCAAACGTGGTCTGGTCGAGCTGCGGATCGCGCAGCAGTACGGCGAGACTGAGCGAGAGGTTTGAGATGTAAGGGAATGGGCGTCCCGGTCCGACGGCGAGCGGCGTGAGCACTGGATAGATCTGGGCGAGAAAGACTCGTCGCAACTCGGCACGCTGGTCGTCGGTCAACTCCTCAACCCGACAGAGCCGAATGCCCTCTTTCGCCAAGGCCGGAATCAGCTCTTGCCCGACAACCCGCGATTGACGCGCAAGCATGTCCACAGTTCGGTCGCGAATCCCTTCGAGCGTTTCCTCCGGATCGCGGCCGTCGGCACCACGCTTCTCGATGCCCGCGTCGATCAGATCGTGAATACCGGCTACTCGGATCATCACGAACTCGTCGAGGTTGGACGAGAAGATCGCAGCGAACTTGACGCGTTCGAGTAGCGGCTGGTCTTTTTGTTCCGCCAGTTCGAGAACCCGCTCGTTGAAATCGAGCCACGAAAGTTCGCGGTTGAAGAACAGCGCGCGTTCGCGCAGATCGACTTCGTCTGCTTCGCGCTCGCGGGCGGCGGACTCCGCGGTCGCGCGCTTCGCCGGCACTGGCACGGACTCGTACGCGTCGCGTTGTGTGACCGTGTCGCGAACCTGTCCGGGGCTGGATTGGGGGTCTGTCATTTCTGCACGCTCCGATTGACGTTGGCCTACGCGGCCTGCGTTGCGAGTAATTCCAGCAGTTTTCCTTCGCGCAGGCCCCCCTTGCCGATTCTCAGGGGTTGGCCGAGCCGATCGGAAATGTCTTCGAGGATCATGATCCCTGCCGGCAGAACCTGCACGCGTTCGATGTCGAGCCCGAAGTCGTCCGCCATTTCGACCGCCGCGTTGCGCGTGATCAGCCGAATCGCGCGCTCCATCGTTTCGTGTTCGAGTACACCGCCAACCATCCGGCGCAGCGACGAAGCGCTGCCCCCGATCGCGATCGCCAGATCGACTTGAGGGAAGTTGTAGTCCGTGAACATCTCATCAACGAACGCGCGCGCGGTATCCAAGTCGTCCACACTCGGCGGGTCGGCTGCGAAGAAGCGGTCGGTGACCATTCCTGAGCCGATGCGGAACGAAGTCGACCACTTGACGCCGTCAGAAAGTGTTCCGATCGCGACCTCCGTCGAGCCGCCGCCAACATCGATCACGGCGATACGTTCGGCAGTTTCTGCCGGCAGGGCGCGGGTCGCACCCATGAACGCGAGCCGCGCCTCCTCGTGCTCGTCGAGCACATCGATCTTCACGCCGCTTTCTTCGCGAACCGCCTTCAGAAGATCGTCGCCGTTGGAGGCATCGCGCGTTGCTGCCGTTGCCATCGCATACGGATCGTCGGCACCGAGCACCTTGGCCAGCTTCACTTGAGTCGCAACCGTCCGGGCGAGCTCATCGATCTTTTTGCCCGCGATCGATCCGTCTTCCTTGATCCCACGGGAGAGGCGCGTGAATGCGCGTTGGCTGAGCAGTTCCCGAAACCCGTCTCCAGAGCGTTCTGCGACCAGCAAGCGCGTGGTATTCGAACCGATATCGATCACGGCGGCCGGGTGTTTCGGGCTGCCGTTGCCGTTTGCGCGCTTGTTTGGCTTCTCTGACATGCGAACCTGACAATACGACGCCTAGGCGACGGCCTGGAAACGAATGTTCACAAGTTGAGCGACGTGCGCTTGGCCAGGTATCCAGTCAGATTGGCTGTCTGAGGAGGTCGACCATGCCTGTGTGTTTCACAGCGCGGGATTGGTCTTGACGAGCTTCTTGCGGTCGGCTTCGTGCAAGCCGCCCTTGACTTCAAGCGTCGCACATGCCGACTCGATGTCTTCGGCCAACTTTTCCATCATCCCGTAGGTGAAGCTCTCTTTCA
>JBMYXO010000001.1:0-23598 GCA_049608465.1 Solirubrobacterales bacterium | reverse complement strand
CACGTCTTCGGCGTTCGGCGGCATCGTGTACGCCGGCACCATCCAACCGCGCTCGGCTGCCAACTGCCCTGCGATGTCGAACTCGTCGTAGCCGTTGTCCTCCTTGAGCTTGAAGGCGACCAACGGAAGCTGCGGCGAACCTTCGCCGATCAGCTCGAACTTGCCCATCGAGCTGATCCGCGAAGCCAGCTCTTTGGCGTTCGCGTACATGAGCTGGATGACCGCCTCGTACCCCTTGCGGCCAAGGCGGACGAACTGGTAGTACTGCGCCAACAGCATCGCCGATCCGGTGGAGAAGTTGAGTGTGAATGTCGCGTCCTCTTTGCCGAGGTAGTTCTCCATGAAGACGAGATCGGGGTTCAGGTCTTCTTTTTCGCGGAAGATCAACCAGCCGACGCCGGGGTACACGAGGCCGAACTTGTGCCCCGAGGCGTTGATCGATCGAACCTGCTCGAGGCGAAAATCCCACTTTTCATTCGGATAGAGAAACGGCCAGACGAATGCGCCCGATGCGCCGTCCACGTGCATTGGAACGTCGATGCCCTTCTCTGCCTTCAGCTTGACCAGGTAGTCATTGATGCCGGCGACATCGTCGGCGTGGCCGGTGAAAGTGGTGCCGACCACTGCCGCCACACCGATCGTGTTCTCGTCGACATACTCGGCGACGTCCTCGGCGTTGATCGTGTACTTGTCGTCCTGCAGCGGAACGATCCGCGGCTCGACGTCGAAGTAGCGACAGAACTTGTCCCAGACGACGTGCACGTCGCCACCGAACACAAGGTTCGGTTTGGATGCATCCTTGCCCGCGGCCTCCGTCCGCTTGCGCCAGTTCCACTTGAGGTTCAGCGCTCCGAGCATGATCGCTTCGGACGATCCCTGGGTACGGCAGCCGGTGGTTTCGCCCGGCGCGTTGAAGAGGTCGGCGAGGATGCGAATACAGCGCTGTTCGATCTCCGCCGTCTGCGGGTACTCGGCGTGGTCGATGAAATTGCGATGCAGGTTCTCGGTGATCAGCCGCTCCGCATCGGGCTCCATCCATGTAGTCACGAACGTTGCGAGGTTCCTCACAGGGTCGCTGTCGAGATATAGCTCGGACGTGATCAACATGCGCACGTCTTCGGCCGGCATTCCGGCATCCGGTAGGCGATCGGTCGGAAGTTTTTCGGCGGCGAACTTAGCGATCGCGGTCTCGCCCGGGTCGTTGAATGGCGGCATGGCGCGTACTTTTGCAGACGAACCGGAGGTGGTGCGGTGCGACTGGCATTCGGGACCACTCCGCCGGACCGAATCCAGAACGTCCGACAGCCCGCGCAATAATCCTCGGCATCCCACTCTATTGCTCTGGAGGATCCCGATGAAACTTGCTCTTGTCGTAGTGCTTGCCGCTCTCGCCGTACCGCTCGCCGGCTGTGGCGGTGAGGACAATGTCACGGCACTTCAGCGCATCATCACGGAGCAGCTACCGACTCAGGTTGAAGCAGGTGGCATAACCGAGGTGAAGGTTTCGTCCGTCAGCTGCAGCGAGGGCGAGGTCGGTAAATACGACTGCTCGGCAAAGGTCTCTGGAGTTGACGCAGAAGATGGCGAGTTCAGCGAGGACGTCAGCATTGAAGGCACGTGCAACGACGACACCTGCCGCTGGGAAACCAAATAGCGGAGTATCAGCCGTCCGGCTTGTCGACGGCGCCGATCCCCGCTGCCATCGCCATCAGCGCACGCGTCACAGTTGACGCGTCGCGCTGGCCGGTTCCCAGCTGACGAACCGCCGCTCCGAGCAATACGGCAACCACCGCCGGCGCGCGGTCGGACGCGCGGTCGACGCCGAGCGATTCGAGTACTGCCGTCGCGAGTTCGTCGTAGGCGTCAAAACAGCGGATCGAGGCCTCACGCAACTCAGGTTGGCGGGCAGAGTGCAGGTGAAGTTCCATTTCGGCCAGGCTTCGGTTGACCATCCCGGAGTTTCGCATCACCTCGCCGGTGTCTTCGGCGACCTGCGCAATCGACATCTCACTTTCGCGAATCGCCCGAGCGAGTTCTTTGATCCGCGTAACCGTTTCGTCGACCAGCAGAAGCAAGCTCTCGTTGAGCAAGTCAACCTGGCTCGGGAAGTGGTAGGTCAACGAGCCGAGCGCGACGCCGACTTCGGAAGCAAGTCTGCGATTGCTGATCGCGGGCATGCCCTCGTCACTGATCAGTTGCAGCGCAGCGCGCAGGATTCGCTCGCGCGTTCCATCCCTTGAAGCCTCGCTCTGATTGGTTGCGTTCGCCATCTTTCGTTCTGCCGCTCCATGCAAAAAACGTTTTTAGGTAGGGAAGCAGATCGCAGATCGTACGTCCTGTAGGATTACCACTCGTTCGTTCGAACGAACGATGTAGGACTCCGTCGTTTTTGTTGGCGGTTTTCGTATCTGGCAGAAGGTGTGAGCGTCGGAACCCCCCGGACGCACCTTTGGTCGAAGAAGAACAGGCCCGGTCGCCGAATTCGACCGGGCCTGTTCGTTTCGCGGGGGAGCGATTGATCTACGTCGTTCAGCCTCCGACGAGCGGCGTGACGAACGTGCAGGGCTTCGTCCACGACCACATGCCGGCGCCAAGTGCCTGGGCCGCGTACCAGAGGGCACGCTGGTCATACGAAATCGCCAGGTGCTCGCCGAAGTCAATTGGGCAGCCGTCCTGAACGGTGATGTTCGTGACGTTCGAACCCGAGAGAAACCCGTTGGTGTACGGGGTCACAACTTCGTCGTACTTGGTGACGATATTTGTGTAGGTGACGCCAGCTGAAGTTCCGCCGCCCGCGTTGAGCGTCGTAAGCGCGTCCGAGCCAACCACTTGGTCGGCGCACGAGAGGCACCACGAAAAGACGAACGCATCTGCGAGCCCGGGCACGATGTCGGCGAGTCCGGCGATGCCAGAAAGCGTCGTGCCTTGGTTGCTCGGAGCTAGTGCGACCAACTTGTTCACCTTGCTTGCTCCACCGAGGAACTGGATGTACCAGCGCGGCATCATGCCGCCCTGCGAGTGGCCGAGGATGTCGACCTTGCTCGCGCCAGTCTCGCTCAGAACGTGATCAACGAATGTCTTCAGTTGCGCTGCCGAGTTGGCAATCGTGTCGAGTCCGTAGAACTGGCCGCCGGTGAATTGGCCGGCACCGTAGTTGAACGTGAACACGCAGAAATCGCGATTCGCCAAGTACGGCGACGCGGCGTTCCAGTTGCTGCGCTGATTCTCGACCGTTCCATGCACCAGGATCACCGGGCGCGGTCGCTTGGACGTGAGCTTGCAGTTGTAGTCGTTGGCTCCCCGCGGCGCAGCTGCACCGGTCGCGAAGGACTCGGCCTGAGCCTGGAGGAAGTTGAGCGGGACGGGATACGGAATCAGCCGCGCACTGGCAGTTGATGCGGCGATTGCTGAAATCGTCAGAGTTGCGACCAGTGCACACAGCACGGCCACGGAACGATGCTTACGCATGTGGATTTTTCCCCTTTTTGCTATCTCGACCGCAGTTCGGGCAACCGAGAATTCATGGACCAGAGACAGCGACCTTTCGAATCCCCCCCCAGGGTCATCTCTGGCCGCATGGCCAATATAGCGTAATAACCGAATACGTTTCGGATTCGACTTTTAGGTCGATTTGATCGTTCGATCGAGTGCTCGCTGCAAGAATGAGTCGCGTGCACGATGCGAACGAAAACTTGATCGAAGTGCCGAGGATTCTCCCACGTGGTCGCCACGGGTTGGGCGACGATGTCGTCAAACAGTCGCAGCGCGTTCGCATGCTCGAAGCGATGACCTCGTGCTGTGCGGCAAACGGCTACGCGTCGGTCTCGGTCGCAGACGTGCTGATGAAGTCGGGGGTGTCCCGGAAGACGTTCTACGAGCACTTCGTGAACAAGGAAGACTGCCTGATCGCTGCATATGACTCGGGACTCGAGAAGGTCAACGAGCGCATCGCGGCAGCGGTCGCAACGGCAACGCGGGACGGCGAGAACCTTCTGCGGGCGACCCAGTCCGAGTACCTCGACGCGCTGGCCGACAACCCCGACTTCGCGAGACTGTTCGCGGTTGAGATGCTGGCCGGCGGACCGGCTGCGCGCGCGCGTCGAGACGAGGGGTTCGAACTGTTCGTGTCGCTTTACCGGGCTCTGATCGCCCAGGATCAGAACATCACGGGCAACCCCTCCGAAGATCAGATCGTTGCCGCCATCGGTGGCGTGGCGGAGCTGATCAGACGGACGGTCAGCCTACGCGGCCCAAAGGCACTTTCATCGATCAAGGAATCCGCAGCTGACATCACCTGGACGCTGCTCTCGGGGCTGCAGAAAGCGCCAGAGTAACGGCCACCAAAACACCGGTGGCCGCCCACTACTTGGACGGCCACCGGGCGGCTGCTTGGTCGAGTGAGCAGCCTTCCTGGGGGGGTTCGGTACTGGCGGTCAGTAAAGGAATCCGAGCAGTTCGGAGACGGTCTGTTCTGGGTTGCCGTTGGTTTGCGACGGAGCCGCCGTCAACACATCGAGGTGCTGGTAGCCGGGGATCACGGGTGACTGCGGTGAGAGCAATGCAGCGATTCCCTTGATCGGTCCGCCACCCGCGATCACGTTGATGCTGGGACGCATTGCCACGCCGCCGCTGTGAATGGCGCCCGGCGAAGCCTGCTGCGAACCCGCCAGTGCAAGCATCGAGTCGAGCTGCAACTTCATCGGGAAATACGCCTCGATGAAGTTCGCCGGCATTGCCGACAGCGAAATCGCGAGGTCGTTGATGTCCGCGACCTCTTCAGCTGCAGTCGTGAAGCGATGACCTGTCGAGCTCCTCGGGATAGATGCGCCTGCGATCTGGTTGTAGTTCCGCCACTGGTAGAGCGGACCGGTGCCCGGTTCGTACCAACAGAACACGAAGAAGCACTTGCGTCCGTAGTCGGTCGGTATTGCGAGGCTGCCGGTCCCGAGGATTCCGCGCGTCAACCAATCGAAGCCTGGAAGGTTTCCGACCACGTTCGGGATCGGGAAGTTCTTGGCGGCGACCGGTCCACCGTCGAAAAATCCGACGCTGGTCTGCACGATCCCGAGTGGCATCGAGTTGTCGTCCATGAACGTCCCGAGGAGTACCTGGTTGGTCATGCGGAAATCCGCGAGCCCCGGGCTTCCGCTGATGAAGTTGGTCAGGTTGCGCGAGAAGTACACGCGATACGCGGCACGCACATTTGCGTTTGCCGGAAGCTCGTCGACCAGGTTCGACTCGGTGGTCGGCTGCAGTCGCGCCGCCGCACCCACGCCCGTGAGCAGGTACATGACCTCGGGGTTGATCGTGCCGGGTATGTCAACGAACGGTGCAATCAATCCGTTCTGAATCGCCGCGTCGGACAGGCCGGTGACGGCGCCTGTCAGAGAATCGATACCGAGAGCCGGCCCGAGCTGACGCAGCTTCAACGGGTCGTCGGTAACCAGCGTGTCGAGGCCGAAGTATCCGCGACATTGATTGAATCCCGCGTCGCCCAAGGTGCCCGGGTTGCCGTCGAAGTCGTAGTTCGAGTACTGCCCGGTGATGATCCCTCCGAGTGAGTGCCCGCCGCAGTAGACCTTCTGCTGTCGGTCGGCAAGCTCTGGCACGCCACGCGTGATGATTTCGTTCCAGTCGCGCAGCGTCTGGTCCATTCCCATCTTCTTGAGCCAACTCACCTTTGGCGAGCTCTTGCCGAGGAATCCCTCGAACTGTTGGCCCATGAACGTGGCGCCGCGGTAGTAGTAATCGATCAGCTTGACCGGATCGCCGCTGGCGTTTGCCCACTTGAGTCCGTTGACGTCCTCAAGGCAGTTCGGCCGGCGGTCGACGGCCCAGAACTCTGCGTTCTTGCCGTTCTCGCTCCACGCACGTTGGACGAGGTTGCTACCCACGTTGATGAATGCAGACGCACCCTCGAGCACGCCGGGCTGCGCGACCAGGACGCTGTCGGCATCGGCCGGATCGAGCGGGCCTGCCGCACGCTTCATACGGATGAAGGTGAGCGTGTCGCACGCGGCAGGACGCGCGCCGAACGACGCCGGAAGCGGCGCGTCAACGGTCACTGCGGTGGTGGTGACCGCCGGGAACTTCGGATTCTGCGTCGCCGCCGTTTCGCTGAAGCCTGGCCGCGGCCAATCGGCGGCTTGAGTCGCCGCGCCGAAACACATCAAAACCACGCCTGCTGTCGCGGTGCTCAGTACGAAGGCGCGAGCGTTCGCTCGAAGATGCCTCGGTGTGCTCTGGATATTCATTCGATCTCCCCAAATTGTCATCGGGCCCGAATCGAGCTGATGCGGGCTGTTCGAAGCGCGCGACACACGGCCAAATCGGGACGCCGCGCGATGGACTACGCCGAATTATAAACAATGTTGTTTACTATTGGCAACGAACCCCTCGAAAGTTTGGAGAACTCAATGGCAATGCCGCCTCCGAGCAGCGATACGACGTGCGTGGTGACAGGAGCATCGTCCGGCATAGGTACCGAGATCGCCCGTGAATTAGCGCGGCGCGGTTACAACTTGACGCTCGTCGGCAGGCGCGAGAATCGCCTCGTGGAACTCGCGGATGAACTGCGTGAAGACTTCGACGTGATTGCGACACCGATCGCATGCGATGTCCGTGACTCCGACCAGCGAACCGAACTGATCAGAGAGGCCCAGCGCGGTAGTAGATCGATCGCCGCTCTCGTGAACAACGCCGGCCTCGGCGCCGCCGGACGGTTCGCGTCGGTGGGCGAAGAGCGTGCGCTGGCAATGATCGACACGAACATCCGTGCTCTCGTGTCGTTATCCCGCCTCGCGCTCCCGGCGATGATTGAGAACGAAGCCGGGGCGATCATGAACGTCGCGTCAACCGCCGGCTTTCAGCCGATTCCGACGGAAGCCGTCTATTCCGCCAGCAAGGCATTCGTCGTGAACTTCAGCGACGCCCTGGGCCGAGAACTGCTCGGCAGCGGCGTTTCCTGCACCGCGCTTTGCCCCGGCCCGACGGCAACAGAGTTCGCTTCAGTGGCAGGCATCGAAAACGGCTTTGACTCGTTGCCGCGATTCGTGGTCGCCGATGCGGCCGAGGTCGCCCAGGCTGGAGTGGACGCGATGATTCGAGGCAAGCGAATCCGCGATCCCGGCGAGCTCAACAAGCTCGGGGCGATTGCCGGGAGCAAAGCGCCGAGGCCGATAGTGCGGAGAACCCTCGACACTTTCTGGCCGGCTGCCGATCACTAGCGGCGAGTCGATTGATCGCGCGCCAGAGGTCTGGCGCGACAGACATCAGCCAGCGCCAACGCGCTTTCGGTAAGCGCGTTGCAGACCGGCTCGCTTGAGTAGCTTCTCCGAGATCGCTTCCGGGCCGGTGATCACCGTGTTGTTCTGATCGGTGACATTGACCGGGTACGGCGGATATGGGCAGGCCTCGAAGAACGCTGCGGGATGCTGCCAGTAGTTGTTGCTGTAGACGATGTCTCCATACGGGCGACAACCACCACGATCGCTGCCGTATGGCAGTACGACCCAGCAGAGCTCGATCGCATCTGTCACGTCGCACGGTCCGAAATCGGTGATGCCCGGATCGTTGTCGAACAGCACGTTGTTGCGGATCGTCACGTAGCGACTGCCGCCATCCGTGTAGATCGTGTTTCCACCTGCAAGTCGGCGTTTGTTGGAAATGACGTTGCCCTCGATCACTTCTCCCTCGGACAGCGACGACCCTTGCTGCCCGACCGTGTAGATCCCGCCGCCGTCCCAGAGTTTGCTCAGATGGTTGGTGATGCGGTTGTAGGCAATTCGATTGCCCTGACTCGGCGTTTCGGTCGTATAGATGCCCCATTCGCCGAACTTGGCGCCCGGTAGACCGAGGAAGCTCCCGGGGTCGACGAGTCCCCAGCCCCAACCGATTGCGATTCCTGACCAGGGGACTTCGCTGATGTCGTTGTGGGCGATCTTCGTCCGCGCCGCGAAGCCGACAAAGATGCCTGCGGCGTCTTGGTACTCGCGGCCGGTGTGTTTGATCAGATTGTTCGCGATCTCGTTGTCGCGGGTGACCGCAGAGGTGGTGGTCGGGTGATGGTCTTCCAGATCGACGCCGCCAAGTTGGAGCGCGGCCGAGGAGACATCCTCGAAGCGGTTGCCGACGATTCGGTTGTTCTGTGCACCGGTACCGAAATCGAGGCCGACGGCGCCGAGGTGCTGGAAGCTGTTGCGGACAAAATCGACGTGCTGCGCAAAGCGAAATCTGACGCTGCCGGGCGTCCTGGCCGTATTCATGTCGTGTCCGATCAGATTGGGTACGTGGCCGTCACCCGTCAGGTGAAAGCCGCTCTGATCCGCGGCGTAGCCGTCGGAACCGCTTGGCAACAGCCATGTCGCGTGCTTGAAGGTGATGCCCTCGAAGCGGATGTTGCTGATCGGCCGCGTGCTCGTTCCCCGACCGCGCACGAGCGCCTCGCGCAACGGAAGCTCGGCGGTCGTGTTGGAGATTCGCTCTCCGGCGCGCGGGATGTAGTAGACCCATCCCGCTTGGCTGTCCATGTACCACTCACCCGGTTGGTCGAGAAGTTCATATGCGTTTTCGAGCCACGAGATCAACTGGAACGACCAGAGTTTTGGGAAAACGTTCACGTTGTTCCAGCACGGCTGCTGCATCGTGATCTGCCGGCCCGCGATCGCCGCGACCGGGCAGCGCATCATCTTCCACTGCGTGACGGTCGCGAGCTCGAGGTCGCTCGGTCTGAGCCAGCTGGCCATCGAGTCGTCGGGGGCCTCGTAGCCGGCGGCGGTGCGCGTGAATCCATTTGGGTTTGTCGTGCTGCGGGCGCGAATCGCCCGGCGTCCGTTCACGTAGAGCTGGCGGGACTGACTACCGACGGGCACCTTGGCGCGATAGATCCGCGCTGCTCGGTCGTAGAGCTTGAAATTGCGGACCGGGATCGATCCGCTGACAATCGGCTTGGCTTTCGGCGCCGCCGCGTAGATCACCCGGTGCGCTCCCCGTCCGGAATCGCGCCAGTCGAGATACAGCGAGCGTTTGAGGCGGAAGGTTCCGTCCATCAGCAGGATGCGGACATCTGCCTTCTGACCTCTGCGCATCACGCGCCGCGCGTGATTACGGGCGGCGGCGAGCGAACGCAGCGGTCGGGCCTTCGAGCCGTCGGCCCCGTTGTTGCCATTTGGCGACACCCAGATCTGCGTGGGCTTGCTCGCCCTGGCTGCGTTCGCCGCCGGAGCGCTAATCGAAGAGGCGATGGCGCAGGCCAGCGCGATGGCAACTATCGCGATGCGAGCAACTGGCAGCGGGGCGGAATCCGAGCGCTCGTAGATAGTGAGGGGCGAGGTCATGTTTTGCAGACGTGGGGCGGATCAGTCCGTTGCTAATCATTCGGCTTTGCCGGACAGTGTCTTTACGCTGTGAAAATTTTGTTCGATCGATCAGCGGCCTGGGGTGGACGATCAACCCACTCCTTGGCCGAATCGGTACGCGCGCTACAGACCGAACGGTGAAGTGCCCGAAAGCCGCGCGCTCCAGTTTCCGATCACACCGGTCGCCATCAAGACACCGAAGGCAATCAGCAACGACCCTGCGCCGATCTGGAACTTCCGACTTTGTTTGGTCAAACCGCCCATGCCGGGTGCCACGCGGTCGGCGAGCAGAGCAACCAGCAGCAGCGGAAGTCCGAGGCCGAGTGAGAAGACGAACAGCATCGCGCCGCCGGTCACGGCGTCGCCACTTGTCGCCGCGAAGGTCAACGCCGTTGCCAGCGCCGGGCCGATGCAGGGCGACCAACCGATCGCGAACGCGGCGCCGAGACCTACCGCGGCAAATCGTCCGCTCGGCGGCTTGAGCTCCATGCGATGTTCGCGTTCGAGCCACCAGGGCAGTCGCGGCAGAACCATCAGCGCGCCGAAAACTGTTATCAACACACCGGCGACGATCTCGAGCGTGCGGCGATTCTCCAGCAGAAATCCGCCGACCGCGCCGGAGCCGAACCCGAGCAGCACGAAAATGAGCGTGAAGCCGGAGACGAACAACCCGACTCGCAGCATTCGGTCGTTCGGCTCTCCGCCCGAGATGAACGCGATGTAGCCGGGCACGAGCGGCAGAAAGCACGGTGAGATGAACGAGACCGCGCCCGCTGCGAACGTGATCAGAAAAGTTGCGAGGCTGGCGTCGCGCAATTGACTAGATCTTGTTCAGCGCTTCTTCAAGCTGCTCTTTTGAAACCGCGCCCGGGAACAGCTGCACGATCCGGCCCTGTTCATCGATCACCATCGAGTTGGGCTGGCCCGTGAAGCCGAGCTGGCCCTCGACCTTGCGGTCCGGGTCGGAAATGTCTTGTTCGTGCGTCAGGCCGTGACGTTCCTTGTAGGCGATCGCGTCTGACTGGGTGTCCTCGACGTTCACGCCGATGAAAGCGACGTCTGGATTCTCCTTTTGGAACGCGGCGATGTCCGGGGCCTCCTCGTTGCAGATCGGACACCACGAAGCCCACACTTGGACCACGACCGGCTTGCCCTTGAAATCGTCGAGTGAGATCGTCTTGTTCGGGTCAGTGACGTCGCTGCCGGAGATGTTCGGAGCGGACTTGCGGTCTGCACCCTTGTCGCTCTGATCCTCGGCATTCTCGCTCGTCGGTGCCTGCTCGGTCGGCTGGAGCGAGAGTCCGGAATCGTCGTTGGAATCCTCGCCGCCGGCCAGCGCGATCCCTACTACGAGGACGACGATCGCGATTCCTACGAGGCCGTAGACAAGCTTGGAGTTAGATTTGTTCATCGTGCAATTCTCGCCGATTCGAGGGCGGGGGTTCTTAATAGTTTCTTTCGTACGCGGGCGCTCACGCGGTTGCCTTTTGTTTCGGCCGGCAACTACAGCGAGGCTGCGAGTTCGCTGCCCTGCTTGATCGCGCGCTTGGCGTCGAGCTCGGCCGCGACGTCGGCGCCGCCGATCAGATGTACGGAGGCTCCGGCGGCTACGAGTTCGTCGTGCAGATCACGGCGCGAATCCTGACCGGCGCAGATCACGACATTGTCGACGTCGAGCACACGCGATTCCTTTTCGGCGATCGTGATGTGTAGCCCGGCGTCGTCGATCTTGTCGTAGCTGACGTCGGCGAGCATCTCGACCTGCTTGTGCTGCAGCGCAGTGCGGTGGATCCAGCCGGTGGTCTTGGCGAGTCCTTTCCCGGGTTTGCTCTTTTTTCGTTGCAGCAGAAAGACTTCGCGCTCCGGCTGGTCGGGACTGGGTTTGAGCAGTCCACCCGGTGCATCTGCTGGATCGCCCACCCCCCACTCGCGCCTCCAGGTTTCGAGGTCGAGCGTCGGCGATTCACCGGTGACGAGAAACTCACTGATGTCGAAGCCGATGCCGCCGGCGCCGACGACGGCTACCCGCTTGCCGAGCGGCGCTCCGGTCAGAGCATCGATGTAACTGACAACTTTGCTGTGGTCAATGCCGGGAATCGACGGCGTGCGTGGCGAGACACCGGTGGCAATGATCACTTCGTCGAAGTTCTCGGACTTGATCTGCGCGGTCGTTGCCTTGGTGCCGACACGTAGATCTACGCCGGTGTTCTCAATCTGGCGCCTGAAGTAGCGCAGCGTCTCGCTGAATTCCTCCTTACCCGGAACGAGCTTGGCGAGATTGAATTGGCCGCCGATCTCGTCCGACGCCTCGAAAAGCGTGACCTTGTGGCCGCGCCCGGCGGCGACGGTGGCTGCCGCCAGTCCCGCTGGGCCAGCGCCGACGACGGCGATCCGCATGGGCTTGGCGGTCGGTTCGTAATTGAACTCGGTTTCGCGCCCGGCGCGCGGGTTGACCAGGCAGCTGGCATGCCTGCGTACGAAGATGTGGTCGAGGCAGGCCTGATTGCAGGCGATGCAGGTGTTGATGTCTGCCGCCCGGTTTTCGGCGGCCTTGTTCACCCAGTCGGAATCGGCGAGAAACGGACGCGCCATCGAGATCAAGTGGGCATCGCCGCGAGCGAGGATTTCTTCGGCGGACTCGGGCATGTTGATGCGGTTGCTCGCTACGACCGGCAGATTGGTGACGCCTTTCAGTTTGCGCGTGACCCAAGTGAAGGCTTCACGCGGCACAGACGTGGCGATCGTCGGCACGCGCGATTCGTGCCAGCCAATTCCGCTGTTGAGAATCGTCGCTCCGGCGGCTTCAACCTCGTGTGCGAGCGCGACGATCTCGTCCCATGTCTGACCGTCGGGCACGAGATCGAGCAGTGAGATTCGGTAGACGATGATGAAGTCGTCGCCTGCGGCTTCGCGGCAGGCCTGCACGATCTTGACGGCAAGACGGCGGCGGTTCTCCGACGGCCCGCCCCAACGGTCGGTGCGCTTGTTCGTGTGTTCGGCGAGGAACTGGTTGATGAAGTAGCCCTCGCTGCCCATGATTTCGATGCCGTCGTAGCCGGCCTCGCGGGCGCGGGCCGCGGCGGCGCCGAACGAATCGATTTGTTTGAGGATGCCGCGGTCACTCAGCGCGCGCGGCTTGAAGGGGTTGATCGGGGCCTTGATCGCCGAGGCCGAAACCGAGAGCGGGTGGTAGGCGTACCGGCCCGTGTGCAGCAATTGCAGAGCGATCTTGCCGCCCTCGTCGTGGACGGCCTTGGTGATCGGCTGGTGTCGTCGCACCGCAGCGTTGGAGTTCATCGAGCCTGCCAACGGAAGTGCCCATCCGCGCCAAGTCGGAGCAAAGCCACCAGTGACGATCAGCCCAACGCCTCCGCGCGCCCGCTCGGCAAAGTACGCCGCGAGTCGCCCCGAGTCGCGCTTGCGATCTTCAAGACCGGTGTGCATCGACCCCATGATCACGCGGTTCTTCAGTTGCGTGAAGCCAAGATCGAGCGGTTCAAGTAAGTGGGGGTAGGAACTCATATGCAACCGTCTCCGCCAATAGTTCAACCTGCACCATCAACAACCCACGTGATTCTACCCACGCAGGGCCGGATCTTGCAAGTGGGATCTGTGCGTCAGCGCCGCAGGGTGACGCGCGTCGACACTCGGCCCTTGGCGCCGCTGCCGTCGGTGACGATGGCGTTCAACCAGAGCTTGCGTGACCGCTTGCGCGCCATCAGCCGCTTGCCTCGCTTGGTCAGCCTCGGCTTGAGCGTGCGCGTACCGGCGGCGGCGATCTTGACGCGTGCGGAGGCAACGGTTGAGCCCCTGCCACGTCTTGTCTGCAATCTCACCTTGCCGATGCAGGCGACCGCCGAGTTGCAACGCAGCGGAAGACGCGCGCGATTAGATCTGAGGCGTGCACGGTTGCGGGAAAGCGTCAGCGCCGCGAGACATCGGCTGGCAGCCGTTCGAACGCGCGTGCCGCGCACAGCACCACCTCTTAAAGAGGCCGCGCTGGCGCCACATGTTGGCTGGAAGTCACCGGCAATCAGCGGAACCAATCCTCCCAGGCCGGCGCCATTGACGCGAACGTCTCCCGGTGCCACGAAGGGATGGAACGAGATCGCGCCCGGCAACATGCCGCCGCCGAGGTCGACCATCGGGATCGGCACGCCAGGCGCCAGCACAGTGAGCGCCAGGTAGTCGACCGTCTCTGTCGCGTTCGGCGTATCGAATTCGTTTCGCATCGGCAGCCGCACCGGCACTCGTGTGACAGTGTTCGGTGCTGGCGTGAACGTTCGACTGGCGCCTGCGTAGTAGCAACACTGGAAGCCGAGAAAACTGCGAGTCGCCCGCAGGATCGTCGCCTGCATCGGTCCGGTCGTGGGGCCCGCGCGCACGCTGACGCTGGTGAGGATTCCGCCCGGCTTGAGCCCCTGTGGCGACTCGGCGAGATCGGCGGACGTCGCAAGATACGTGCAGTTCGACATGCCGGTCGGCAAGTAGATTCGCTGCCCAAACGCCCCGGTGCCGGGGGTGATCTCGCAGCCGTAGCCAACGTTGGGCGTGCGCGTCAGGTCTGCCCCGATCGTCACTGCGCCCGCCTGTGCGGTGCAGAAGGTGAATGCCGCGGCCAATACGGCGACGACGACTGCCGAGCGTCGAAAAACCATCGCCGACATACTACGCAGCTTTCAAGGAGGATTCAGGACTGAATTTCGTCGAGCCGGCAGAAGAGCCAGTCGTTGGGATCTCCTGTATCTGGGGCTCCCGGGATCGAGCGACTGGCCTTTACGGCCTGAAGATGCAGCCGATGCTCGGCCTCCGCGCCATCGCCATGACTGTGCTCGGCGGGGTTGAGATCGTCGGGCGCCGTCGCCGGGTCAAAGACTTTGGCGGAGATCGCCGAGCTCAAATACGCACCGAGGCTGCGGGTCGGGCGCACCGATGCCTTAGCCGCGCCGCGCGACCACTTGATCGTCGCCATCATCCCGTTGTCCTCGTGGAAGAGGATGTGGCAGTGGAACACCGCGACGCCGGTGTAGGTATGCGGTTTGAAGCGGAACGTGATCGAACCGTTCGCGGGCAGGATGTAGTTGTCGATCGGTGCCGGGGCGCGGCGTGACTTGCCGTTGACCTTTGTCACCTGGAAGTCGTTGGTGTGCAGGTGGATCGGGTGTGCGGTGTCGGTCTCGTTTCGGAAGGTCCACTCCTCGACATCGCCGATCTTTGCAACGGTGTCGATGCGGTCCGGGTCAAATGCCTTGCCGTTGATCAAGCCGTGAAAGACCGGGGCGTTGTTCGGCGTGAAGGCGATCCGCCATGTACGGCGGGTTTTCACCTTGGACTTGGACAGGTCGGTGAAGTTCTTGATCCTGCGCGGGATGCGCTGCGAGGTCGCAGAGCGGCCCGTAACGTTGAGCGTCAGCAGGTTTTGGTTGGGGTAGATCGACCCGCCACCCACGTCTTCCTGGAGTTGACGGAACTTGAACGTTCCAGCCTTTGCCGGTCGCACCAAGAATTCGTAGCGTGAGCCTGGCGCAATCACGAACTGGCTGGTGTTCTGCGCGACGCGTGTTGGATTGCCGTCCTGACCGACGATCCAGACTTTGTGCCCCTCGAGGTGCAGGCGATAGAAGCCTTCATTGCTCATGTTCGCGACGCGCCACAGCTCGGTCTGGCCCGGGCGCATCCTGATCCGTTGCCCAAGCTTTCCATTGACCAGCGTCGTTGCAGTGAAGTCATTCTGATCGTTCGGATTGATCACCTGTGTGCCGGTCTGGTCGTACTGCATCAACGTCAAGCCGATGCTGCGCTTCCTGTACTTGGCGAGTTTCTTGACGCGAGCGCTGCCGCCCTCAATCGAGATCATCCCGGCCATCCCGCGTAGAACCTGCGTGTTCACCTGTCCATGTAGATGCGGGTGGTACCAGTAGAGACCGTTTGGGTGGTCGTGTGGGATCCGCAGCGAGACGATGTTGGTAGTGCCTGGACGGAATCGCCGCAGAACGTTGTCGGCACGACCGGCCGGCGAGACATGCAGGCCGTGAAAATGAAGGTTGGTCGCCTCGCGCAGGCGGTTCACGTATTTGATCTCAACGCGGTCGCCCGGCTTGAGCTTGAGCGTCGGCCCGGGGTACTGCTTGTTGATCGTCATCGTGCCGTGGATCGTCTTGCCGTCGACGGTGGCGGGACCCTCTTCGGCGACGAACGTTGTTTTGAGTACCCCGTTCTTGCTGGCGAGAACTTTTGGTTCGCTGAAGGCAGCGGCCGAGGGCGCGAAGATTGCCGCGACGGCGGTTGCAGCTATGAGAGCAAGGAATGGCGCACGCACGATGAGGTTGTCGGCGACAGTTCGCGCACGCTTTACTTGCGGAGCGGACGTACCGCGGACGATTCACATGCTCCCACTTCTCGCGGCGGAACGGCTGCCGCTCGATGTAGATTTGGGCGATGGCCTACGAAGAAGCCCTCGCCGACCGCGTCCGTGACATCTTGATCGACGTCGACGGCGTCACCGAACGCAAGATGTTCGGCGGCCTGGCTTTCATGGTCAACGGCAACATGCTCTGCGGTCCGATCGGCGAAAACCTGATGGTTCGCGTAGGACCAAGTGCATACGAGGAAGCGCTGACTATTGAAGGCGCGTCCGAGATGCGGTTCACCGGCAAGCCGATGCGGGGCTTTGTCGATGTTGACGGACAGGCGCTCGCCGATGACTCGGCGCTGAAGGCGTGGGTTGAGCGCGGTCTGGCGTTCGCGCAGTCGCTTCCACCGAAGTAGCTAGTTGGCATACGAAGCAACCTGCAGCTCAAGCCGGTGATAATCCTGAGAGTTGGGTCGGCGTTCCAGCGGCCCTTTATTCCACATATCTAGGAGATAACAATGATTTGCGCAATGACCGCTCGTCGCATCAGCGACGGGCGCGTAGACGAGTTCATCGAGAAGTTCGGCGAGAAACCGCAGAAAATGCCAGATGAGATCGTCGAGAAGTTCAAGGCTGTGTACGCATGCCGCCAAGCAGACGATCCCAACGTTGTCCTCACGTTCGGCCTGTTCGACGGCACGATCGAGGAACTGCGCGCGCTCGAACACCGCGACGAGCGCACTCAGCAACTGGACATGATCGACCCGCTGGTCGAGGACGTGTTGATCGACGGGTCGTTTGAAGTGGTTCGCGAGTTCATCTCGGAGATGTCGCCCGCCCAATAGCCCGATAGTTCGACGCGGTCAGCCGGGGGCTGCCGATTCCCGAATCTGCTCGCGCCAGTGCAGGAACAGCGGAAAGCCGAAGCACGGTCCGATGACCACCGTCGCCGGGATGCAGAGCCACCAGCGCTCAATTCCCAGCTCGGCGGCCTCCTTGCGCGCCCAGACGAAGAAGACCAAGCACGTGAACGTGAGGTCGCAGAAGACCGCCAACGCAATCGTGTTGTCGACCATCGCGTTGAGGATGTCGATCAGGTCAAAACCGTTCTCGACGACGTAGTAGCCAACGAGCACTGGAGGGATGAAGAAGCCGATGATGGCTGCGTATAGATAGCCGCGCGATGTCATGGCAGCAATTCTAAGTAGTCCGCCGGAAAGTGCTGGCCATGCAACGACGAAGGACCGCCCGGAGGCGGCCCTTCGTTTTCAGCCGGTGCGACTTTCAGCGGGTTTCGGTTGTCGACTCTGGGTTGAAGCAGAGCGGACAAGCGGTGGGACTATCGCCCCCGAATCGCAGCGTCAGCTGCTGCCCGCCGGTGCCAGGGTTGGATTCCGCCAAGCGGCTCACACCCTGTTGGTCTCGCGAAGCCAGTCACCCGACGACCGAGACGAACCACCGCCTAGCGTTCCCGCACCTCCAGCGTCCCGCAATACATGTGATTCAGTCGGACCACCTCCTTTCTCTGGTCCGGCCATTGTGCCAGTTGCGACGGCGGTGGGAGCCGGTTTCCGATCCGGCCGTCGTCACGCAATTTGGCAATAGTGGTTATTATGACCACTATGGCATTTCTGAAGCAAAGCCGTCCCGGCCGGTGGGAGATCCGTGAATCACGTGTAACGCCCGCCGGCCCGCGTTCGCGGACGCTGGCGACATTCGCATCGCTCGACCACTCTCACCTGGTGCTCGCCGAGAGCCGCGCCCAGAACGAATTCGACGAGAGCGCGATCATCGAGGCTGCGCGGCGCATCGGGGTGCCAGTCCGATTGTCTCCAGCCGACGCCGCGGGCACTGAACTACTGAGGGCACTCGGTGACGGCCACGCCGTTGCCCCCGGTCTACGCCAGCTACTTCTCGACGCGCTCACCAACGGTAAACACTCGCCGGTGACCGAAGAAGCGCTCGGCCACGTCGGCAAGTCAGCGGAGCAGCGCGGCGCCGAGCTGGTCGACCTGATGCTCCTCGGCGACGCGATCCCGTCCCGAGCCACACCGTCGCAGCTGACATTCCCGGTGATCCCAGCCGGAAGAATCTAAGCCCGTGCCTGAGCCGACGCTACCCGGAAAAGTAGTCGCACTCGCTCAATCGCTGGAGACGGCGAAGATCCCCCATGCGTTCGGCGGCGCAATAGCGCTGGCCTACTACGCGACGCCGCGCGCGACGATCGACATCGATCTCAATGTCTTCCTACCGCCCGCCGAATTCGAACGCGTTGCGAAAACGTTCGAGGTGCTCGGCGTGGATACAAACGCCGACCGCGATTTACTCGAACGCGACGGCCAATGCCGAGTGGCGTGGGGCCGCACGCCCGTGGACCTGTTCATGGCCAACGTCGAGTTCCATGACGAGATGGCGCGGCACACCCGCAGGCAGCCGTTCGGCGAGACGACAATTCAGGTGCTCTCGCCCGAGCACCTGATCGTCTGCAAGGCGCTATTCGACCGACCGAAGGATTGGATTGACATCGAGCAAGTCGTGCTGACGATGCCCGAGCTCAAGACCGGTGAAATCGCCGCGTGGTTGGGAGTGCTCGCCGGCAAGCGCGACGATCGAACCAAGCGGTTCGCGGCTATTTCGCTGGCCGACCGGTCATGACGGGCACCGAGAACTGAGAACCTCGACCCGCTTGCGCTGCTTCTTGTTGAGTCTCAGTCCCGGAATCGTCACTTCGCCGTCGGCGAGGTCGAGGCAAACCTCCTGCTGCGAACGCGTGAACGTAAGGACGCTCGTGCGATTGCGCCGCTGGCGAATCCGCTTGAGTTGCTTGCGACTGAGGCGGGAGTTGGCCGGTGCCGAACCCCCGTCGACCAAGGCGCGACCGCCGATTCGCTGCGCGAGCTTCACCTTCAGGTACGTCGGTGGATTCTCTTCACAGGTCTGAGTCCCCGGCGGCCGCTCGACGCGCGCAACAAGGGTGATTTTCGTCCGCGTGTACTCGATGACCGGCACCGACGCACGTTCGCCAGCTGGCTTTCCGCTTGCGCATCCAGTCTCTGTCATCTGGATCCACACGCGGCGAGAGTTGCGGTTCATCGGGATTCGCCTCGGAACGACATTCCACGGCGTCGACGGGCGCCCGTCGGCATGCAGTTTGCGCAGCACGCAACTCTGGGCGAACGTTGGATGCAGTCGCCACGGACCACCGGCAACCCGCAACAGCAACAAGCTCTTGAGCGAGGTCAGCGGTCCATTGCCGAATCGCACGTAGTCGTTGGCGTCCACTGTCTTGCGCGCGAGCACGAACCATCCCGTTGCGGGCAGCCCGGCGGCCGCAGGATTGCTCGCCAATACAGCCCGCAATGCAGCGGCCTCTGACGATGTGCCTGTCTCGGCGTTTGCTGGCTGCTGCAACGCCTCGACCGTGAACGGGATCGCCCCGCCGTCGATGCAGTCGATCTGATCGGTCGCGGCCAAGGCAGTCGTGACGCTCAAGGTCAGAAGGCCGCCCAGCACCACGCACAGAATTAAAAACGATTTCCGCATCGGTCGAAGGTAGTGGCACCGGCGGCGAGATCAGCCGCCGCGATCAGCGGCGCCGCGCAGCCGACCAGCCTCAAGAGCAGCGCGCCTGAATCAAGTTGGGGCAGTTTGCGGTACGGGCGTAGTCGGCAACGGCTTGAGCCGCGTCCGCTTGATCCGTGCCAACTTCTTCTGCAGTCGTTGAAACTGCTTCTCCTGCTCGGCCGTGCGGGTGTAGCCCGGCCAGGCGAGATTGGTCGTTTCCTTCGGGTCGGTCTTGAGGTCGTACATCTCCCACTCGCTGGCAACCTTGCCCTCGATGTCGAAGTATTCGGCCAACTTCCAACGCGCTTCGCGAACGCTGACGATGTGGTTGGGCGGCGGCAGATAAGGGCCGCGAGCCTGACCGGACTGGTAGTCGTCGTAGGTGAAGACGATGTAGTCCTGCGGTGCTTTCGACCCTGGCTTGAGCACCTTTTTCGAGTAGTCCACGCCCTGCCAATTCGTGCGCGCGGCCTTCGGCGCCTTGAACAGCGAGGCAAGTGTTGGCAGGAAGTCGACGTGCGAGACGAGCGCCTTGGTCCGCTTCGGTCGCGGGAACAACTTGGGGTTGGAGTAGACCAACGGCACCTTGATGGATTCCTCGTAGAAGTTGAAGTTCTTCTGCCGCAGACCACCGTGTGCAACGCCCATCTCGCCGTGGTCAGCGGTGGCGATCACAAGCGTGTTGTCGAGCAACTTGTTGCGTTCGAGTCGGTTGAGCAGGTTGACCAGGTGGCGGTCCGACGACTTCATCAAGTTGGCGTAAAAATTGATGTAGTTGAGCTTCTCTCGGTCGTCCTTCAGGAATCCGCTGGCGGCACCGAAGAGCTTGAGGAATTCGGCCTGCACCTTCGGCTTTGTCGAGAGGTCCTCATTGACGGTCGCGGGCAGTTGCACATCTCCGACCAGCCATTCGTCGCCGTAGCCGGCCTCGGTCAGGCTCTTCGGATACATCAGCACGTCGTGTGGGTTGACGAGTGAGACGACCAGAAAGAACGGCTGCTCCTTGGCGGCCTGCGAATCGACGTACTGCAGCACGCCCTGCTGACCCTTGCGCACGGGACCTTTCTCGTTCATGTAGCGGCCGTCGTTGTTGTAGGTGCCGCCGCCGGCCTGCGGCGGATCCTGGTTGGCGCCTGCGTCCTGCGGATTCCAGTGCGCGTAGCCGTACTTGGCGACGTCGTTGGGCGCCCAGAGCTCGCCCGCCGGTTTGCTGAGGTGCCACTTTCCCTTCCAACTGACGTTGTACCCGGCAGCCATCATCACCGAGGCGAAGTTCTCGAAGTCGATCGGCGTCTCGACCTGCGGGTACTGATCGGCGGGCATGTCCTCCTCGAGCGTGTAGCGCACGCCGGTCTGCGCGGGGAAGAAGCCGGTCGCCATTGTGGAACGCGCCGGCGAGCACATGCAGGCATTGGTGAATGCGTTCTGGAATTCGAGCCCGTTGCGCTTGAGCCGCTCCAACCCCGGCAGGTTCTTCTTCGACCAGCCACGCGGGAAGTTCTGGATCGCCCGGTTCTGGTCGGTGATGAAGAGGACGACGTTCATGCCGCGCAGATCGTTCGATGAACCAACGGCCGAGGCGCGAGCTATCTGCGCAATCGCGTCCTCGTAGCGGGCGAGCGCCACTGCCGGCACCAGCGCGGCGGCGCGCTTGAGCAGGTCGGATCGAGTCAGGCCGCGCTTGTCTTGGTCGCCGTCCTTGTTGCGGTCGGTCATGGCGTTCGCTTTCGGTCGAATGGATTGCTGCCGGTGAAGCCGGGGGTTGCCGCGATCAGCACGATGCTCTGGCGTGTGTTGCGAATCTTGCCGTTCGGCAGGACCACTCGCAGCGAGGCGACTGCACGAACCGAACCACTCGAACGCAGTGCGCGGATCAACGACGATGGAATCGCGATCGAGACGTTGCGGCGCTGGCCGCTCGGAATACTGAACGACCCGCCGCGCCGCGCTGCAGTTCGAGCAGCACTGCTTGACGACTGTGCGAGCGAGATGCCACCGGGACAAAGGCGGTTCTTCGAGCCCGTGCACGAAACCGGCACGCTGACGCTGCTGCCGATCGCGACCCGCACGCGGCTCGGGACGCTGACCTTCACGTTGCCGGGGGGCGGCACCGATCGTGAAAAGACGGAGATCGCGCTGCTGTTGGCTGCGCCGACGTAGAGTCGCCTACCGTCGGCGCTGATCGCCAATCCGTTGGCGCCCAGCAGTGCGCGACCGGTGTTGCAGCCGCTGGTGGCGGGATCGACGACGCAGCCGTTCGGGCCGGCGCGCTGAGTGAGTGTGCCGGTGTAGGCGACGCGGTCGAACACGGCGACAGCGTTGCTGAAGAACGAGCCGACGTACACGCTGTTGCCATCGGGGCTGACGACGATCCCCTCCGGAGTATCGAGCTGCACGCCGGTCACGCACCGGCCGAGCGTGTGTGCGGCCTGGGCGTAGCAACCGGCGATGCCGCGCAGTTGCAGGATCGAGCCGGTGCTGCGATTGCGGCGGAAGGCCGCGATCGACTTGCCGACGCCCGACGCAACATAGAGGTGTTTGTTGTCGGGGCTGACCTGCATCGAGTCCGCGCCGACTAGGCCGTGACCCTCGGAGCAGCCATTGGCGGCCTGGAAGGCCCAGCAACCGGTTACACCGGTGGCCTGCGAGAGGTTGCCGGTCGACGTGCTGCGGCGCAACACCGCGACGCCGTTGCCGATCGCTGCACCGACGTAGACGGACTTGCCATCGGGGCTGATCGTCAAACCTTCGGCACCGTTGAGCGCGCGACCGGTGGCGCAGCCGCTGAGCGGAGTCTCCACGATGCAGCCCGCGGTGCCGGCCTTCTGCGTTATCGAGCCGGTCGCGCGGTTGCGCGTGAAGCTGGCGACGCCGTCGCTCTCGAAGGTGCCGACGTAGACGGATTTGTTGTCCGGACTGACGGCGACCACGTCCGCACCCGCGAGCGCGCGACCGATCGCGCAGTTCTCGATGGCTTGGTTGGCGACGCATCCCGCACTGCCGCGCTTCTGCCTTAGCGAACCGGTTTTGCGGTTGCGCTCGAAGACGGCGACTGAATTGGCGATGATCGATGCGGCGTAGACGGAGCGTCCATCGGGGCTGACCGCCACCGACGTCGGCCGGATCAACCCGCGCCCGATTGCGCACCCGGCAGACGGCGTGAGCGCCACGCAACCGGAGCGGCCAGACTTTTGCGTGAGTACGCCGGTGCGAGAACTGCGATCGAACACCGTGATCGCGTCGCTCGTGAACGACGCGGCGTAGGCGTTCTTGCCGTCGGGACTCAGCGCGACCGAGTGCGAACCGAAGAAGGGAGACACGCCGCCGAGCGCGCGGGCCGTGCCGCAGCCGGCGACGGGAGTGGAGGCGTCAGTGGTGCAGCCAGCGGTGCCAGCAAGCTGAGTGATCGAGCCGATCGTCGCGGCGTTAGCCGTACTGGTTGCGACGACGAAGGCGAGCAAAACCGCCGACATCCCAATCCCACAGACAATCCCCAATGTCGTGAGCGCTCGTGTGACACGATGCCTCACTCGGCCATCTAATCAGGAATCGAACGGATGCGTCGGCTAGTCGATTTCGATCGATGCAGTGTCCACTTGCAACCCGACCACTTTCGCGATTCGCACCAAGTCCGCATCATGGCTGAGGATCGTCACACCGAAACGGCGAGCGACTGCAGCGATCATGCAGTCGACCGGTCCGCTTGGCGTCACTCCTGCGCCGCGGCATTTCCGGTAAATCTGAATCGCAGAGTCAAAGTCCGCGACGCAGTCAAATGGCAAGAACTCATAGTTGCGAAGTAGTTCGCGCAGATCGGCTTCTCTCGAAGCGTTTCGGGCGCCGATCAACACCTCCATCAGAACTGGCTCGGTGACTGCAATTCCTTCCCCGACTGTGATCAGTTCGGCTACGCGCTTGCCAACGGTGCTGTTGATTCCGCGATCGAACTCAATCCATGCGGATGTATCGACGAGGATCAACTGTTCTCGTCTTGATCCTCGTCGAGGTGCGGCCAAACGTCCTCGGGGATTTCGCCGATTGCGTTCGCGCCCCACATCCCAAGCGCCTCTTCCTTGCTCATCCGACGGCCAGCTAGGTGTCTAAGTGCAAGGTCCACCGCTTCGGTTTTCGTCTTCAAGCCGTAACGATCTTGGATCGTCTTGACGTTTTCGTCGTCGATTTCAATATTGGTGCGTGTTCTTCCCATACACCATTTATACACGTTGGACTTGCTATCGGCATCGGACCGCGCCGGAGTCACTCGAACGCCATGATCTGCGGCGGATTGCCGGCGAGGATCTGCGCTCGCAGCATCTGGCACATCGG